>DASYJR010000026.1:0-25294 GCA_035996305.1 Amnibacterium sp. | reverse complement strand
AGGGCTACACGAAGAAGGAGCTGCTGATCCAGCGGCGCGAGCGCGACAAGCTCGAGAAGACCCTGGGCGGTATCCGCAACCTGTCGAAGACCCCGTCCGCGATCTGGGTGATCGACTCGAAGCGCGAGCACCTCGCGGTCGACGAGGCGAAGAAGCTCGGCATCCCGGTGATCGGCATCCTCGACACCAACGCCGACCCCGACGAGCTCGCCTACCCGATCCCCGGCAACGACGACGCGATCCGCTCCGTCGCGCTGCTCACGCGGATCATCGCCGACGCCGCGGCGGAGGGCCTCATCCAGCGCCACCAGGGCACCAGCCAGGACGGCGCCGAGCCGCTCGCCGAGTGGGAGCGCGAGCTCCTGCAGGCCGGCGCCGGCGTCGATCCGACCGGGCCCGAGGCCGTCGACCTCCAGGTCGAGCAGGCCGACGACACCGTCGAGAACGCCGTCGTCACGGGCGAGTCCGAGGACCGCGCCGAGACGGTGGCCGAGGACGCCGAGTCCGACGTCGCCGAGGCCGATGTCGCCGAGTCCGCGCCCGCCGAGTCCGATGTCGCCGAGTCCGCGCCCGCCGAGTCCGATGTCGTCGAGTCCGCGCCCGCCGAGTCCGATGTCGCAGAGGCGCCGGCCGAGGCGCCCGTGGAGGAGAACGACGCCGACGCGGAGGCCGACGCCGACCTGAGGGCCGTGGCCGTCGACGACCTCACGCCGGAGCACGCGCCGCAGACCGAGGCGGATGTGGAGGCGGAGGAGCTCGCGAAGTCGAAGCCCGCCCAGCGTCGCCCGAAGAAGGTCACCGACCCGGCCGCGACCGAGGACCCCGAGCCCTCCGCCTGATCCCGGATCATCCGGCCGACGGCCGTCCGCGCAGCGAGATCCTCTCGCCGCCGGGCGGCCACCGGCCGTTTTCCCTCGACCAGAAGGCCGGCTCCCCGCCGTCCCTTCGCCATGAAAGGAGTGTCAGCCATGGCCGCATTCAGCGCCGCTGACGTGAAGACCCTGCGTGACCGCCTCGGCGCGGGCATGCTCGACAGCAAGAACGCCCTCGTCGAGGCCGACGGCGACATCGAGAAGGCCATCGAGATCCTGCGGGTGAAGGGGCTGAAGGGCGTCGAGAAGCGCTCCGGTCGCGCCACGACCGCCGGCCTCGTCACCGCGAAGGCCGGCGACGGCGTCGCGACCCTGATCGAGCTCGCCAGCGAGACCGACTTCGTCGCGAAGAACGAGCGCTTCCTCGCGCTCGCCGAGAAGGTGCTCGACGCGATCGCCGCCGCCGGCGCCACGGACGTCGAGTCCGCCAAGGCCGCTCCGCTGGACGCCGCCACCGTCCAGGCCCACATCGACGACGAGGCCGCGCTGCTCGGCGAGAAGGTCGAGCTGCGCTCCGTCAAGCAGGTCCGCGGCGAGCAGTTCGCCGTCTACCTGCACAAGACGAGCAAGGACCTGCCGCCGCAGGTCGGCGTCGTGCTCGGCTACGCCGGGAACGACGCCGAGACCGCGCGGTCGGTCGCGCAGCACATCGCCGTCTACGACCCGAAGTACACGACCCGCGCGGACGTGCCGGCCGAGACGGTCGAGCACGAGCGGCAGGTGCTCACCGAGGCGACCCGCAACGAGGGCAAGCCGGAGGCGGCGCTCCCGAAGATCGTCGAGGGCAAGCTGACCGGCTTCTTCAAGGAGGTCGTGCTCGTCGACCAGCCCTACGCCCGGGACAGCAAGCTGGCGACCGGCGCGGTGCTGAAGGACGCGGGCCTCACGGTCAGCGGTTTCGCCCGCATCAAGGTCGGCGCCTGACACCACGCGCACCATGCACCGGAGGCGGCGCGGTTCCCTCGGGGGCCGCGCCGCTCCCGTGCCGGCCCGCCCCCGACCGTCGCTGCGGACGAGGCCCGCTCCGGCCGTCCCGATAGCCTTGGCCGACTCAAGACCCGAGGGGGAACATGCGCCGCGTCGTCCTGAAGCTGTCCGGTGAGGCGTTCGGCGGGGGGACGCTGGGCGTCGCCCCCGACATCGTGCAGTCCATGGCACGGCAGATCGCCGCCGGATCGGCCGACGCGCAGGTCGCGGTCGTCGTCGGCGGCGGCAACTTCTTCCGGGGGGCCGAGCTGAGCCAGCGCGGCATGGACCGCACCCGCGCGGACTACATGGGCATGCTCGGCACGGTGATGAACGCCCTCGCCCTCCAGGACTTCCTCGAGCAGCAGGGCGTCGCCACCCGTGTGCAGTCGGCGATCTCCATGACCCAGGTCGCGGAGCCGTACATCCCGCGGCGAGCCATCCGGCACCTCGAGAAGGGCCGCATCGTCATCTTCGGCGCCGGCGCCGGCCTGCCGTTCTTCTCCACCGACACGGTCGCGGCGCAACGGGCGCTCGAGATCCACGCCGACGAGGTGCTCGTCGCGAAGAACGGTGTCGACGGCGTCTACACCGCCGACCCACGAGCCGATGCGAGCGCCGTGAAGCTCGAATCGGTGAGCTACGCAGACGCCCTGCAGCGCGGCCTCAAGGTCGTCGACTCCACGGCCTTCAGCCTCTGCATGGACAACGGCATGCGGATGCGCGTGTTCGGCATCGACGGCGACGACACGATCACCCGAGCGATCCTCGGCGAGGAGGTCGGCACCTCGGTGCACCTGTGAGCGGCGACGGCCGGGGCCGTGCGTCCGCCCGATAGACTGCCGCAGCCACCGACGGGAAGGACTTCGACGTGATCGCGGACGTGCTGACCGAGGCGGGGGACCGCATGGCCAAGGCCGTTGACGTCGCCAGGGACGACTTCAACACCGTCCGCACCGGACGCGCCAACCCCGCGCTGTTCCAGCGCATCCCGGTCGACTACTACGGCTCCCCGACGCCCCTCGGACAGCTCGCGTCGCTGCAGGCCCCGGAGGCCCGCATGCTCGTCGTCACGCCCTACGACAAGACGGCCCTGAAGGAGATCGAGCGGGCCATCGCCACGGCCCCGAACCTCGGCGCGACGCCGTCGAACGACGGGACCGTGATCCGCGTGATCATTCCGGAGCTCACGCAGGACCGGCGCCGCGAGTTCGTGAAGATCGTCCGCGGCAAGAGCGAGGACGCGAAGGTCTCCATCCGCAACATCCGGCGCCGGGCCAAGGACGACCTCGACGCGCTGAAGAGCGAGGTCGGCGACGACGACGTGGCCCGGGCCGAGAAGGAGCTCGAGGCCCTCACCCGGCGGCACATCGATGCCGTGGACGACGCGCTGAAGCGCAAAGAAGCCGAACTGCTCGAGGTGTAGCGCGTGGAGGACGACGAGGGTGGCCGGCCCCCTCGACGGCGCCCCCGTACGACGGCCGAGCTCCAGGAGCAGATCCGGGCCACGCGGTCGGACATCGTCGACCAGGTGCGGGCGACCCGGCTGCAGTTCGACCAGGCGAACGCCCGCATCACCGCCCGCACCGGGCGCAACCTCGTCGTCGCCATCGGTCTCGGCCTCGTGCTCGGCGCGGCGCTGCTCTTCAGCCTGATCGTCGCGAAGCAGCTCTTCCTCGTCGTGGCGGTCGTGCTCGTCGGCTTCGGCGCCTTCGAGCTCGCGGGCGCCCTGCGGCACGCCGGCATCCGGGTGCCCCGCGCCGGTTCGGCGACCGCCGGCGTGCTCGCCCAGCCGGTGGCGTTCTTCGCGATGTCGCCCGGCGCGGACGGCTCGCCGGTGCTGCCGGCCGGCTGGCTGCTCGCCGTCCTGGGCGCCGTGGTGCTCGCGGTGGCCTGGCGGGTCGCCGAGGAGGCGCAGTCCGCCACCCGGCGGGGCCCGCTCACGCGCGATCTGCTGACGACGGCGTTCGTCCAGCTCTACGTCACGGGGCTGGGGTCCTGCGCGACCGTGCTGACCGCGCAGCGGGGCGGCCAGTGGTGGACGCTCTCCTTCGTCGCGGTGGTGGTCGCCACGGACCTGTTCGCGTACATCAGCGGCCTGCTGTTCGGGAAGCATCCGATGGCGCCCCGGATCAGCCCCAAGAAGACGTGGGAGGGCTTCGCCGGTTCCGCCACCGCGGCCGTGGTCGTGGCCACCGTGCTCGCGCCGTGGCTGCTCGGCATGCCGCTGTGGTTCGGCCCGATCTTCGGCGTCGTGGTGCTGCTCTGCGGCACCCTCGGCGACCTCGGCGAGTCGATGATCAAACGGGACATCGGGGTGAAGGACATCTCGGGCCTGCTGCCCGGGCACGGCGGGTTCCTCGACCGGATCGATTCCGTGCTTCCTTCCGGCGCGGCGGCGCTGCTCCTGCTCTTCCTCGCGCGCTGAGGGCAGGATGTCGCCATGGCGACGACCACACCCTTCCCGCGCGTCCGCGGCCGGCGCTTCGGGTACGACATCGACGAGGTCGAGCACTTCCTCGCCAGTGCTCGGGCCGCCTACGACGACAAGCGCACGAACACGGGCGTGACGTCGGGCGACATCCGGCGCACCGCGTTCTCGATGCAGCGGGGCGGCTACGCCACCGCGGCGGTGGATGCGGCCCTCGAGCGTCTCGAGGACGCCTTCGCCGCCCGTGAGCGCGACCGCGTGATGCGCAAGGCGGGGGAGCGGGTCTACTACGCGGAGGCCCGCACGCTCGCGAAGGAGATCATCGGGCGGATGGAGCGGCCCGACAAGCACCGCTTCGAGCGCGCCGGCGCCTTCGTGCAGGGGTATCGCATGAAGGACGTCGACCGGTTCGCCGACCGCGTGCGCGCGTACTTCGAGGAGGGCGCGCCGCTCAGCGTCGACGAGGTGCGCGGCGTCGCCTTCCGGCCCGCGCGGAACGGCTACCGCGAGGCCCAGGTCGATCTGCTGATCGACGGCCTCGTCGAGGTGATGCTCGCCGTCCGTTGAGCACGAAGGGGGATGTGCTGTGACGAATGTGACCCCTGTGACGGACGGGGTGTCGTCCTGGGCCGAATCTCCCGCTTTGCTAGGGTGACGGGATCGTGGGAAGGCACTCGGACACCCCTACCCTCCCGTCCACGGGTTCAGCGCACGGCGCTCGCCCGGTGGTGCGGGAGATGCACCGACCCCGCACGACGACCGCGGCGCGGCCCCGCGCCCGGGTCGCGGAGCCCCCTCGCCCCGCCTACCGGCGGCCGTTCTCGCGCGGCCGGCGGGCGCTCAGCGCCTTCGCGATGCTCGCCTGCGCATGCATCGCCTTCGTGACGGTCACCGATCCGTACGCCGGAGCGACGGCCGAGGCCGCACCCGTGCTGCAGGCCGGCGCCGGGAGCGCCGACTACCAGGTGCAGCGCTTCGCGATCCAGGGCGGGTACGTGCTCGTCAGCGTCACGCGTGACAAGTTCAAGGCCGTCAAGCCCGTCATCGTGGTCCACGACACGACGGCGGCCGCGTCGTCGAGCGGCTCCGGGTCGTCCGGCGGCGGCGCGAGCTACACCACACCCGTCGGCACCGCGCAGACCTTCGCGGCGCAGCTCGTCGCCAGCAACGGCTGGGGCGCGGGGGAGTTCTCCTGCCTCGTGAATCTCTGGAACCGCGAGTCGGGCTGGAACACCCACGCGTACAACCCGAGCGGGGCCTACGGCATCCCGCAGGCCCTGCCGGGCAGCAAGATGGCGGCGTTCGGCGGCGACTGGCAGAACGACTTCCGGGTGCAGATCCGCTGGGGCCTCGGCTACATCAGGGGTTCCTACGGAACCCCGTGCGGCGCCTGGGCGCACTCCAACGCCTACAACTGGTACTGATCCTCCGCTCGTGCCACGGCGCAACCGTCACCGCGGGCCCGCGGACGACGAGGAGGACCCGCCGCTGCGCGTCGGCCCGGTCTTCCGCGTCGCGACGCGCCGCGGTCGCCGCTGGAACGTGCAGCCCGTCTCGGGGGCGCAGGCGCTGAAGCCCTACCGCTGCCCCGGCTGCGGTCGCACCATCGCCGAGGGCACGGCGCACGTCGTCGTGTGGCGGGCCGACGGGGTCCTCGGCGAGACCGTCGACCTCGAGGCGCGGCGGCACTGGCATCAGCACTGCTGGCGGATCGCGTGAGCGACCTCGTGCCGATCCGCAGCGGCACCGAGCTCGTGGCCGACCGGGAGGACGTGGAGCTCGTCACGGTCGACGGGCTCGTGCTCGTCGGAGCGCTGGCGCTCCCGCACGGCACCCCTCCGGTCGCGACGCTCGTGTGCCTGCATCCGCTGCCGACCGCGGGCGGATTCATGGACTCCCACGTCCTGAGGAAGGCCGCCGCACGGCTGCCGGCGCTCGCCGGGATCGCCGTGCTGCGCTTCAACACCCGCGGCACCGGGAGTCCACGGGGCCGGAGCGAGGGCGAGTACGACGGCGGGGTCGCCGAGCGCTACGACGTGGCGGCCGCGATGTCGTTCGTCGCCGAGCGCGGCCTGCCCGCGCCCTGGCTGCTCGGCTGGTCGTTCGGCACGGAGCTCGCGTTGAAGTACGGGCTCCAGCACCCGATCGAGGGTGCGATCCTCCTGTCGCCGCCGCTGCACAGCACCACCGAGCGGGAGCTCGCCGCCTGGCACGGCTCGGGCAGGCCGCTCGTCGTGCTGGTGCCGGAGCTCGACGACTTCCTGCGGCCCGAGGAGGCCGCGAGGCGGTTCGCGGTGGTGCCGGAGGCGAGGCTCGTGCCCGTCCCCGGGGCGAAGCACCTCTGGGTGGGGGAGAACCAGGTGCGCCGGGTGCTCGACGAGATCGTCGGGGTGGTGGCCCCCGGCCGCGCGCACCTGCCGGCCGAGGTGCCCCGGGAGCTGGTCGCGGTCCCTTAGGCCTGCGCCTGCCTCGGGACGATCACCTGCTCGATGATGAGCAGGATCGCGGCGGCGACCGGGATCGCGATCAGCGCGCCGAGGATGCCGAGCAGCGTGCCGCCGACGAGCGCCGCGATCACGACGACGACGCCCGGCACCTTGACCGCCCGGTTCATGATGTTGGGGCTGAGGATGTACGCCTCGACCTGCATGTAGACCAGGTAGTAGATCGCGACGATCAGCCAGACGGGGAGCCCGCTCGACAGCCAGATCCGGTCCGCCAGCAGCAGCTGGCCGGCGACGATCAGCACCGCCCCGGAGACCGTGCCGACGAGGGGGATGAGGCTGCCGATGAACGCGATGAAGGCGAAGACGGCGGGCAGCTTGGCGCCGACGATCGTCAGGAACACGAAGCTCAGCACGCCGTTCACGAGCGCGAGCCCGACCTGCCCCATCACGTAGCGCCCCACCGACTGGAAGATCTGCTCGGCGATCCCCGCGAACCGCTCCCGCCGCGACATCGGCACGAGGCGGTACAGCGAGGACTTGAACACCGGCATGGACGCGGTCAGGTAGAGCGTCAGGATCATCACGATCACCGCGCCGCCCAGGCCGCCCGCGATGCCGAGCCCCACCGCGAGCACGCCGCCGGTGATGTTCCCGGCGTTCTGCTGCAGGTACTTGGTGATCTGGTTCGCGATCGAGGTCACGTCGACCGACGGGCCGACGGCGGCCTGCACCTGTTTCAGGAACGTCTTGTAGGAGAGCCCCTGCGTGTAGTCGGCGATGCCGGTGATGAGCTTCGCGGTCTGCGTCACGATCACCGGCACCACGAGGAGCAGGATGAGGGCGACGAGCCCGAGCACGACGATGAGCACGATGACCATCGCGAGCCAGCGCGGCATCCGGAGGCGCTGCAGCACCGTCACCAGCGGGTCGAGCCCGAGGGCGAGGAACACCGCCGCGCCGACGTAGGTGATGATCGTGGCGAGGTGGGTGACCGCGCCGCCGATGGCGAGCGCGACGAGGACGCCGAGGCCGCCGGCGAGTCCCGTGCGGAAGGCGTTGCGGATCCTCACGGACCGGTCCTGATCAGGAGTCGATGTCGACGGCTTCGGCCGACCCCAGGGCCGACCGCAGCGACTCGAAGTACTGCGCGATGCCGTCGCGCTCCTCGCGGAGCTCCGCGAGCCGCTCCTCCGCGTCGCGGACGAGCCGCGTGGAACGCTCCTCGGCCTCCCGGACGATGGCCGCGGCCCGCTCACGGGCCTCCGCGACCAGCTCGGCCGCCTCGGTCTCCGACGCGTCACGCCGCTTGCGGCCGTCGACCTCGATGGTCATCTCGAGCGCGTCCGCCTCGAGCCGCTTGTCGGCGGCCCGGCGGATGGCGTCGGCGAGCTGGGCGTTCGCGTCGTCGAGGTAGCGCTGGGTGGAGGCCACGGCCTCCTGGTGGCGGGCGAGGTAGTCCTGCTCGGCCTCGTCGCGGCGGGCCTTCATCTCGACGTCGAGGTCGAGGCGGGCCTGCTCGACCTCCTTGGCGGTCTCGGCTCGCAGCTCGCCCAGGTCCTGCTCGAGCGCGGCCCTGGTCGCCTCGTGCTCGCGCGTCTGGGCGACCCTCGCCTCCTCGAGCTCGGCCTGCAGGTCGGCCCTCGCCGCCTCCGCCTCGCGGGCGACGTCGATGCGGGCCGCCGCCGCCTCGCGCGCGAGGTCCGCCCGCATCGCCTCGGCGTCGCGATCGAGATCGGCGCGGGTGCGCTCCACCTCGGTCTGCGCCTCCGTGCGCAGCCGCTCCAGCTCGCGGTGCACGTCGGCGCGGCGTGCCTCGAGTTCGCGCTGCAGCTCCGCTCGGGCGTAGTCGGTCTCGCGGATGATCCGCTCCGCCTCGTCGCGGGCGGACGCCGTCTCCCGCTCCACGACGACGCGCAGCTCGGCCGCCTCGCGCTCCGCGGCCGCGCGGATGGCCGCCGCCTCGCGCTTCGCGGTGCCGCGGGTCTCGGCCGCCTCCGTCGCGACGGCGCCACGGATGGCGGCCGCCTCGCGGAGGGCGTCCTGCGTCGTGGTCTCGGCGCCGAGCTCGGCGCGGTGGGTCAGCTGGTCGGCCTCGGCCCGTGCGGCCTCGAGGATCGCGGCCGCCTGGGAGCGGGCGTCGCCGAGCTGGCGCTCCGCGAGCTCGGCCGCCTCCACGCGGAGGCGGTCGACGTCCGCCTGCGTCGACGAGCGGAGCCGCTCGGCGTCGATGTCCGCCTGGGCGATGACCCGCGTGGCCTGGTCCTCGGCGAGCCGCAGCAGGTTCTCCAGCCGATGGCCGAGGCCGGCGTAGGTCGGGCTGCCGACCTCCTCCAGCTCCGAGTCGAGCTCCTCGACCCGTGAGGCGAGGCGCTTGACCTCGCGCTGGGCGTCGGCGAGCCCGCTGTTCGCCTTGATCAGCTCGCGCCGCAGCTCCTGCATCGCGCGGTCGACCTCGTCGCGGTTGTACCCGCGCATCGCGGTGGTGAAGCCGGACTCGTCGGACACGTGTCGCTCCTCGTCAGCAGAACCGTCCCATGGTGGCGGCGTGTCGCGCCGCCGCCCAGTGTAGGTGCGCGGCCCGGAGGGTTCGGGAGCCGGCCGACCGCGATTCCGCTGCCGCGACTACACTGTCCGGGTTCGCCGCCCCCCGGATGCGGGGCAACGCCGACCGGTGTCCCGGCCCAGGGCCCCTCGCGCACCTACCATCGGCGCCGGCGCCTCCGCGCCACCTACGGGAAGGAGACGGTTCGTGCGCTTCGTGCTGGCCCTCGTGACCTTCGTCGTCGCCGCCGCGCTGATCGCGTTCGGGATCGCTCAGCGCACGGTGCTGAAGCCCGCCGATCACGTCACCGTCTCGGCGGCCGCGCCGAAGGATGTGCGCTACGTCGTGATCCCCGGCGCCGTCCTGAAGGCCCACCCGGGCGTGCAGCGGCTCCATCTCGCCGGATCCGGCACGGCGTTCGCCGCGTACGGTCGCACCGCGGACGTCACCGCCTGGCTCTCCGGCCAGCGCTACGCCACCGTCCGTGTCGGCGGCGACGGCTCCGTGCAGCCCGCCGACGTGCGCACGGCGCCCGTCGTGGCGGGCCTGCGCGGCGGCCACCCGGATCCGAACGGTTCCGACCTGTGGATCGATCAGCAGCGCGCGCCGGGCGGCCTCGACTGGACGGTCAACGTGCCGGACAGCCTGTCGCTGCTCGTCGCCGCCGACGGGACCGCTCCCGCCCCGTCCACGGTGACGGTGAGCTGGCCGGTCCGCTCCTCCACGCCGCTGGCGACACCGATGATCGTCACCGGGAGCGTGCTCGCACTGCTCGGCCTGCTCCTGTACATCTGGGCGCTCGTGCATCTGCGCCGCCGCCGGGGACCCCGCCGCAAGCCGCCGCAGCGCATGCCGAAGCCGCCGGCCCCGCCGAAGTACCGGCCCGCGCGCCCGGCCGTCGTCGTGGCACCGAAGGGCCGCCGCTCCGTGCGACGCCTCAGCGCCCTCACGGTGGGCCTCGCGACCGGGGCCGTGCTCCTCACCGGGTGCCAGGGGCCGGTCGCCGCGGCGCCGGCGCCGACCTCGACGTCGACGAAGGCCGCGCCGGTCACGCCCGCCGCGGTCACCGAGCAGCAGGCCGACCGGATCGTCGCGAACGCCGCGGCCGTCGAGCAGACGGCCGACGCGTCGCTCACCCCCGCCACCCTCGGGGCGCGGTTCGCCGGAGCCGCCCTCGCGCTCCGCACGGCGGTGTACACGGTCAAGAAGAAGGCGAAGAGCACGCCGCTGCCCGAGGCGATCCCGGGCTCGGGGGCCGACATCCGCGTGGTGCTGCCCGAGGCGACCCAGGCCTGGCCCCGCACGCTCTTCGCCGTGGTGACCGCCCCGGCCGGCGCCAAGCGGGCCCCGGTGGCGCTCACCCTCGTGCAGGCCACGCCCCGCGATCCGTACCGGGTGCAGTTCGAGACCGCGCTCGTGCCGAGCGGCACCCTGCCGCTGCTGCCCTCGGCGTTGCTCGGCGCCGCACGCCTGAAGCCCGACACGGGCCTGCTCAGCGTCGCGCCCGGCGCGCTCGCGGCCGACTACGGCCTGCTGCTCCGGAAGGCGCACGCGCCGATCGCGAGTGCCTTCGCCACGACCGACGACCCCCTGCTGAAGAAGGTCGGCGAGTCGGCCAAGGCGCAGGTCGTGCAGAGCCTCGGCAGCACCGCGACGATCACGTTCAAGGACGCGCTGCCGGACCCCGCCTCCGTGATCGCCATGGCGACCGCGGACTCCGGCGCGATCGTCGCCGTGCCCCTGCAGGAGACGTGGACCGTCACGCCCAGCAAGAAGGGCGTCAAGGTGAAGCCCAGCGGCGCCACCCTGATCCTCGCGAACACCACCTCGTCGACGAAGGGCATCGCCTCCACCTACGGGTACCAGCTGCTGTTCTCGGTGCCGCCTGCCGGCTCGAAGGACCCGGTCCGTCTGCTCGGCTACGCTCAAGGGCTGATATCCGCGAAGGAGTTGTGAGGCACGTGGCTGCAGTTCCCGGTGCCCCCGTCAGCGGCCTCCGCGGCGCGATCGACCTCGCGCCGCTCGTGGCCCGGCAGAACCAGCAGGCGCAGCAGCCGGCGAACGGCCGGGCGCCCGCCGCACCGTCCGGGGTCGTGCTCGAGATCGGCGATGCGGACCTGCCTCGTCTCGTCGAGCTCTCCCGCACCGTGGCCGTCGTGCTCGCCGTCGTCGCCGAGTGGAGCACCCCCTCCGCACAGCTCCTGCCGGCCCTGCAGCGGGTCGTGGAGTCCGCGGAGGGCCGCCTCGTGCTCGCCGTCGTGGACCACGACGCGAACCCGGGCATCGTGGAGAGCCTGCAGGTGCAGTCCGTGCCGACCGTCGTCGCCGTGATCGCCGGGCGCCCCGTGCCGCTCTTCGCCGGTGCGGTGCCGGAGGAGCAGCTCGCGCCGCTGTTCGAGCAGGTGCTCGAGCTCGCGGCCCAGAACGGCGTGACCGGATCGGTGCCGTCGACCGGTTCCGCAGCCGAACCCGCGGAGCCGGAGCCCGAGCCGCTCCCGCCGCTGCACGCGGAGGCCTACGAGGCGATCGACCGGCAGGACTACCCGGAGGCCGCCCGGCTGTTCCGCACGGCGATCGCGCAGGATCCTCGCGACACCGCCGCCGTCGCGGCCCTCGCGCAGGTCGAGCTGCTCGACCGGCTGCGGTCCGTGCCGTCCGATGCGCGAACGCGCGCCGCCGACGACCCGAAGGACGTGGCGGCCGCGCTCGCCGTCGCCGACCTCGACATGGCGGGTGGCCATGTCGAGGACGCGTTCACACGGCTGCTCGACGCCTTCGCCGCCACCCCCGCCGCCGAGCGCGAGCCGCTCCGCACACGGCTGCTCGACTTCTTCGCCCTCACGGGCAACGACGACCCCCGTGTGACCGCCGCCAGGCGGCGCCTCGCGATGCTGCTCTACTGACGCCCGGCCCGTCAGGCCGTGCGGCTCGCGCTGCTGCTGCCGCGGGTGCCGGTGAGCACGGCGATGTCGCCCACGAGTGCGTGCGCCGCGGCCTCGACCGTGGCCGCCACCGTCTCGTAGATGTCGAGGCTGTAGGCGTACGGATCGAACAGGTCCCACTGCCGCTCGTCGGCCGGGGCCGGCAGCGCGCGCTGCCGGGCCGCGGCGGCGGTCACGACGAGCCGGAGCTTCGCCTCGAGGCGGTCGCCCCGGCCGATCGGCTGCCGGCGGCGCACCTCGGTGGCGTTGCCGAGCAGCGCCAGGAACTCGAGCAGCGCGAACGTCCTCGCCCGCAGCGCCGGGTACTGCAGCACGATCTGCGCCCGCTGCTTGCGGGTCATCGTGAGCACGAGGTCGGCCCGCTCGGCGAGCGCCCGGCTCATCGCCGTGGCCCGGTGGTCGACGAGGTCGAGGCCGCGCCGCCGGGCAACGGTCTCGAGGTGCGAGGGCAGCGGCATCCCGTCGATCGCGTCGACGCCGGCGCTCGTCGCGACGACCTCGTCGGCGCTGCGGGGCCAGATCCGATGCAACTCGCGGACGACGAGGCTCGCGGCGAGCGCGCTGCGGCCGACGTTGCCGCTGCCGACGAACAGGATCGTGAACGTCATGCGGGGATCTCCTCGGGTACGGCGTGTCGTCCCAGCGTAATGGTCACGATGGTGTAACGACGTCCAGCCCTCAGTAGGCCCCGTCCGAGGTGAGCACGGCCTTCGCCGTCCGCCAGAGGATCTGCAGGTCCTGCGTCATCGACCAGTTCTCGACGTAGTACAGGTCCAGGCGGATGCCGTCCGCCCAGCCGAGGTTCGATCGACCGCTCACCTGCCACAGGCCGCTGAGGCCCGGCGTCACGGCGAGGCGGCGCAGCTCGCGCCGGTCGTACTCGGAGACCTCGGAGGGCAGCGCCGGGCGCGGGCCGACGAGGCTCATCTCGCCGCGCAGCACGTTGACGAGCTGCGGCAGCTCGTCGAGCGAGTAGCGGCGGAGCACCTTGCCGATCCTCGTGATGCGGGGATCGTCGACGAGCTTGAAGAGGCCCTTGTCCATCCCGGCGGTGAGCTCCGCCCGGCGCGCATCCGCATCGGCGCTCATCGAGCGGAACTTGAGGATGGCGAACGGCTCGCCGTTGCGGCCGATCCGCTCCTGCCGATAGAAGACGCCCCCGGCGCTGTCGCGGGCGACGAGCAGGGAGATCAGCGCGAACATCGGGGCGAGGATCACGAGCAGCGTCGAGGCGACCACGACGTCGAACGCCCGCTTCGCGAAGCGGCCCGCGCCCCGGTAGTGCGGTGTCTCCACGTGGATGAGCGGCAGGCCGGCCACGGGCCGGAGGTGGATGCGGGACCCGCCGACGTCCGTGAGGGCCGGCGCGAGCACCAGCTCGTGCTGGCGCGGCTCGAGCTGCCAGGCCAGGTCGCGGATGCGCTCCGGCGGCAGGTGGTCGCTGCTCGTCGCGAGGACGGTGTCCGCACCGATGGCGCGCAGGACCCGCGGCACGTCGTCGACCGCGCCGACGATGGGCAGGTCGCCGAGCGAGCCGCCGATGGGACCGTCGGTGAGTGCGACGCCCACGACGTGGTAGCCGTGGCCCGGCTCGCGGGCGAGGTCGCGAGCCGTCTGCTGGACCGTCACCGTGGAGCCGATCAGCACCACCCGGTGCGAGAACTCACCGGTGACGCGGCGACGGACGAGCCAGCGCCGCCACAGCCAGCGTGAGCCGAGCAGGGCGGCCGTGCCGACGGGGAACACCGCGAGCACGAAGGCGCGGGACAGGTCGAGGCCGAGGAAGAACGCGGCGACGATCGAGACGGCGAACGCCGCGAAGCCGGCGCGGAGGACGCGGCGGTACTCGGTGCTGCCGTTGCCGATCTCCCGCTCGTCGCGGCTGTCGAGGACGGCGAGGAGCGCGATCCAGACCGCGGCGAGCAGGAGGGAGAACTGCGGGTAGGTGAGCCGGAGCGCCTGGCGGTCGTGGGTGTGGACGGGCAGCGTCAGCGCGCCGAGGAGCACCACGTGGCAGGCGAGCACGGACAGGCCGACGGCCAGCAGGTCGGTGACGATGAGGCGGTGGGCGTAGCGCGTCGACCAGCGACGCACGACCGGGATCGCCGGCGCGGCGGTCGATCGGGCCGGTACGGAGAGGGGGGAGGAGGTCATGATCCTTGTCGGTCCAGGGAACGGACCCGGAACGCCGACGTCGGGGACGTCGGCCGTCCGGCTCACACGGGTGGGGGAGGCGTGCTGCGGCTGTGGGAAGCCGTGGAGCGCGCCGTCAGGAACCCGGGGCGGAGACGGACGGGAGGCGGTGCAGCGGGGGACTGCTGAGCATGGGCGGGCTCGATTCGGGATGCGTCGGGACGTGATGCCGTCGAGGCATCACACGCGGTGGGTGGGATCGCCGGGGAGCGATACCGCCGGATCGGACGGCCGATGGGTGTCGGCCTTCGGGGGGTGATCCGCCGGCGGTCCGACGCTACCGAGGCGGCAACCGCCCGGCAAGAGGTGACGGCGGGTCGGGGTCACCCCTTTTCGGGGCACTCCGGCGCGCCGATCGCCTCCTTCGCGGCCGTCCGTCCGCGAGGACGCGTGTGCGCTCGGGCCTACTTGCGCCGCTTCGGCCGCAGGTAGAGGGCGCCGAGGGGCGGCAGGGTGAGCACGACCGACGCCGGATGACCGTGCGACGGCTCGTTCTCGGCGACCACGGCGCCGTAGTTGCCCACGCCCGATCCGCCGAACTCCGCGGCGTCCGAGTTGAGCAGCTCCTCCCAGGTGCCGGCGAACGGCAGGCCGATCCGGTAGTCGCCGACGGGGCGCCCCGAGAAGTTGAACAGGGCGGCCACGGGGTTGCCGTCCCGGTCCCAGCGGAGGAACGCGAGCACGCTGTTCGCGGCGTCGCTGCCGTCGATCCAGCTGAAGCCGGCCGACGACGAGTCCTGCTGCCAGAACGAGGGGTTCTCGCGGTACACGCGGTTCAGCTGGCCGACGAACGACAGCAGGCCGCGGTGCGCGGGCTGGTCGAGGATCCACCAGTCCAGGCTGCGCTCCTGGCTCCACTCGGACCGCTGCCCGAACTCCTGGCCCATGAAGAGCAGCTGCTTGCCGGGGTGCGCCCACTGGAACGCGAGGTAGGCCCGCATGTTCGCGAGCTGCTGCCACGGGTCGCCCGGCATCTTGCCGATGAGGGAGCCCTTGCCGTGCACGACCTCGTCGTGGCTGATCGGCAGGATGAAGTTCTCGCTGAACGAGTACAGGAACGAGAAGGTGAGCTCGTTCTGGTGGTAGTTGCGCCACAGCGGATCGTTCGAGATGTACCGCAGCGAGTCGTTCATCCAGCCCATGTTCCACTTCAGGCCGAACCCGAGACCGCCCTGCGAGGTGGGGTGCGTCACGCCGCCCCAGCTCGTCGACTCCTCGGCCATCAGCATGACGCCGGGGTGGAGCTTGTACGCCGTCGCGGTCGTCTCCTGCAGGAAGCTGATCGCCTCGAGGTTCTCGCGTCCGCCGTAGCGGTTCGGGAGCCACTGGCCGTCCTCGCGGGAGTAGTCGAGGTAGAGCATGGACGCGACCGCGTCGACGCGGAGGCCGTCGACGTGGTACTCGTCGAGCCAGTAGAGCGCGTTCGCGACGAGGAAGTTGCGCACCTGGCTGTCGCCGTAGTTGAAGATCAGAGTGCCCCAGTCCTGGTGCTCGCCGAGGCGCGGGTCGCTGTGCTCGTAGAGCGGCTGGCCGTCGAAGCGGGCGAGGGCGAACGCGTCCTTCGGGAAGTGCCCGGGCACCCAGTCCATGTAGACGCCGATGCGCGCCTGGTGCAGCCGGTCGATGAGGTACTTGAGGTCGTCCGGATGCCCGAAGCGGGACGTCGGCGCGTAGTACCCGGTCACCTGGTAGCCCCACGAGGGCTCGTACGGGTGCTCGGCGAGCGGCATGAACTCGACGTGCGTGTAGCCCGTCTCGTGCAGGTAGTCGATGAGCTGATCGGCGGCGTCGCGGTAGCCGAGGCCCTGCCGCCACGACCCGAGGTGCATCTCGTAGACGCTGATGGGCTGGTCGTTCGGGTCGACCGCGGCGCGGGCGCTCATCCACGCGGAGTCGCCCCACCGGTAGCTGCTCTCGGTGACCACCGACGCGGTCGCGGGCGGCTGCTCCGTGTGCCGCGCCATCGGGTCGGCCTTCTCGATCCACTCGCCGGAGGCGCTGAGGATCTCGTACTTGTACGCGTTGTACGGGGCCAGGTCGGGGACGAAGAGCTCCCAGACGCCCGTCTTGTCGAGTCGGCGCATCGCGTGCAGCACGCCGTTCCAGTTGTTGAAGTCGCCGATCACGCGGACGGCCTGCGCGTGCGGAGCCCACACCGCGAAGGAGGTGCCCCACGTCTCGCGGGCGATGCCCTGCACGGCCCGGTGGTGCGAGCCGAGCATCTCCCAGAGGCGCTCGTGGCGCCCCTCGCCGAAGAGGTGCAGGTCGACCTCGCCGACCGTCGGCAGGTAGCGGTAGGGGTCGTCCGCCGTCCACTGCGCGTCGCCGTCGTAGGTCGTCTCGAGCACGTAGTCGGCGAAGCCGGCGACGGAGACGCCCTGCCAGACGCCGTGGCCGATGTGCGCGAGCTCGACCCTGGCGCCTGTGTCGAGCACGGCGACGACGGTGCGGGCGAGGGGACGCAGGGCGCGGATCACGACCGCGGCCGCGTCCGGCAGGCCGGCGGGGTGCTGCCCGAGCACGGCGTGCGGACCCGAGTGGGTGCCGTCGGCGACGCGGGCGAGCTCGTGCTCCGATGGCCGCGCGACCTCCGGCTCCGCCGGGGTGCGCACCTCGGGCGCCGCGGCCGCGCCGGCGGCCTCCGGGGCCTCGGTCTGCTGCTTCTTCGCCATGGGGGTCTTCCTTCCGCTGATCGCCTCAGGACTCCACGTGCAGGATGTGCACGGGCTCGGTGAACGGGTCGAGCCGCACGTAGTCGTCGGTGCCCCACTGCCACATCGAGTCGGTGATGAGGTCGTGGACCGGGAACGTCTCGCCGGGGGTGCGTCCGAACAGCGCGGGGTCGACGTGCACGACCGTCTCGCGGCTGCCGTGGGGGTCGAGGTTCGCCACCACGAGGATGGTGTCGGAGCGCCCGGAGGCGGTGAAGGCGCCGTCGAGGTGCTTGCTGAACACGAGCACCGCGTCGTCGTCGCTCCGGTGGAACCGGATGTTCCGCAGCTGGCCGAGTGCCGGGTGGCCGCGGCGGATGGCGTTCAACCGGGTGAGGTACGGCGCGAGGGTGCGGCCGAGCATCGCCGCCTTCGTCCAGTCGCGCGGGCGGTACTCGTACTTCTCGTTGTCGATGTTCTCCTCGGACCCGGGCCGGGCCACGTCCTCGTAGAGCTCGTAGCCGGAGTAGACGCCCCACGTCGGCGAGCTCGTCGCCGCGATCGCCGCCCGGATCTTGTACGCCGCCGGCCCGCCGAACTGCAGGTACGGCGTGAGGATGTCGTGCGTGTTCACGAAGAAGTTCGGCCGCAGGTAGTCCGCCGTCTCCGTCGAGAGCTCGGTGAGGTACTCGGTGAGCTCCGCCCGCGTGTTCCGCCAGGTGAAGTACGTGTAGCTCTGCTGGAACCCCACCCTCGCGAGGCCCCGCATCATCGGCGGCCGCGTGAAGGCCTCGGCGAGGAAGATCACGTCGGGGTGGGCGCTGTTCACGTCGTGGAGGAGCCGCTCCCAGAAGCCCAGCGGCTTCGTGTGCGGGTTGTCGACCCGGAAGATGCGGACGCCGCGATCGATCCAGACCTGGAAGATCCGCAGCATCTCGACGTAGCTGCCCTCCGGGTCGTTGTCGAAGTTCAGGGGGTAGATGTCCTGGTACTTCTTCGGCGGGTTCTCCGCGTACGCGATCGAGCCGTCGGGCAGCGTCGTGAAGAACTCGGGGTGCTCCGCGACCCAGGGGTGGTCGGGGGAGGCCTGCAACGCGATGTCGAGCGCGATCTCGAGATCGAGCCGCGCGGCGGCGTCGAGGAAGTAGGCGAAGTCCTCCTCGGTGCCGAGGTCGGGGTGGATCGCGTCGTGCCCACCCTCCGTCGACCCGATGCCGTACGGCGAGCCGGGGTCGTGCGGTCCGGCGACCAGCGTGTTGTTCGGCCCCTTGCGGTTCGTGCGGCCGATCGGGTGCACGGGCGGGATGTAGACGACGTCGAAGCCCATCTCCCTGATCGCGGGCAGGCGCTTCGCCGCCGTGCGGAAGGTGCCGGACGTCCAGGATCCGTCCTCGTGCTGGACGGCGCCCTCCGAGCGGGGGAAGAACTCGTACCAGGAGCCGCGGCCGGCGCGGGTGCGCTCGACGCGGAGCGTGCGGCGGGGACCGTCGGTGATGAGGCTGCGGATGGGGTCGGCCTCGATGAGCGCCGCGACGCCCTCCGACGTGGCGAGCCGAAGCCGGACGATCGGATCCGAGCCCGTGTCGCGGAGCGAGCCGGCGGCGTCGGTGAACGTGCGCCTGGCGTCGTCGCTGCGCGACTCGTCGCTCGCGGCCCGCTCGAGCAGGCCCGCGCCGGTCTCGAGCATGAGCTCGACGTCGATGCCGGCGGGGACCTTGATCTCGGCGTCGTGCAGCCAGGAGCCCCAGTCGTCGGCCCATGCGCGCACGTGCCAGGTCCAGGTGCCCGTGCCGTCGATGCGGTGCAGTGCCGTCCAGCGGTCGACCCCGGGCTCGACGAGCGTCATCCGGCGCCCCGTCGTCGTGCCCCCCGGGTCGACCAGCACGACCTCGGCGCCGAGCCGGTCGTGGCCCTCCCGGAAGACGGTCGCCGAGAACGGCACCACCTCGCCGTCGAACGCCTTCGCCGGCCACAGGTCGTCCGGCTGCTGGGGCGAGAGGTCGAGGATCGGGATGCGGCCGAGCACCGGCTTCCACGCCTCCGCCTTCGGACTGGTCCGCCGCGCCTGCGCGCCCCGTACCGTCGCGCTGCCGCTCCGGCCCTGCCGCGTCGTCGCGGGCCGTGCCGCGCCCTCGCTCCGCTGAGTGTCAGCCACGCGCCCACTCTAGGAGCGCGGGGTGTTCTCCGGTCTGGGGGTTCGCCCAGCCTGGCCGCCCGATGTGCCCCGCAGCGGCGCGCATGTAAACGTGTGCAGGAGGGAGGCGCACCCTCCCTCGCCCGTCGGCCTCCTGCCGTATGGTGATCGCGGCCTTTCGTCCGACGAGTCAGGGGAATCCAAGCCGTGAAAGCCATCCGCCGGTTCACCGTGCGCACCGTGCTCCCGCAGTCGCTGGGCGCGCTCGACGCGCTCGCGGCCAACCTCCGCTGGTCGTGGCACGAGCCGACCCGGCAGCTGTTCGCCGAGATCGACCCCGTCATCTGGCAGGACATCGCCGGCGACCCGGTCGCGCTGCTCGGCGCCGTGAGCCCTGCCCGCATCCAGGAGCTGGCCGAGAACAGCGCCTTCGTCGCGCGCGCGAACGCGTTGAAGGAGGACCTCGACCGCTACACGAGCGAGCCGCGCTGGTACCAGTCGCTCGCCGAGGCGCCGAAGCACATCGCCTACTTCTCCCCGGAGTTCGGCATCGCCGCCGCGCTGCCGCAGTACTCGGGCGGCCTCGGCATCCTCGCCGGCGACCACCTGAAGAGCGCGTCCGATCTGGGCCTGCCGCTCACCGGCATCGGCCTCTTCTACCGGGCGGGCTACTTCAAGCAGTCCATCTCGGGCGACGGCTGGCAGCAGGAGGCCTACCCGGTGCTCGACCCGGACGGCCTGCCGCTCACGCTCACCCGCCATGCGGACGGCGCCCCGGCGCTCGTGTCGCTCGCGCTGCCGTTCGGCCGCACGCTGCACGCCCGCATCTGGCAGGTCGCCGTCGGCCGCGTCACGCTGCTGCTGCTCGACACCGACATCCCCGAGAACGAGGAGGCGCTGCGCGGCGTCACCGACCGGCTCTACGGCGGCGGCGGCGAGCACCGCCTGCTGCAGGAGCTGCTGCTCGGCATCGGCGGGGTGCGCGCGCTCCGCATCTGGACCGAGCTCACCGGCGCGCCCGACGCCGAGGTGTTCCACACCAACGAGGGCCACGCGGGCTTCCAGGGCCTCGAGCGCATCTCGACCCTCATCTCCGAGGGCCTCACCTTCGCGGAGGCGCTGCAGGTCGTCCGCGCCGGCACCGTCTTCACGACGCACACGCCGGTCCCCGCGGGCATCGACCGGTTCGACCGCGGCCTCGTGCAGCAGTACTTCTCCGGCGAGCTGCTGCCGGGCGTCGACGTGTGGGAGGTGCTGGCGCTCGGCGCGGAGACCTACCCGGGCGGCTCCCACGACGTCTTCAACATGGCGGTGATGGGCCTGCGGCTCGGCCAGCACGCGAACGGCGTCTCCCAGCTGCACGGCGAGGTGAGCCGCGGCATGTTCGCCGGGCTGTGGCCGGGCTTCGACTCGTCCGACGTGCCGATCACCTCGGTGACGAACGGCGTGCACGCGCCGACGTGGACGGATCCGCTGCTGCTGAAGCTCGCCGAGGACAAGCTCGGCACGTCCGACACGACCGCCGCCGAGTGGTCGTCCGGAGCGGTGACCGACGCGGAGCTGTGGGCGGTGCGGGGCCGGATGCGGACGAACCTCGTCGCCGACGCGCGCCGTCGCATCACCGAGGCCTGGCACGAGGAGAACCCGGGCGCCTCCGCGCCGGCGTGGTTCGACGAGGTGCTCGACCCGGACGTGCTCACGATCGGCTTCGCCCGCCGCGTGCCCACCTACAAGCGCCTCACGCTCATGCTCGAGGACGAGAAGCGGCTCATCTCCCTGCTCACCTCCAAGAAGCGGCCGGTGCAGCTCGTGATCGCGGGCAAGTCGCACCCCGCCGACGACGAGGGCAAGCGGCTGATCCAGAAGCTCGTGCGCTTCGCGCAGGACCCCGAGCTGCGCCGCCGCATCGTCTTCCTGCCGAACTACGACATCGCGATGGCCCAGGTGCTCTACCCCGGCTGCGACGTGTGGCTGAACAACCCGCTCCGGCCGCTCGAGGCCTGCGGCACGTCGGGCATGAAGGCCGCGCTGAACGGCGCCCTGAACCTGTCGATCCTCGACGGCTGGTGGAACGAGTACTACGACGGCGAGGACGGCTGGGCGATCCCGTCGGCCGACGCCGCCGGCGACGCGGCCGAGCGCGACAAGCTCGAGGCGGAGAGCCTCTACGACCTCATCGAGAACCAGATCGCCCCGCGCTTCTACCGGCGCGACGACAAGGGCGTGCCGTCGCGCTGGATGCGCTCGGTGCGGCACACGCTCGCCACCCTGTCGCCGGAGCTGTCGGCCGATCGCATGGTGCGCGAGTACGTGCAGCGGCTCTACATGCCGGCCGCGAAGGCCGCCGAGGCGATCAGCGACGGCGACTACGCGGGCGGCCGGGAGCTCGCCCAGTGGAAGGGCCTCATCCAGGGTGCATGGGGCGGCGTCTCCGTCGTGCACGTGGAGTCGGGCGGCCTCGCGCCCGTGCCGCAGGTGGGCGACAACCTCCACGTGCGCGCGCAGGTGCAGCTCGGCGCGCTCACGCCCGAGGACGTGGCGGTCCAGGTGGTGTACGGCACCTCCCGCGAGGGCGACGATCTCGTCGACATCGCCACCGTGGAGCTCGCGCCGCTCGAGGAGGACGCGGTCGACCCGCACGGGCCGATGACCGGCACGCTGTACCTCGACGGATCGACGACGTTCGCCGGCACCGTGACGCTCACCCGGCCCGGCTCGTTCGGCTACAACGTGCGCGTCGTGCCGAAGAACCCCTACCTGGTGAACCCCGCCGAGATGGGCCTGGTCGCGGTCGCGCACTGAGCGCGCCGGAGCTGCGAGCGGAGGCCCCCTTCGGGCCTCCGCAGCGACGCCGGCGCCGACGCCGTCTCGGCCCTCGGACTCGTGCGGCGAGCACCGCCGCCGGTTCGCGCGGCGGCGCGCTAGTCGGCGCGGAAGAGCAGCAGCGCCGGGCCGTCCACGTCGACGGCCCCGCCCGGCAGCACGACCGCGTCGCGGGCGTCGTCGTCGGCGCTGCTCCAGAGCAGCGTGTAGGCCGTGATCGCGTCGTGCACGGGCAGCGTCACCCGCTTCTCCGACTCCTCGCCGTGCACGACGAGGAGGGTGCTGTTGCGGCCCTCCGCGGTCGGCACGGCACGGGCGAGGTACTGCAGCGTGCGGTTCTCCGGTGCGGTCCAGGTGGCCTGGTCCATCCGCGAGCCGCAGGCGTCGAACCAGTGCATCTCGCTCGCGCCGGTGACCTCCTCGTCGAGGCGGGCGTAGGCCACGGGCCGCAGCGCAGGATTCGCCCGGCGCAGGGCGACGAGCCGCTTCGCGACCTCGAGCAGGTCGCGCTGCCAGTCGGCGAGGTTCCAGTTCACCCAGGTGAGCCGGGCGTCGTGGCAGTACGCGTTGTTGTTGCCGCGCTGCGTCCTCCCGGCCTCGTCCCCGGCCACGATCATCGGCACCCCCGCGGACAGCAGCAGGGTGCCGAGCAGGTTCCGCATCGCCCGACGCCGGGAGGCGAGCACCTTGTCGGTGCGCGTCGGCCCCTCGGCACCGAAGTTGAACGAGTGGTTGTTGTCGGTGCCGTCGCGGTTCGACTCGCCGTTGCCCAGGTTGTGCTTGGCGTTGTACGCGGTGAGGTCGGCGAGCGTGAACCCGTCGTGGGCGGTCACGAAGTCGAGCGAGGCGAGCGGTCCGCGGGCCTCGCTGAAGCGGGAGCTCGAACCCGCGAGGCCGTCGGCCATCGCGCCCACGGAGGTGCGCGGATAGCCGTCGTTGCGGAGCAGGTGCAGGTCGGTGAGCCAGAAGTCGCGCACCGTGTCGCGATACCGGTCGTTCCACTCGGACCAGCCGTCCGGCATGCCGCCGGTCTGCCAGCCGCCCAGTCCGACGTCCCACGGCTCCGCGATGAGCTTGACGCCGGCGAGGGCCGGGTCGTCGCGGAGCGCGGTGAGCAGCGGCGAGCCGTCCGAGTAGGCGCCGTGCTCGTCGCGGCCGAGGGTCACGGCGAGGTCGAACCGGAAGCCGTCGATCCGCACCTCCTCGGCCCAGTAGCGGACCGAGTCGAGCACGAGCCGCTGCACCGCCTCGCGGCTGTGGTCGAGCGTGTTGCCGCAGCCCGTGACGTCGAGGTAGCGGCCCGAGTCGTCCTGCCGGTAGTAGGTGCTGTTGTCGATGCCGCGGAAGCTCAGGGTCGGGCCGTCCCGGCCCTCCTCGGCGGTGTGGTTGTAGACGACGTCGAGGATGACCTCGATGCCGGCTTCGTGCAGCTGCCGCACCATGCCCTTGAACTCGGTGAGCACCGCCTGCGGCCCGCTGCGCTGGGCGGCGAGCGAGGCGTACTGCATGTGCGGGGCGAAGAAGCCGACCGTGTTGTAGCCCCAGTAGTTCGCGCGGCCCTGCTTGACGAGTCGGCGCTCGTTCGAGAACGCGTGCACCGGCAGCAGCTCGATCGCCGTGACCCCCAGCTCGGTGAGGTGGGCGACCGTCGCCTCGTGGGCGAGGCCCGCGTAGGTGCCGCGGAGGTGCGGGGGCACGCCGCGCAGCTGCTTCGTGAGGCCCCGCACGTGCGCCTCGTAGAGCACGGAGTCGGCGAGCGGCGTCCCGGGCCGGCCCACGCCGCCCCAGTCGAAGCCGTCGTCGACGACGACGCTCCGCCAGGCGCCCTCGTCCACGCGCACCAGGCCGCGGGCGTACGGGTCGAGGAGGTGGGTGTTGCGCTCGAACGCGTGGCGCGGCCCCTCCGGGCCGTCGGCGCGGAGCGAGTAGCGGCGTCCCGGGGTCAGGAGCGGGGAGGCGGCGCCCCAGACGTCGTCGCCGACCCGCCGCATGCGCACCGTGCGCTCCACCCAGCCCGAGTCGCGCGCATCGAAGAGGCAGAGCTCGAGGCGGGTGGCGTTCCGGCTGTAGACGCGGATCTCCCCGCCCTCCGGCCCGCTGCGCACGCCGAGACCGCGCAGGGGGTCCGCGATGATGCCCGCGGGGGCGTTCTCGAGGACTCCTGTGGCCTGCACCCGCCCTACCCTATTCACGCCATGGCCGTCTACCTCGATCACGCTGCGGGCACGCCGATGCGTCCCGCCGCTGCAGCCGCGCTGGCGGAGGCGGCCGGACGGGTCGGCAACCCGTCGTCCGTGCACCGGCACGGCCAGGCCGCCCGGGCGGCGCTCGAGGAGGCGCGGGAGCGGCTCGCGGCGGTGCTGGACTGCGATCCGCTCGAGGTCGTGCTCACCTCGGGCGGCACCGAATCGGTGAACCTCGCGGTCACCGGCGCCTACCGGGCGGGGCGCGGCCGCACCGACGTCCTCGTGCCGGGCGGCGAGCACGCGGCCACCGTCGAGGCGGTCGACGCCCTCGTCGCGTCGGAGGGGGCACGCCTGGTGCCGCTCGCCGTCGACGCCGACTGCCGGCTCGATGCGGCGGAGCTCGCCCGGGCGCTCGCGGACTCCGCCGCCTCCGCCGCCCTCGTCACCGCCCTCTGGGCGAACAACGAGGTCGGCACGGTGAACCCCGTGCGCGACCTCGCCGACGTCGCCGCCCGCGCCCGGGTGCCGCTGCATCTCGACGCGGTCGCGGCCTTCGGATCCGTCCCCGTCTCGTTCCGCGCCTCCGGGGCCGCGCTGCTCAGCGTCTCGGCCCACAAGGTCGGGGGACCGGCCGGCGTCGGCGCGCTCGTCGTGTCCCGGACCGCCGCGGTCGCGCCGCTGCTGCACGGCGGCGGCCAGGAGCGCGGCCTCCGCTCGGGCACGCCCCCGACGGCGCTGGCGGTCTCGTTCGCCGTCGCCGCGGAGGAGGCCGTGGCGACGCTCGCCGAGGAGGCCGGGCGGACCGCGCGGCTCCGGGACCGCGCCCTCGCCGGCCTCGTCGCCGCGCTTCCCGCCGCCGTCGTGCGGGGCGCCGACCCCGCCGGCGCCCGCCTGCCGAACAACCTCCACGTCACGGTGCCGGGCGCCGACGGGGAGGACCTGCTGTTCCTCCTCGACGCCGCCGGCGTCTCGGTGAGCACCGGGTCGGCGTGCCTGGCGGGGGTGGCCCGCCTCTCGCCGGTGCTGCTCGCGATGGGGGTGCCCGCCGAGGAGGCCCGCGGGGCGCTGCGGATCACGTTCGGGCACTCGTCGACGGAGGCCGACGTC
>DASYJR010000025.1:0-16531 GCA_035996305.1 Amnibacterium sp. | reverse complement strand
AGGATCGTGTTCTTCGTCGACAGGTAGACGGGGTAGCTGCGGTCGAGGCCGTAGTTGAAGCTCGCGCGGGCGAAGTCGCGGATCGAGTCGTCGAGGTTGTACATCGCCATCGCGACCCCGCCGCCCGGGGACTGGAAGACCTCGAACGACTGCGCCTCGCCTCCGCCCTCGGGCTGGAAGCTGATGGTCAGCGTGCCCTTGCCCTCGAACCGGAAGTCGGTGGCGCGGTACTGGTCGCCGAACGCATGACGGCCGATGACGATCGGCTTGTTCCAGCCGGGCACGAGCCGCGGGATGTTCGAGATGACGATCGGCTCGCGGAAGATCACGCCGCCGAGGATGTTGCGGATCGTGCCGTTCGGGCTGCGCCACATCTTCTTCAGGCCGAACTCCGCGACGCGCGCCTCGTCGGGTGTGATCGTCGCGCACTTGACGCCGACGCCGTGCTTCTTGATCGCTTCGGCGGCCTCGACCGTGATGCGGTCGTCGGTCTCGTCGCGCTTCTCGATGCCGAGGTCGTAGTACTCGAGGTTCACGTCGAGGTACGGGTGGATCAGCGTGTCCTTGATCGACTGCCAGATGATCCGCGTCATCTCGTCGCCGTCGAGCTCGACGACCGTGCCCTCGACCTTGATCTTCTCCACGCTGCTGCTCCTCGCGTCGACGACGTCCCGATCCGTTCTCTCCGCCGGGCCGCCGCAATGCTATCGAGGCCTCGGTCGGCGTTCCGTGGGGTCGGGCGCCCGCTGCCCTCGGGCGTCGCCCGCCCAGTGGGCGCCCCACTACCCTGTGCCCATGCCGACGCTCCGCCTCGAAGCGCTCAACGCGACGAACATCGTCGCGGCGAACTCCCTCACCCTGAAGCCGGGCCAGGAGGCGTACGCCACGCCGGTCTCGCTCGCGGAGGCGGAACGCACCCTGAACCAGTCCGGATCCTGGCCGCGCGTCGTGCTCGACGGCGACGAGGTGGTCGGCTTCATCAAGGGCAACCTCGACCCGGACGAGCCGCGGGAGGAGTTCCGCTGCTGCGTCTGGTCGATCAACGTCAAGGCGAGCGCCCAGGGCCGCGGCGTCGGCCGCTTCGCGATCCAGGGGCTCGCGGACGAGGCACGGAAGCGCGGCTTCACCCGCCTCACCGTCATCTGGGAGCGCGGCGAGGAGGGCCCGGAGGAGTTCTTCCTCCACATGGGCTTCCAGCCGACCGGCGAGACCCAGTTCGGCGAAGTGATCGGCGCCATGCAGCTGGCCTGATGGCCGTCTTCGAGCGGAGCGGCGACTACACGGACGCCGTGCTCGAGGTCGTCGACGGCATCCCCGCCGGACGGGTCATGACGTACGGCGACGTCGCCTGGACGTTCGGGCGAGCCGGTGCGCGTGCCGTCGGCATGGTCATGCGGTACCACGGCTCGAGCACGGCGTGGTGGCGGGTCGTCCGGGCCGGGGGGCATCCGCCGACCGGGCACGAGACCGAGGCCCGGGCCCACTACGAGGCGGAGGGCACCCCGCTCGCGCCGGCCGACACCCCGGCCGGCTACCGCATCGACCTGAAGCGTGCCCGCTGGTCCCCCTCCTGAACCGCGGACTTGCCACCTTCTGACCTCAAAGCGGTCGGATGAGGTCAGAAAGTGGCACGTGTGCGTTCAGACCAGGCTGTCCTTCCAGGCGGCGTGGAGGGTGGCGAAGCGACCGGTGCCGGCGATCAGCTCGTCCGGGGCGCCGTCCTCCACGATGCGGCCGCGCTCCATCACGAGCACGCGGTCCGCGATCGCGACGGTCGACAGCCGGTGCGCGATGATCAGCGCGGTCCGGTCGGCCAGCAGGGTCTGCAGCGCCCGCTGCACCAGGCGCTCGCTCGGGATGTCGAGCGAGGCGGTCGCCTCGTCGAGGATCAGCACGGCGGGGTCCGCGAGGAACGCCCGCGCGAACGAGATCAGCTGCCGCTGCCCGGCCGACACGCGCCCGCCGCGCTTGTTCACGTCGGTGTCGTAGCCGCCGGGGAGGCTGCGGATGAACGGATCCGCGCCGACCGCCTCCGCCGCGGCGACGATCTCGGCCCGCGAGGCGCCCGGCCTGCCGAGCGCGATGTTGTCCGCGACGGATCCGGAGAACAGGTAGGCCTCCTGCGTGACCATGACGACGGCCCGATGCAGGTCGTTGCTCGCGAGGTCGCGGAGGTCGACGCCGTCGAGCGTGATCCGGCCGTCGCTCGGGTCGTAGAACCGGGCGATCAGCTTCGCGAGCGTCGACTTGCCCGCACCCGTCGAACCGACGAGTGCGACGGTGTGGCCGGCGGGCACGTCGAGATCGAACCGGGGCAGGACCTCGCGGCCCTCCTTGTACGCGAACCGCACCTGCTCGAACCGGACGTTCCCCCGCGCGGGCGGCAGCGGCACGGGCGACGCCGGCTCGGGCACCGTGGGCCGCTCCTCGAGCACCCCCGAGACCTTCTCGAGCGCGGCCGCGGCCGACTGGTAGGCGTTGTAGAAGGTCGCGAGGTCCTCCATCGGGTCGAAGAACCGGCGCGAGTAGAGCACGGCGGCGAGCAGCACGCCGATCGCCAGGTCGCCCGTCGCGACGCGGAAGCCGCCGGTCAGCAGCACGATCGCGACCGTGAGGTTGCCGATGAGGGTCAGTCCCGGATCGAGCACCGCGAACAGGCGGATCGAGCGGGCGTTGATGCGTCGGTAGTGCTCGGCGAGCTCGCCGTACTCGGCGTTGTTCCGGGCCTCCTTCCGGAAGGCCTGCACCGCTCGCATGCCGGTCATCGTCTCGACGAAGTGCACGATGAGCTTCGCCGACGCGACCCGCGATTCCCGGAAGACGGCTTCCGACTTGCGCTGGAACCAGCCGAGCAGCAGCGCGAGCGGCAGGAAGGAGCAGACCAGCACGAGGCCGCTGGTCGGGTCGACGAGCACGAGGCCCACCGCGGTGAAGAGCATGTAGAGCACGCTCATCACGAGCTCGTTCACGCCGCCGTCGAGCAGCTCGCGGATCGAGTCGAGGTCGCTCGTCTGCCGCGAGATGATCCGGCCCGACGTGTAGGTCTCGTGGAACTCGAGGCTGAGCCGCTGCGTCTGGAGGAACACCCGCTTGCGCAGGTCGATCAGGATCGCCTGGCTGATCTGCGCCGTCTGGATCGTGTACGCCGCGATGAGCGTGCCCGAGAGCACGCCCGCGACGAGGTAGATCGCGACCGCGCCGACGAGCGGCAGCGCCATGCCCTTCACGAGGGCCGGGAGGCCGGTGTCGATGCCCCACGCGATCACGGCGGGCCCGAGCGCCTGCAGCGCCGTGCTCACCACGACGAGCCCCATCGTCAGCACGAGCCGGCCGCGGAGCGGCCGCATCAGGCTGCCGAGCAGGCGCAGTGATCGACGGCGCAGCTGGCGCCGCTCCGACCGGCTGAGGTCCGCCCCACGCTCCTCGCCCTGCACGCCGAGCACGGTCATGCCCGCACCTCCTCACGGTCGCGCTGCGGCCGGTCGTCGAAGCTCGAGATCACGAAGCGGTAGCGCTCGCTCCGCGCGAGCAGCTCGGTATGGGTGCCCACGTCGAGGATCCGGCCGTCCTCGAGCAGGGCGACCCGGTCCGCGAGCTGCACGGTCGACGGGCGGTGCGCGACGATCAGCGCCGTCGTCCGGGTCAGCACGCGCCGCAGCGCCGCCTCGACGAGCGCCTCCGTGTCGACGTCGAGCGCCGACAGCGGATCGTCGAGCACGAGGACGGCCGGGTTCGCCGCCACCGCCCTGGCGAGGGCGAGCCGCTGGCGCTGGCCGCCGGACAGGCTGAGGCCCTCCTCGCCGATCCTCGTGTCGAGCCCCTCCGGGAGGTCGTACACGAAGGACGCCTGCGCGATCTCGAGGGCCTCGGCGAGCGCCTCCTCGCCGGCGTCGGGGCGGCCGAGCAGCACGTTGTCGCGGACGCTCGCCGAGAACAGCGTCGCGTCCTCGAACGCCATCGCGATGTGGGTGCGCAGCTCCTCGCGGGTGAGGTCGCGGATGTCGACGCCGTCGAGGCGGATCGCGCCGCCGGTCACGTCGTAGAGCCGTCCCGCGAGCTCGACCATCGTGGTCTTGCCCGACCCGGTGAGGCCGACGAGCGCCATCGTCTCGCCCGGCTCGATCGCGAGGTCGACGTGCTCGAGCAGAGCGGGACCGTCGGCGGCCGTGTCCGGATAGGCGAATCGCACGGCCTCGAAGGAGAGCCGGCCGCGCGCCTCGGTGATGTGCACCGGATGCTCGGGGTCGCGCACGGTGTTCTCGCTCTCGAACACCTCGGAGAGCCGGTCGACGGCCGCGCGGGTGTCGAAGAGCATCGAGAGCAGGAACCCGATCGACTCGAGCGGGAAGCGCAGCACGGTGGCGGTGGCGAAGAACGCCACGAGGCCGCCGACGGTGATGTGGCCGAGCGAGGCCTGCCAGACGCCGACCAGCAGGCAGAACGCGAAGGCGACGTCGGGCACGAGGAGCAGCCACAACCAGATCGCCGCGACGGCGCGGGACTTCTCGATCTCGGTGCCGCGCAGCTCCTCCGCGCGGCTCGTGAACTGCTCGAGCGCTGTGCGGCCGCGGCCGAACGCCTTCAGCACCCGGATGCCGTGCACCGACTCCTCGACGAGGGTGGCGAGGTCGCCGGCCTGGTCCTGGCTGCGCCGGGCGACGACGTTGTACCGCTGCTCGAAGCGGAAGCCGTTGATCCAGAGCGGGATCGAGCAGACCGTGAAGATCACGGCGAGCAGCGGGTTCAGGAGCAGCAGCACGACGACGCCGATGCCGATCGTGATCACGTTCACGACGAGGTAGACCACCCCGAACGCGATGAACCGGCGGACGAGGCTGAGGTCGCTCATCGAGCGGGACAGCAGCTGGCCACTCGGCCACCGGTCGTGGAAGGCGACCGGCAGGTCCTGCAGCTTCGCGTAGAAGGCGCGGCGCATCCGGGTCTCGACGCCGGTCGCGGGGCCGATGATGTAGGCGCGGCGCAGGGCGTAGAGGCCCGCCTCGATCGCCCCGAGCACGGCGACGAGCGCGACGGCGCCGGGCACGGCTGACGGGTCGCCGGAGCGCAGCGGCCCGTCGACGAGGCGCTGCAGCACCTGCGGGATCGCGAGCGAGACCAGCGAGGCGGCGAGCGCCATCACCATGGCGATGAGCACGCTCCGCAGCGCCGGCCGCGCGAACGGCATCAGCTTGCGCATCGCGGTCAGGGTCGATGGGGCGCGCGTGGGCCTGGCGGGCTTGGCGGTTCGAGTCACAGCGGTCCTTCGTAACGGCGCGCACGGGTCGCGTGCGGCCGGTCGACGGGGGTGCGCCGTGGTCGGCGCGGGCAGGGCTGCGCCGGGTGGCGCTGGCGGGAGGGAGCGGTCCGGGTCGCCGTCAGGCGAGGCGGACCGGACGGGCGGGGACGGCGGACCCGGGAATGAGAATCGGGTTCATGGCTGCCTCCTACCCTCCGCGGCCGGTGCGGCCCGGCCGGCACCCCGGTCGACGTGCCGAGGGAGCCCTGCAGTCTATGGTGCGCATCGCGGATCCCCAAGCGCGCGGCGGAACGCGCAGGAATCCTGCTCAGTGGAAGAAGTGCCGCTCCCCGGTGAGCAGCATCGCCACGCCCGCGGCCTCCACGGCCGCGATCACCTCGCCGTCGCGCACCGAGCCGCCCGGCTGCACGATCGCCCGCACCCCGGCGTCGAGCAGCACCTGCGCGCCGTCGGCGAACGGGAAGTAGGCGTCGGAGGCGGCGACGGATCCCGCCGCGCGGGTGCCGGCCCGGGTCACGGCGAGATGGCAGGAGTCCACCCGGTTCACCTGCCCCATCCCGATCCCCACCGCGGCGCCGCGGTCCGCGAGCAGGATCGCGTTCGACTTCACCGACCGGCAGGCCTTCCACGCGAACACCAGGTCCGCGAGCGTCTCCGCGTCGACGGGGCTCCCGGTCACCTGCCGCCACGAGGACGGGTCGAGGACCGTGAACCGGTCCGGCTCCTGCACGAGCACGCCGCCGGAGACCTGGCGGAACTCGGTGGCGGGCAGCGCGTAACCGGCGGGCAGGGTGAGGATCCGGATGTTCTTCTTCGCGGAGAGCACCGTCAGCGCCGCCGGCTCGAAGTCCGGCGCGACGATCACCTCGGTGAAGATCTGCGCCACCGCCTCCGCCATCCCGAGGGTCACGGTGCGGTTCGCCGCGATCACGCCACCGAACGCGGACACGGGGTCGCAGTCGTTCGCCCTGCGGTACGCCGCGGCGATCGGGTCGGGTGCCCGGGGCGGGGCCACGGCGATGCCGCACGGGTTCGTGTGCTTGACGACGGCGACGGCCGGCTCATCGAAGTCGAGCACCGCCCGCACCGCGGCGTCGGCGTCGACGTAGTTGTTGTAGCTCATCTCCCGGCCGTGCAGCTGCTGCGCCTGCGCCAGGCCCCGGCCGTTCGGATCGCGCCAGAGGGAGGCGGACTGGTGCGCGTTCTCGCCGTACCGGAGCGACGTGACGGTGAAGCGGAACTCCCCCTCGACGACGTCCTCCTCGGGCTCCGCCAGAAACCAGTCGGCGATGGCCCGGTCGTAGTCCGCGATGCGGCCGAACGCCGCCGCGGCGAGGGCGCGGCGCTGCTCCAGCGTGGTGCCGCCGTCGGCCAGGGCGCTCACGATGCCGTCGTACTGGGCGACCGACGTGACGACCGCGACGTTCGCGTGGTTCTTCGCCGCGGCGCGCACGAGCGCGGGGCCGCCGATGTCGATCTGCTCGATGACCGCCGCGTCCTCCGCCCCCGAGGCGACGGTGCGCTCGAACGGGTAGAGGCTCGAGACGACGAGCTCGAACGGCGCGATGCCCAGCTGCTCGAGCTGCTCCGCGTGGTCGGGCCGGTTGAGGTCGGCGAGCAGGCCCGCGTGCACGGCCGGATGCAGGGTCTTCACGCGGCCGTCGAGGCTCTCCGGGAAGCCGGTCACCTCGGCCACCTCGGTCACCGGCAGTCCCGCATCGACGAGGGCGGCCGCGGTCGATCCCGTCGAGACGAGGACGACCCCCGCGTCGGCCAGCGCGCGCCCGAGGTCGACGAGGCCCCGCTTGTCGCTCACCGACAGCAGCGCCCTGCTGATCCGGACCCGGTCCCGCTGCCCGCTCATACCACCCGCTCCTTCAGATCGATCCGTCCTGTGGCGACGCCTTCGAGCACGTCGGCGAGCAGCCGCCGCTCCACGGGCTTGATCCGGTCGTGCAGCACGGCCTCCGTGTCGCCGCGCAGCACGGGGACGCGCTCGCGGGCCAGCACGGGTCCGGTGTCGCAGCCGTGGTCGACGACGATCACGCTCGCGCCGGTCTCCGTCGCACCGGCGGCGAGGGCGTCGCGGACGGCGTGCGCGCCGGGGAACTCCGGCAGGAACGCGGGGTGCGTGTTGATGAGCCGCGGCGCGAGGGCGTCGACGACCCCGGGCGGCAGCAGCCGCATGAGCCCGGACAGGACGACGACGTCGGGCCGCCACTTGGCCACCTCGGCGAGCAGGGCGTCGCCCCACGCCTCCCGGGACGGGTAGTAGGGGTAGGGCACCAGGAAGGAGGGCACGCCGAACTCGTCGGCGTGCACGATGCCGGAGGCGTCGCGGTCGGCGCCGACGGCCACGACGCGGACCGGGAAGGCCGGATCGGTGCACCGCTCGAGCAGCGCTCTCAGGTTCGTGCCGCTCCCGGAGATCAGGACGACGACCGCGAGCACCCGGGAAGCCTACCGGGGCGCCTCCGCGGCCGTTCCGTCGGCCGCCACCTCCCGGCGCCGGTGCACCACCGCGCCGCCGAGCAGCGCCCCGACGCCGACCTCGGCGGCGGTCCGCCAGGCGACCTGCAGCGCATCCGGGCCGACCTCGGTGAGGCGTCCGGGACCGATCGCGCCCGACGCGGCCGCGGACAGCAGTCCGAGCAGCACCCCCGCCGTCGCACCGGCGACGACCGCGGTCGCGACCAGCGAGAGCGCTCCCCTGCGTCCGTCGCCGCGGAGCTTCAGCGCGGCGCCCACCCCGAGCCCCGCGAGCACGGGCACGAGCACGCCGGCGAGGCCGTACTGGCCGACGTCGTGCGGCAGCCCGCCGAGCAGCGGGAGCGACGGCAGCGGGCCGACGCTCGTGCCGAGCGGGCCGACGGAGGAGCCCGTGCCGAGCGCGAAGCCGGCGCCCGTGAGCCAGGCGGCGGCCCACACCACCACGGTGGGCAGGGCCGCGATCTGCAGCACGGTGAGCGCGAGGCCTCCGGCGATGCCGGCGGCGGACGACTCGTAGAGCCCGACGACCGTCGGCAGGTGGACGGCGAGCAGCACCACGACGGCGACCGCGGCGGCGGCGATCACCAGGGCGGCAGCACCGGCGCCGCCGCGCAGCCCGGCGGCGACCGGCCCGCGGCGTGCCGGCCGGCGACGGGGCAGCAGCCCCGCGAGCAGCGCGGCGAGGTAGATCGCGGCGGGCAGCAGCACCGCCTGCGCCGCGTCGGGGCCGGCTCCCCGGGCCGTGGGGAGCAGCAGGAGCAGCACGGACGCCAGCACGACGACCACGACGCCCGCGGCGATCGCCGCACCCGGGACGGCCGTGGCACCGGCGCGATGCCCGGCCCGCACGCCGGCGAGCACCGTGACGAGCGCGGGCCCGAGCAGGGTGATGGTCACCGGGAACGGCGTCGTTGCCGGCATGACGACGTCGACGCCGTGGCCGAGGAACCAGACGTCCGCGCCCGCCGCGAGATACGGCAGCCACGCGCCGCTCGCGCCGAGGCCCGCCCACGCCACGAGCGCGGCGACCACGAGCACGCCGACCGGCAGCGCGACCGCGAGCGCGGCGTCGAGCGCGCCCACGAGCAGCGCCGACCACCGGCCGGGCGTGCGGGGAGCGGGATCGGCGCCGACGGCGCCGGGAACGGTCTCGATGTCGATCCGGGGATGCTAGGCCGAAGCGGGAGCTCGCGGGCGGCGCACCGCCGCGGTCTCAGGAGGCGAAGACCTCGCGCATGAGCGCCGCGGTCTCGCTCGGGGTGCGGCCGACCTTCACGCCGGCGGCCTCGAGGGCCTCCTTCTTCGCCTGCGCGGTACCGGCGGAGCCGGACACGATCGCGCCCGCGTGACCCATCGTCTTGCCCTCCGGCGCGGTGAAGCCGGCGACGTAGGCGACGACCGGCTTCGTGACGTTCCGCCGGATGAACTCGGCGGCCCGCTCCTCGGCGTCGCCGCCGATCTCACCGATCATCACGATCGCCTTCGTCTCCGGATCCGCCTCGAAGGCCGCGAGCGCGTCGATGTGCGTGGTCCCGATGATGGGGTCGCCGCCGATGCCCACGGCCGTCGAGATGCCGATGTCGGCGAGCTCGAACATCATCTGATAGGTCAGCGTGCCCGACTTCGAGACGAGCCCGATCGGGCCGGGACCCGAGATGGTCGCCGGGATGATGCCCGCGTTCGACCTGCCGGGGCTGATCACGCCGGGGCAGTTCGGGCCGATGATCCGCGTCGCGCCGCCCTTGGACTTCGCGAGCGCCCAGAACTCGGCGGAGTCCTTCACCGGGATGCCCTCGGTGATGACGACGCAGAGCGGGATGCCGGCCTCGACGGCCTCGACCACGGCCGCCTTCGCGAACGCCGGCGGCACGAAGACGACGCTCGTGTCCGCGCCGGTCTCGGCCATCGCCTCCGCGACCGTTCCGAAGATCGGCAGGGTCGTGCCCTCGATCTCGACCGTCGTGCCCGCCTTGCGGGGGTTCACGCCACCGACGACCTGCGCGCCGGAGGCGAGCATCCGAGTGGCGTGCTTGGTGCCCTCGGAGCCGGTGAGGCCCTGGACGATGATCTTGGTGTCCGTCCCGATCAGGATCGACATGTCTGCTCGTCCCCTCAGGCCGCAGCCAGCTCGGCGGCCTTCTCGGCCGCTGCGTCCATCGTGTCGACGACGGTGACGAGCGGGTGCGCCGCCTCGGCGAGGATCCGTCGCCCCTCCTCGACGTTGTTCCCGTCGAGCCGGACGACGAGCGGCTTGTCCGCCTCGTCGCCCAGGGTCCTGAGGGCCCCGACGATGCCGTTCGCGACCGCGTCGCAGGCGGTGATGCCGCCGAACACGTTCACGAACACGCTCCGCACCTGCGGGTCGTTCAGGATGACGTCGAGGCCCGCGGCCATGACCTCGGCGGAGGCGCCGCCGCCGATGTCGAGGAAGTTGGCGGGCTTCACCCCGTACCGCTCCCCCGCGTACGAGACGACGTCGAGGGTGGACATGACGAGACCGGCGCCGTTGCCGATCACCCCGACCTGGCCGTCGAGCTTCACGTAGTTGAGGTCGTGCTCCTTGGCCTTCGCCTCGAGCGGATCGACGTCGCCGGCGTCGACGAGCGCCGCGTGCTCCGGGTGCCGGAACTCCGCGTTGTCGTCGAGCGTGACCTTGCCGTCGAGCGCGATGACCTCGCCCGACTCGGTGAGCACGAGCGGGTTCACCTCGACGAGCGTGGCGTCCTCGTCGCGATAGACCTGCCACAGCCGCTCGAACACGGGGGCGACCTTCGGGACGAGCTCCTCGGGGAAGCGCGCGGCGCGGGCGATCGCCTCCGCCTGCTCCGTCGTCACGCCGATCAGCGGATCGACCTCGACGCGGGCGAGTGCCTCCGGGCGCTCCACCGCGAGCTCCTCGATCTCCATGCCGCCCTCGTAGGAGGCCAGGGAGAGGTAGGAGCGGTTCGCCCGGTCGAGCAGGATCGAGATGTAGAACTCGCGGTCGATGCGGGCACCGGCGGCGACCATCACCCGCTTGACCACGTGGCCCTTGATGTCGAGGCCGAGGATCCGCTTCGCGGCGTCCTCCGCCTCGTCGGGCGAGTGCGCGACCTTGACGCCGCCCGCCTTGCCGCGGCCACCGGTCTTGACCTGGGCCTTCACGACGACGGTGCCGCCCAGCCGCTCGGCGGCAGCGCGCGCCTGCTCAGGGGTGTCCGCGACGAGCCCGGCGAGCACGGGAACCCCGTAGTGCTCGAACAGGTCGCGCGCCTGGTACTCGAAGAGGTCCACCCGTGCCGTCCTCCATCCGGTCGGAACCGCTCCATCCGGATCGGAACCGGCGAAGAGCCTACCCCCGGGGCTTCTGGGCGCGGCCGGAGCCCCGGGGGCGCTCCGGCCGCCGGCCGCGTTGCCGCGTCAACCTTCGGCCCAATAGTGTTCCTGCATGGCCGAGCAGCTCACTCAGGGCGAGGCGTCGACGTGGCGCTTCATCCAGAAGCTCACCGAGCTCGCGCAGGGTGTCGTCGAGTCGGAGATCCGCGCGGCCGCGGACCTGTCCACGTCGGAGTTCGACGTGCTCCGCTGCCTGCTCGACGCCCCGGAACGCCAACTCCGGCAGAGCGAGCTCGCGGCCGAGCTGGGCTGGGACAAGAGCCGGCTCTCCCACCAGCTGACCCGCATGGAGCATCGGGAGCTGATCGAGCGCCGCAAGGCCGGGCGCATCCACGCCGTCACGCTCACCCGCCTCGGCCAGCAGAAGTTCGAGCTCGCCGGCCTCGCGCACGTCACCGCGGTGCGCACCCTGCTCGTCGAGCACCTGTCGAGCGACGAGCGGGAGGCGCTGCTGCGCACCGCCGTGCTGCAGGCGGAGCAGGCGGCCGCCGCCGAAGCGACGCCGGCCAGGTCGGCGCAGCCGACGAGCGGCAGCGCCCCCAAGCGCGTGCTGCGCCCCCGCGTCGGCTGACCCTCCTCGGCCGACGGGCCACTTCGGGCGCAACGGGCCGCCGATGACGCCCCAAGTGCCCGAACCGGCCCATCCGCGCGCCGCGAGGGGCCTCACTCGTCGGCGATGAGGCGCTTGCCGAAGCCCGTCGCGACGTCCTCGGCGTAGCCGAGCCGGGCGTAGAACGCGGCGACGGGCTCGTTCCCGCCGCGCACCTGCACGTTGACCTTCGGGCAGCCGAGCGCGAGAAGGCGCGTCTCGACCTCGATCATCAGCGCCCTGCCGATGCCGGAGCCCTGTAGCGCCGGCTCCACGGCGACGTAGTACACCCAGCCGCGGTGCCCGTCGTAACCGGCCATCGCGGTCGCCACGACCGCATCGTCCCGCTCGACGACGAGGAACAGCTCGGGCTGCACCGTCAGCTTCCGCTCGATGTCGCGACGCGGGTCGTTCCAGGGCCGGGTGAGGCCGCACCGGTGCCAGAGCTCGACGACCGGCTCGGTGTCCTCGCGCAGGAAGGGCCGGATCCGCTCGGTCACGGCTACAGCTTGGTGATCGGCGCGACCTTGATCAGCAGGCGCTTGCGGCCCGCGGTGTCGAACTGCACCTCGGCGATGCGCTTCGCCGCCACGCCCGTCACGCCGAGGACCCGGCCGTCGCCGAAGTCGTCGTGCCGGATGCGGTCCCCGACCGACAGCTCGAGGCCGCCGTTGTCGCGCACCTTGCCGGTGACGCGGTTCGTCCACTCCGTCTTCGGCTTCGCCGGCGGCGTCTCCGCCGTGCTGCTGCCGCCCGCCCACGCGAGGCTCCCCGCCACGCGAGTGCCGCCCGGGCCGGTCATGCCGGGCGACTGCCGCCACTCGACGAGGTGGGCGGGGATCTCGGCGAGGAACCGGCTCGGCGACGAGACCGAGGTGTCGCCGTACTGCGAACGGGTCATCGCGAGGGACAGGTAGAGGCGCTCGCGGGCGCGGGTGATGCCCACGTAGAACAGCCGCCGCTCCTCGGCCGGGCCGCCCGGCTCGTTCGCGGACATCCGGTGCGGCAGCAGCTCCTCCTCCACCCCGGTGAGGAACACCGCACGGAACTCGAGCCCCTTCGCCGTGTGCAGCGTCATGAGGGACACGGTGCCGGTCGAGTCGTCGAGCTCGTCCGCCGCCGCCACGAGCGACACCTCGGTGAGGAAGTCGAGGAGGCTGCCGTCGGGGTTGTTGCGCTGGAACTCCTTCGTCACCGACAGGAGCTCCTCGATGTTCTCGACCCTGGCCTCGTCCTGCGGGTCGCGGCTCGCCCGCAGCACGTCGACGTAACCGCTGCGCTTCAGCAGCAGCGCAAGCACGTCGAACACGGGGATCGGCGCCATGCCCTCGTCGGGCGGCACGGTGAGCAGGGTCGCGTCATCGAGCAGCTCGGACAGGTCCGTGATCGCCTTCGTGACCTTCGGCCCGAGCCCGAGCTGCGGCGCGTGCCGCAGCGCCTCCCGGAACACCATCCCGTTGCGTTCCGCGTACGCGGCGAGCTGCGTCTCGGTGGCCGGGCCGATGCCGCGCTTCGGAGTGTTGAGGATGCGGCGCACGGCGAGCGAGTCGGCCGGGTTCGCGACCGAGATGAGATAGGCGAGGGCGTCCTTGATCTCCGCCCGCTCGTAGAACTTCGTGCCGCCGAGGATCCGGTACGGCACCGCCGACCGGATGAGGATCTCCTCCAGGGCTCTCGTCTGCGCGTTGGTGCGGTAGAAGACGGCGATCTCGCGGTACTCCACGCCCTCGTCGTGCAGCTTCTCGATCTCGTCGGCGACGAACTGCGCCTCGTCGTGGCCCGAGTACCCGGTGAAGCCGACGATCTTCGCGCCGGCGCCGTCGATGGTGAACAGGTTCTTCGGCTTGCGGTCGAAGTTGTTCGCGATCACCGCGTTCGCGGCGTCGAGGATCGTCTGCGTCGACCGGTAGTTCTGCTCGAGCAGCACCACCTTCGCCTCGGGGAAGTCGTGCTCGAACTCGACGATGTTGCGGATGTCGGCGCCGCGGAACGCGTAGATCGACTGGTCGGAGTCGCCGACGACCGTGAGCGACGCGGGGGGCAGGGCACCGGCGGGGCGGGTGAGCTCGCGGATCAGGGAGTACTGCGCGTGGTTCGTGTCCTGGTACTCGTCGACGAGGATGTGCCGGAACCGCCGCCGGTACAGCTCCGCGATGTGCGGGAAGGCCCGGAACAGGTAGACGGTCTGGGCGATGAGGTCGTCGAAGTCGAACGCGTTCGCCGCCGTCAGGGTGCGGGTGTACTGCCGGAAGATCTCGAGGAACGTCGCCTCCTGCGGGTCGGCCGTGTTCGCCTGCCGCGCATAGGTGTCGACGTCGATGAGCTCGTTCTTCAGCTTGGAGATCTTGGCCGCGACGTTCGCCACCGAGAAGCCGAGCACGTCGGCCTCGAGCTCCTTGATGATCCGCTTGATCAGCGCTCGACTGTCACCGGAGTCGTAGATCGTGAACCCGCGGGCGTACCCGAAGACCTCGGCCTCCCGGCGCAGGATGCGCACGCAGGCGGAGTGGAACGTGGAGATCCACATGCCCTCGGCGCTCTGCTGCCCGACGAGGGCCCGGACGCGCTCCCGCATCTCGCCCGCGGCCTTGTTCGTGAACGTGATCGCGAGGATCTGGCTCGGCCACGCCTCCCGCGCTTCGAGCAGGCTCGCGATGCGGTGGGTGAGCACGCGGGTCTTGCCCGATCCGGCGCCCGCGACGATGAGCAGGGCCGTGCCGCGGTAGAGCACGGCCTCGCGCTGCTGCGGGTTCAAGCCGTCGAGCAGCGCGGAGGAGTGTTCGACCACCTGCGCCATGGGGATCGATGTTAGGCCGGGGCGCCGACGGGCCCGGCGCTCCCGAGCGCGGCGCGCGCGAGGTCCGGGTGGTCGGCGAAGACCCCGGCGATCCCGGCGCCCGCGAGGCGCCGCCAGTACTCCGCGTAGCGGCCGAACCGGCCGGGTCCGCCCGCGGTCCAGTAGCCGGCGGGCAGGAAGCAGTTCTCGGGGCGCAGGGTCCACGTCCAGACGCTGAGACCGTGCACCGCGGCCCGCTCGACGAGCGACCGGCGCACCAGCGCGGTGCGCACGCTGATCCCCGCGAGCCCCTCGAACCGACCGAGGTCGCGGAGCTCCTCGCGGAAGCCGACGCGCCGCCCGTAGCGCGCGACCACGTCGGGCGCCACCCGCGGGCCGCCGAGGAGCCGGACGAGCGGATGCGGGAACCGCCGATCGGCGAGCGACCGCAGCACCGCCTGCTCGAACGACTCGACGGTGACCGAGGGCGTCGTCTCGGCGCCGGCGATCGCGGGGACGAGGAGCTCGTCGAGCGGCAGGCCGAGCGCGGCGGACCGCACCGCGTGCTTCAGCTCGATCACGAGCCGGATGCCGGCTCGCCCCGTGACGCCGAGCGCGTCGGAGAGGCGCAGCAGCCCGTCCCGGCCGTCGAAGGCGGCCCCGGCGGGCCGCAGCCGCGGCAGCCGCTCGCGCGCGGTGAGCGTCGAGAGCTCCGCCCAGGTGAAGTCCTCGGCGAACCAGCCGCGCATGGTGCGCCCGTCGACGTCCTTCACCCGGCGCCGTGCCGCGAACTCCGGGCGTGCGGCGATGTCCGTGGTCCCCGACAGCTCGGGCTCGTGCCGTACGACGAGCTCGCCGTCCTTCGAGGCGACCACATCGACCTCGATCGCGTCCGCGCCCTGCTCGATCGCCAGCTGGAACGCGTCCCGCGTGTGCTCCGGCCGGTAGCCGGACGCGCCGCGATGTGCGATGACGAGCGGCGCGGCGGGCATCCCCACAGGGTAGGCGCCCCGACCGCGCCTCCCCGCGAAGGCGCGGTGCGGCTTGTACCGTGTGCGGATGCCGCGGTTCGTGTTGCGCGGGCGCACGGCGCCCGAGCCGACCTCGCGGCTCCCGCTCACCTGGGGCGACTACCGGGGCCGGTACGTCGTCGGCGTCGCCCTGCTGATCGCGGGCGCGGTGCTCGTCTCCGAGACGACCGCCGTGACGCTGCCGCTCGGCCTGGCGGGGTCGGCCGTGCACCTCGCCGGCTGGGTCGTGCAGCCGGGCCGGCCCCTCGCGCGCGCGGCCGTCGCGCTCCCCTCGCTGGTCTTCTGCTGGTGCACCATCACCGGGCCGAAGACCATGTGGCTGCTCGCCCTCGTCCTGCCGTGCTGGCTGCTCGTGCGCAGACGGCCGCCGATCACCTACTGGTCCGTCGCCCTGCCGCTCGGGCTCGGCCTCGCGCTCGCCTCCGCGTTCTCCCACGTCGCCGACAAGGGCCTCACCTTCTGGACCGTGGTCGTCGGCGTGATCCTGGGCGCCTGGCTCGCCCGGGAGTACGCACTCCGCGTGCGGTTCGTCCATACGGATCGCATAGGTTCGACACCCGCTCCCCGGTCCGGCACGCCGTAAACTGGGAGGCTCCCCGACGGGCACCGCGTCCGTCGATCCTCCTCAAGAGAAGGAACCATGGCGAATCCCGCCCTCTCCAACAACCCGGCGTTCCGCAACAACGCCCCGGTCAGCGCGGCCACGCTCGAGGAGCTCTACGAGCGCCCGTCGGCGACCCCGGCCGAGACGAACCGGATGACCTACGAGGACACCGCGGTGAAGACCGTCGTGCTCTTCGCGGTGCTGCTCGCCACCGGAGCGGTCGGCTGGTTCGTGCCGCAGCTCGCGATCGTCGGCGCCCTCGTCGGCTTCGTGCTGGCGATGGTCAACACGTTCAAGCGCCAGCCGTCCGTGCCGCTCATCGTCGGCTACGCCGCGTTCGAGGGACTCTTCATCGGCGGCATCACCGCGATCTTCGAGGCCAACTTCCCGGGCGTCGCCATCCAGGCCG
>DASYJR010000024.1:0-6184 GCA_035996305.1 Amnibacterium sp. | reverse complement strand
CGCCGGGTCAAGCAGCTGCTGGTGGTCGAGGACTACGAAGTCCAGCGCAAGGCGATCGTCGCGCTGATCGGCAATGGCGACGTGATCACGACCGCGGTCGACAGTGGGGAGGCCGCGCTCGAGGCGCTCGCGCGCCGCAGCGCCGTCCCGCTGGAGGCGGACATCCGCCTTTCCGAGCCGCTGCCCTCGCCGATCGAGCGGAGCGCCTACTTCGTCGCCGCGGAGCTCACGAGCAACGCGATCAAGCACGCGGCGGCTCGACGGATCGTGCTCACCGTCATCACCGAGCCCGCCGCCACGACCGGCGGCCCGGCGGTGCTCCGGATCCGCGTCACGGACGACGGGATCGGCGGCGCCGGCCCGGTCGCGCAGCACGGCCTCGCGGGCGCGGCCGAACGCCTCGCCGGGCTGGGCGGCGAGCTGCGCATCGTGAGCCCGGCCGGGGGCCCGACCGAGGTCACCGCGACGATCCCGCTGCCCCACCGGTAGCGTCGGCGGTCATGGGATCGGACGCCCGGCCGCTGAGGGTCGCGATCGTCGAGGACTCCACGCTGCTGCGGGAGGGGCTGGTGCGCCTCCTCGCCGAGGCGGGGTTCGAGGCGGTCGCGGCCCTCGGCGACGCGACGGGGCTCGACCGGACGATCATCGACGCGGCGCCCGACGTCGTCGTGCTGGACGTGCGGCTGCCGCCGACCCACCGAGACGAGGGGGTGCGGGCGGCGATCGCCCTGCGCTCCGCGCACCCGGAGGTCGCCGTGCTGCTGCTCAGCCAGTACGTCGAGACGACCTACGCCCGGGAGCTCCTCGCGGCCGGCAGCGGAGGGATCGGCTACCTGCTGAAGGACCGGGTCACCGACCTCGAGCAGCTGCGGCGTGCGATCGAGCAGGTGGCCGCCGGCGGCACCGTGCTCGATCCGAAGATGGTCGAGGAGATGCTGCGGGCCCGTGCCGACCCGCTCGCCCGGCTGACCCCGCGGGAGACGCAGGTGCTGCGCGGCATGGCGGAGGGCCGGAGCAACGCGGCGATCGCCGAGTCGCTCGTCGTCTCGCCGGGAGCGGTGGAGAAGCACGTGACGAGCATCTTCGGCAAGCTCGGCCTGGAGGAGTCGTCGGGCGCGCACCGCCGCGTGCTGGCCGTGCTGCAGTTCCTCGGCGCCTGACCGCGGCCGGGCGTCCTGCTCGGCCGGTGGCAGGTCGAGGGGCGGACGGCAAGGGGGTTGACATCGCCCGCCACGAGGTTCGCCGCATGTGTCAGGCTGTCCCCCATGCCCGACGGAGTGTCGTATCCGCGCCGAGCGCTCGTCGTGATCGACGTGCAGAACGAGTACGTGTCCGGGTCACTCCCCATCGCCCATCCGCCGCTCACGACCAGCCTGCCGAACATCGCCGCCGCCATCGACGCGGCCACCGCGGCGGGCGTGCCGGTCGTGGTGGTCCAGCACGTCGACGAGGCCGACTCCCCCGTCTTCGCGGCCGGATCGCTCGGCGTCGAGCTGCACGACGTCGTCGCCTCCCGCCCCCGCGACCTGCTGCTGACGAAGCAGACGGTGTCCTGCTTCGCGAGCACGGACCTCCGCGACCGGCTCGACGACCTCGGCGTCGACACCGTCACGATCGCGGGCTTCATGACCCAGCACTGCGACGAGTCGACGGCCAGGGACGCGGCCGACCGCGGCCTCATCGTCGAGGTGCTCTCCGACGCGACGGGCACCCTGCCGCTCAGCACGCCGTCCGGCACGATCTCGGCGCAGGAGCTGCACGAGACGAGCCTGCTCGTGCTCCACTCCGGGTTCGCGGCCGTCGTGCCGACGGCCGTCTGGACCGCCGCGGTCGCCGCAGGCGAGCCGACGACCGGCGCGGACCTGTGGGCGAGCACCGAGCCGGCGCGGGCGGGCCGCTGATCGAGCCGGCCGACGCCGCGCGACGCCTGGCGGCGCTGCGGGCGGAGACGCTCGAGTCGCTCGCGGAACTCGGGGTGCGGATCGACGCGGTCACGGCCGCGCGGGTGGACGCGAACACCGACGACGAGCACGACCCGGAGGGGGCGACGATCGCGTTCGAGCGCTCCCAGGCGGATGCGCTGCGCACGGCGGCGCGGGCCCGGCTCGGTGAGATCGACCAGGCGCTCGAGCGGGTCGCGGCGGGCACCTACGGCCGCTGCGTCGTGTGCGGCGCCCCGATCCTCGAGGCCCGCCTGCTGGCCCGCCCGTTCGCGGCGACCTGCGTCGTCCACGCCTGACGCCGCCCAGCGCACGCTTGCCGCTTTCTGCCCTTCTGGCGGCCCCATAGGGGCAGAACGTGGCACGCGTGCGCTTCGGGCGGGCCTGCGGTCAGGTCAGCGCGGCCGTCAGGGCGTCGAGGACGGCCGCGGTGTCGGCTTCGCCGTGAGCGATCGAGACGTGGCCGGCGCCCTCGACCAGGTGGGGCTCGGCGCCCGGCACGTGCTCGGCGAGCCACCGGCCGTGCCCGAAGGGGACCATCCGGTCGTCCGTGCCGTGCCACACGGCGGCGGGCACCCGGATCTCCTCGACCGAGAACCCCCACGGCAGCACCGCGGCGATCACATCGTCCACCCACCCGTCGAGGCCGGTGCGGACCGACTCCCGGAAGCTCTCGGCCATCTGCTCCGCCAGCAGCGCCGTGAACGCGGCCTGCTCACGCGTCGGCATGCCGCTCACCATCCCGTCGAGGATCATCTCCGGCGTCATCCGCGCGAAGACCTCCCGCTGCTCCTCGAGCCGCGGGAGGAACGCGTCCGCGCCCTCCTGCGCCACGCCGTAGTCGGCCGCGTCCTCGTCGGTCATGCCGTCGAAGAAGTCGAGGTGGTCGGCCTCGAACGGCGCGAGCCCGGCGACCACCACCACGGCGGCCGCCTGCTCGAGGCGGGCGGCGCAGGCGAGGGCGGATGCGCCGCCGCCGGAGCGGCCGGCGACCACGCACCGGTCCGCGCCGAGGCCGTCGAGCACGGCCCGCGCATCCGCGACGACGTCCACGGCCCTGCGTCCCGGCTGCCGCGTGGATCCGCCGTAGCCCGGACGCGACCAGGACACCACCCGCAGACCGCGGGCGTGCGCCGCGGGCTCGAGCTCGCTCATCGGGTGGTACGAGCCCGGCGTGCCGTGGTGCAGCACGAGCGGTACGCCGTCCTCCGGCCCGGACGTGTACAGGTCGAGCCGACGGCCGTCGGGCAGGACGAACGGGGCGACCGGCATGACCGCATCCTGGCACCCCGACCGCATGCGGCGCGGGCGGCGGCGACCGGCCGGTCAGCGCAGCGGCGCGGTCAGCACGTCGAGGATCGCGGCGGTGTCCTCGGCGCCGTGCGCCACGGACAGGTGGCCCTGGCCCTCGACGAGGTGCACGTCGGCGTTCGGCACGTGCGCCGCGAGCCATCGCCCGTGGGCGTAGGGCACCATCAGGTCGGCCGAGCCCTGCCAGACCGCGACCGGCTTGGTGATCGCCGTCAGCGAGAAGCCCCACGGCTGGACGAACGCGAGGTCGTCGTCGAGCCAGCCGCCGACGCCGAGGCGCACGGCCTCGTGGAAGGCCACCGCGAGCTCCTCGGCGAGCCCCGCCGTCAGCACCGCCCGGTCGACCTCCGGCAGGAGGCTCGACATCGCGGCGACGATGTCCCCCGGCTGCACGTGCGCGAGTCCCTCCCGCTGCGCCTCGAGGTACGGACGCAGCGCGTCCTCGCCCTCCAGGGCGGCGCCGAACTCGTCGAGGTTGTCCTGACCCATCCCGGCGAGGAAGTCGAGGCCCTCGGCCTCGAACGGCGCGACGCCGGCGACGACGAGCACCGAGACGGCCTCCTCGAGCCCGGCTGCGCAGGCGAGGGCGTGGGGGCCGCCGCCCGATCGGCCGCCCACGACGCACCGGCCGGCGCCGAGCCCCTGCAGCACTGCCCGGGTGTCGGCCACGGCGTCGACCACGCGCCGGCCGGGCTGCCTGGTCGAGGCGCCGTAGCCGGGCCGCGACCACGTCACCATCCGCAGCCCGCGCGCGTGCACGGCCCGCTCGAGATCCGACGGCGGGTGGTACGAGCCCGGCGTGCCGTGGTGCATGACGAACGGCGTCCCGTCGTCCGGGCCGGAGACGTACAGGTCCACGGAGCGGCCATCGGGCAGGCGGAACGGCGTCGCGGGCATGGGCCGATCCTCGCACTGCAGCCTCCGGATCCGGATCGGCGCTGGCGCTCGGACCGCCGGATCTGGCACGGTGGTCGGCTGCGGAGATCCCGACGGCACCGGCGTACCGCCGGACTCCCCCTGGAGCCTCCCGTCATGGCCCACATCGAGCTGTCCCACTGCGACCACGCCCTCGAGGACGGCCGCCCGCTCCTCCGCGACGTGAACCTGCGCGTGGGCGAGGGCCGCAAGATCGCGCTCGTCGGCCCGAACGGCATCGGCAAGTCGACGCTGCTCGCGCTCCTCGACGGCCGGCTGCCGCTGCAGGCCGGCAGCCGCGGTTCGTCGGGGCGGCTCGGGGTGATGCGCCAGTTCGTCGTCCCCGAGCGCACGGCCGCCACGCCGCTGCGCGGCGCGTCGGAACCGGCGGTCGTGGGCCCGAGTGTCCGCGACGCCTCCACGGTGCGCGACCTGCTGCTCACGACGTCCCCGCCCGCGGTGCAGGCCGCCGCCGAGCGGCTGGACGCGGCGGAGCGGGCGATGCTCGAGACCGGATCGGAGGCGGCCGGCATCGCGTATGCGCAGGCGTTGGCCGACTGGGGCGACGCCGGCGGCTACGACGAGGAGGTGCGCTGGGACTCCGCGACCCTTGAGTCGCTGCACCTGCCCTACGAGCGGGCCCGCGACCGCCCCGCCGCCACCCTCTCCGGCGGGGAGCAGAAGCGGTTGGTGCTCGAGGCCCTGCTGTCCGGGCCCGCTGAGGTGCTGCTGCTCGACGAGCCCGACAACTTCCTCGACGTGCCCGGCAAGGAGTGGCTCGAGGCGTCGATCCGGGCGTCCGCGAAGACGGTCCTCTTCGTCACCCACGACCGGGAGATGATCGCCCGCTGCGCGACCGCGATCGCGACCCTCGAGCGCGGCGGCGCGGGCGCGACGATCTGGGTGCACGGCGGCGACCTCACGGGCTACCAGGCGGCGCGTGCCGCCCGGAACGACCGGGCGGACGAGGTGCGCCGTCGCTGGGACGAGGAGGAGCAGAAGCTCAAGGACCTCGTGGCCCTGTACAAGGCGAAGGCGGCGTACAACGCCGACATGGCGAGCCGGCTGCAGGCGGCGCGGAGCCGGCTCGAGCGCTTCCGGGCGGACGGGCCGCCCCCGCCCGCCCCGCCGCCCGAGAAGGTGGTCATGCGCCTCGCCGGCGGCCGCACCGCGAAGCGGGCGATCACCTGCGAGCGGCTCGGGCTCGACGGGCTCATGCGGCCGTTCTCCACCGAGATCTGGTTCGGCGACCGGGTCGCCGTCGTGGGCAGCAACGGATCCGGCAAGTCCCACTTCCTGCGCCTGCTGCGGCTTCTGGACGAGGACCGCCTGGGCCACGACGCCCTCGAGCCCGTCGCACACTCCGGCGTCGTGCGGCTCGGCTCACGGGTGCGCACCGGGTACTTCGACCAGACCCACGAGCATCCGGAGTTCACCGGCCGCACGCTGCTGGAGATCCTGGGCGCGGGTGACGCGGATCGCAGTGGCCTCGACCGCGCGGGTGCGTCGTCGATCCTGAACCGCTACGGCCTCGTGAAGAGCGCCGAGCAGCGCTTCGAGACGCTCTCGGGCGGGCAGCAGGCGCGGTTCCAGATCCTGCTGCTCGAGCTCGAGGGCGCCACGCTGCTGCTGCTCGACGAGCCGACCGACAACCTCGACTTCGAGTCCGCGGAGGCGCTCGAGCAGGGCCTCGCCGGGTTCGAGGGCGCGGTGCTCGCCGTCACGCACGACCGGTGGTTCGCCCGAGCGTTCGACCGGTTTCTCGTGTTCGGGGAGGACGGCACCGTCGCCGAGACGGACACCCCGGTGTGGGACGCGGGCTTCGTGAAGCGCTCGCGGTGATCGTCCCGCCGTGGATGCGGGCGGAAGCCGCCCGTTCTTCGGACGGGCTGTCCTGCTCGGGCGGCGCCGTTCGTCGAATCCATGAGCGAGAGGAAGCGACGTGGAGTACCTGATCCTGATCCGCAACCACGCCGAGACCGCGGCGGCGATCGAGGGCGACGCCCGCGAGGAGTTCG
>DASYJR010000023.1:0-3074 GCA_035996305.1 Amnibacterium sp. | reverse complement strand
GAGGAGGATCAGCATGCGGGCGAGCGGCGTGCGAAGCTCGTGGGAGACCGCGGCCGTGAAGCCGGCACGGAGCTCCTGGTACGCGGAAAGCTCCGGCAGCGCGGCGAGGAAGAGCACGAGCGGCCGGGGCTCGGCGGCCAGTGCCTCCTCACCGACCCTGCGCCCGGGTGTCAGATCGCCGAGAGCCGCCAGGGCGCCCGGGCTGGCGGCCACGAGCCGCCGCTCGCTGTCGAGGACGACAATGGGGTCGCCGAGCCCCTCGACGAGGCGCCGCACCCGTTCCGACTCCTCGTTCACCACCCCTTCACCACTCCTTCACCGTCCGTCCCCCCGTCGACCAACGCCCGTTCTCGATAATGACACCGATGCCGAAGGTGCTGATCGTCGAGGACGACGAGGTCATCGCCCAGGGGATGGCGCGCCACCTGGGCGCCGCCGGCTTCGACGCCACCTGGGTCGGGAACGGCGAGCAGGGGCTCGCGCGCCTGCGGCACGAGAAACCCGACGCCTGCGTGCTCGACCTGATGCTGCCCGGCCTCGACGGCTGGAAGCTCATCGAGACGGTGAGAGCCGAGGGAATCGCGACACCGATCGTCGTCGTCTCCGCACGCGGCACCGAGCACGACCGGGTGCATGCGCTCGAGATCGGTGCCGACGACTACCTCGTCAAGCCCTTCTCGATGAAGGAGCTCGTCGCCCGCGTCCGGGCCGCGGCCCGCCGCGGCGTGCGACGGGACGAAACCCCCCGGGGCGAGCCGATCGACGTCGAAGAGCTGCGCATCGACCCGCGCGAGGTGCAGGCGTACGTCGACGGCGAGAGCGCCGAGCTGACGCCGACGGAGTTCCGGCTCCTCTACCAGCTGGCCCTCGAGCGGGGCCGTGTCTCGACGCGGGACGAGCTGCTCCAGAAGCTCTGGGGCCGCCGGGAGTCGCACCGCGACCGCACGGTCGACGTCTTCGTCCGCCGGCTGCGCGAGAAGGTCGACCGACGGGCCTCCCGGCACACGTTCATCCAGACCCGCTACGGCGTGGGCTACAAGCTCGAAGCGGTGCCGAAAGACCGCGCCGGCGCCGGCGTTCCCCGACCCTAGTCCGTCACCCCCGGTTCACCAGAGCGACGCCCACGTAGGGCCCGGCATCGCTCACCATCCGAGCAATGAGATTCGTCGTCGTCGCTCACACGTGCTCGGAGACGAACGAGGCGCTCGCCGCCGCCGCACAGGCGCTCGGCGCCTCCGCCTGCGTACTGCCCCCGCGCGACGCGCTCCGGCTCCTCGGGGCCGGAGATGTCGCGCTCGGGCGGCTCGACGTCCGCGAAGGGCTCGACGGGATCGAGAGCGGGATCCCCGAGCTCGAGCGGCTCACCTCCGCCGGCGTGCGACTCCTCAATCCACCGAGCGTGCTCGTGGCCGCGCACGACAAGCTGCTCACCGCGCGTGTCCTGCGCCTCTCGGGCGTGCCGCACCCGCACACCTGGCACATCGCCGAGGGGATGCCGGCCGCGGCGCCGGAGCTGCCGCTCGTCCTGAAACCGCGCTTCGGCAGCTGGGGCCGCGACGTGACGCTCTGCCGCACGCAGGTCGAGCTGGACAACGAGCTCGACCGCCTGCGCTTCCGGGGCTGGTTCCGCGAGCACGGCGTGATCGCCCAGGAGCTCGTGCCGCCGCAGGGCTGGGATCTGCGGGTGATCGTCGCCGGCGGCCGGGTGGTCGGCGCCGCCCGGCGGCAGGCCGCACCGGGCGAGTGGAGGACGAACGTCGCGCTCGGCGGCGATACCGAGCCGACCGAGCCGCCGCCCCTCGCCCGCGCGCTCGCGCTGTCGGCAGCCGCCGCGGTCGGCGCGGATCTCGTCGGAGTCGACCTCCTGCCGACCGAGAACGGGTTCCTCGTCGCCGAGCTGAACGGCGCGGTCGACTTCCGCGCCACATACGCCCTCGGCGAGGATGACGTGTTCGAGACCGCGGCCGGCGAGCTGCTGCGGACGGCGCGCGAGCGGCGAATCCTGTCCGCCGTCGTGGCCTAGATTTCTTCGTACGCCTTCGGCCGCAGGCCGGTCGCGACCTGCTTGCGGCCGTTGACCTCGTAGACGACGTCGACGTTCTCGTGCTTGCGATAGCTCCCGGCGATCCCGAGCCACATCGCCGTCCAGCGCCAGAAGCCGAGGCGGCCCTCCTGGGCGATCGGTCGCGGGAAGACGAGTGCCCGGCCGATGAGCTCGTAATCCGCGCCACGAGCCTGCTCGACGCCGTTCACGAACACCTCGAAGCGGTCGGGCACATACGACGGCAGGTCAACGAACGTGCGCTCGGCCACGCCCATAGAATGCCCGTTCGGTGGCGCGGAAGCTTGTGTTGATGCTGATGCCGTTCGTCGCGTTGGCGACGGCGGGCATTGCCGCAGCCGCAAACGGCGGTTTCACGCCGCCGCCGGCGCACTCGCCCAATGCCCGCCACATCAATTCGGCGTACTACGTGGTTGCCGCGTTCACCGCCGCGATCTTCGTGATCGTCCAGACGGTGCTGATCGTCTTCATCTGGAAGTACCGGAGCCGCGGCCGCCCGCGCGAGGTCGAGGGCGCGCAGGTGCACGGCCATACGCGCCTCGAGCTGATCTGGACCGGGTTGCCCGTGATCATCCTCTGCATCATCGGCGTCTTCATCTTCTGGCAGCTGCCGAAGATCGCCAGCGTGCCCGCCGCCAGCGCCAGCACCCGTCTGAACGTCACGGTCGAGGGCCATCAGTTCTACTGGCAGTTCGACTACCCGAACGGCGCCCGCTCGATCGGCGAGCTCCACGTTCCCGCCGGCAGGGTCGTGTACCTGACCATCACGTCGCCCGACGTCCCGCACAGCTGGTGGGTTCCCCAGCTCGGCGGCAAGACGGATGCGATCCCCGGCCGGACGAACCACACGTGGTTCAAGGCCGACCGCGTCGGCACGTACATCGGCCAGTGCGCGGAGTTCTGCGGCGTCTTCCACGAGGGGATGCGCGCCACCGTGATCGCGACCTCGGAGGCCGACTACCAGAGCTGGCTCGCCGGCCCGGCGACGACCGACCTCGGTCGCGCGGAGTTC
>DASYJR010000022.1:0-17734 GCA_035996305.1 Amnibacterium sp. | reverse complement strand
CTTCATGGCGAAGGAGATCAGCGAGGAGCCCGAGTCCATCGAGCAGACGCTGCTCGAGCGCGTCGTCGACGGGGTCGTGGTGCTCGACGAGATCCAGGACGGCTTCCCCGCGGACGTGCTCGCCGCCGTGACGCGGATCGTCGTGCTCGGCGCCGGGACCGCCGCGTACGCCGGCCTGCTCGGCAAGTACGCCATCGAGAAGTGGGCGCGCATCCCGGTCGAGGTGGAGCTCGCGCACGAGTTCCGCTACCGCGACCCGGTGCTGGACGCCTCGACCCTCGTCGTCTCGATCAGCCAGTCCGGCGAGACGATGGACACGCTGATGGCCGTGAAGTACGCGCGGGAGCGAGGCGCGCGCACCCTCTCGATCTGCAACACCCAGGGCGCGACCATCGCCCGCGAGTCCGACGCCGTGCTCTACACCCGAGCCGGGCCGGAGGTCGCCGTCGCCAGCACGAAGGCGTTCACCGCGCAGGTCGTCGCGCTCTACCTGCTCGGCCTGCACCTCGCCCGCGTGCGCGCGACGTTGCGCGACGACGAGATCCGAGGGCTCACGGACGAGCTGCGCGCGCTGCCGGACAAGCTCCGGACGGTGCTGAAGACCGGGCCGGAGATCCGCGAGCTCGCCCGCAGCATGTCCGACACCCGCAGCGTGCTCTTCCTCGGCCGGCACGTCGGCTACCCGGTCGCGCTCGAGGGCGCGCTGAAGCTCAAGGAGCTCGCCTACATCCACGCGGAGGGTTTCGCGGCCGGCGAGCTGAAGCACGGGCCGATCGCGCTGATCGAGCCGGGTCAGCGCGTGTTCGTCGTCGTTCCGAGCCCCCGCGACTCGACGAGCCTGCATCCGAAGGTCGTCTCGAACATCCAGGAGATCCGCGCCCGCGGCGCGCACGTGCTCGCGGTCGCGGAGGCCGGCGACGTCGCGGTGCTGCCGCACGCGGACGACGTGCTGCGGATCCCGCTCGCCGGCACGATGTTCGAGCCGCTGCTCGCGGTCGCGCCGCTGCAGATCTTCGCGATGGAGCTCGCGGCCGCCAAGGGGCTCGACGTGGACCAGCCGCGCAACCTCGCGAAGTCCGTCACCGTGGAGTGAGGCGGAGCGCCTCGTGATCCTCGGCATCGGCGTGGACGTCGTCGACATCGCCCGCTTCGCGCGGTCGCTCGAACGCACGCCACCGCTGCGGCTCCGCCTGTTCGCGAGCAGCGAACAGGGCCTCCCGCTCAGCTCCCTGGCCGCCCGATTCGCGGCCAAGGAGGCCCTCATCAAGGCGTCGGGCGACTCCACGGGGTTCACCTGGCACGACATGGTCGTGACCAGCGACGTCGACCGGCGCCCGTCGCTCCGGGTCACGGGGGCCGCGGCGGCCAGGCTCGAGGCGATGGGCGTCAGGGCGACGCACCTGTCGATGAGCCACGACGCGGGCATCGCCTCCGCGTTCGTCGTCCTGGAGGGGCCGTGACCCGGGAGGGGGCGCCGGACCGCGTCGCCCGCATCGACACCGGCGCCATCAGCGCGAACACCCGGTGGCTGAAGGCGGTCGCCGGCACGCCCGACCTCATCGCCGTGGTGAAGGCCGACGGCTACGGGCACGGCATGGTGACCGCCGCGAGGGCGGCCCTCGACGGCGGCGCCACCTGGATCGGCGTGGCCGATCCGGCGGAGGCGCTGGCGGTGCGCGGGGCCGGCATCACGGCCCCGGTGCTCGCATGGCTGCTCGACGTGAGCGCCGACTTCGGAGCGGCGGCCGCCGCCGGAGTCGACCTCGGCGTCTCGACCGTCGACCAGCTGGCGAGGATCGCCGCGACCGGCCCGGGCGCCGCCGTGCAGCTCAAGGTCGAGACGGGTCTCAGCCGCAACGGGCTGGCGCCGGAGGACTGGGACCGCGCCTTCCGGCTCGCGGCCGAGCTCGAGCGCGACGGACGGCTCCGCGTGCGGGGTCTCTTCTCGCACCTCGCAAACACGTCCCCCGAGGAGGACGCCGCTGCGGAGGCACGCTTCGCCGACGCGCTCCGGCGGGCGCACGACGCCGGACTCCGGCCGGAGCTGCGCCACCTCTCGAGCACCGCGGCCGCGCTGCGTCGCGATCAGTCGGCGTACACCGCCGTGCGGACGGGGATCGGCCTCTACGGCGTCTCCCCGTTCGACGACGGGGACGCGGCCCGCCTCGGCCTCCGGCCGGCCATGACCCTCGAGTCGCGGATCGCCGCCGTGCGCCGCGTTCCCGCGGGCGCCGGCGTGTCCTACGACTCCACCTGGCGGGCGGACCGGCCGACCTCGCTCGCGCTCGTGCCCGTCGGCTACGCCGACGGCGTGCCCAGGGCGGCGTCGAACCGCGCCGAGGTGCACGTCCGCGGGCGGCGGCGTCCGATCCGTGGGCGCATCGCCATGGACCAGTTCGTGATCGAGACCGGCGACGACGTGCGCGTCGGTGACCCGGTGGTGCTCTTCGGCGATCCCGCCACCGGCGTCCCGTCGGCCGCCGACTGGGCCGGCTGGGCCGACACGATCGGCTACGAGATCGTCACCCGGATCGGGCCCCGCGTGGTGCGGCGGCCGGAGTGATCGAACGCACCGACGTCCCGGACCCGGACGCCATGCGTGCGCTCGGCGCCCGGCTCGGCGCCGTGCTCCGCGCCGGCGACCTCGTCGTGCTCACCGGCCCGCTCGGCGCGGGGAAGACCACCCTCGCCGCGGGGCTGGGAGACGCGCTCGGCGTGCGCGGGCCGATCGCGAGCCCCACGTTCGTGCTCGCGCGCACCCATCCGTCACTCGCCGGTGGCCCGCCCCTCGTGCACGTCGACGCGTACCGGCTCGGCTCGGCCGCGGAGCTCGACGACCTCGACCTCGACGTCGAGCACGCCGTCGTCGTGGTCGAGTGGGGTGAAGGGCTGCTCGACGGCGTGAGCGAGTCGCTGCTCGAGGTCGTGATCGCACGGCCGGCCGCCGCCGCCGCCGGGCCCGATGACGAGGCGCCCGTCGAGCCCCGCTCGGTCGAGCTCCGCCGCTCCGGTCCGCGCTGGGCGGCCGCCCCACCGCTCCTAGGCTGAACGGGTGATCCTCGCCGTCGACAGCTCCGGGACGACCGGCGCCGCCCTCGTCGACGACCGGGGCCGCCCCGTGGCCGTCCGCCGCTCGGACGACCCGCGCGGGCACGCGGAGGCGATCGGCCCCCTGCTCGACGCGGTGCTGGCCGGCCGCGCGAGCCAGGTCACCGCCGTCGCCTACGGGGTCGGGCCCGGCCCCTTCACGGGGCTGCGCGTGGGGATGGCGGCCGCGCGCACGGCCGCCCTCGTCCTCGGCGTGCCCGAGCTTCCCGTGCTCAGCCACGACGCGATCGCGCTCACCGCGCTCGAGGGCGGCGCCGAGCTCCCGTTCGTCGTCGTCGCCGATGCGAAGCGCCGCGAGGTCTACGCGACCGTGTACCGCACCCTCGACGGCGCGGGCGTCCCCGTGCGGGACGGGGAGCCCGAGGTCGGCTCGCCGGACCGGGTGCCGGATCTTCCCCGCGTCACCGCGCCCGTCGATCCTGCGGCCCTCGGCCGGGTCGCGGCGCGGCGCCGCGCAGCCGGGCTGCCGCCGGAGCCGCCGGAGGCCCGTTACCTCCGCAGCCCCGACGTCACCCTCGCCGCCCCGAAGCGGGCGGGCGGATGACCGCGCTGCGCCCCGCACGCTCCGACGACCTCGACGCGATCATGCGGATCGAGACCGCGAGCTTCCCGACCGACGCCTGGAGCCGCTCGAGCATGGCGGCCACCATCACGGACCGGGACACGGCCGCGATCGTCGCGACGGAGGCGGACGCCGTCCTCGGCTACGCCGCCGTCCTCGCCCCGCGCGGCGCCGGCGACGCCGACGTGCTCACCATCGCCGTCGGCGCCTCGGCGCGCGGCCGGGGGATCGGGCGGGCCCTGCTCGAGCGGCTGCTCGCCGAGGCGCGGGACCGCGGCGCCGCCCGCGTCTTCCTGGAGGTGCGCGCGGACAACCCCGTCGCGGCGGCCCTCTACGCCTCGGCCGGGTTCGAGGCGGTCGGCCGCCGACCGCACTACTACCAGCCGGACGACGTCGACGCCGTGGTCATGCGCCTCGAGCTGCCGGTGGCGGTCCGATGACCCGCGAACCGCTCGTCCTCGGCTTCGAGACCTCCTGCGACGAGACCGGGATCGGCATCGTCCGCGGCCGTGAGGTGCTGGCCAACGTGATCGCCTCCTCGATGGAGGAGCAGGCCCGGTACGGCGGCGTCGTGCCCGAGATCGCCGCCCGCGCCCACCTGGAGGCGCTCACCCCCGCGCTGCGGCGGGCGCTCGCCGACGCCGGGGTCGGCATCGGGGACCTCGACGCGGTCGCCGTCACCGCCGGACCCGGCCTCGCCGGCGCGCTCATGGTGGGCGTCGGCGCGGCGAAGGCGCTCGCCGTCACCGCGGGCAAGCCTCTCTACGGCGTGAACCACCTCGTCGGGCACGTGGCGGCGGACCTTCTGCACGCCCGGGGGGCGGCGCGGCGGGCCGTGCAGCTGCCCGTCGTCGCGCTGCTCGTCTCCGGCGGTCACACGTCGCTCCTGCTCGTGCGCGACCTCACCGACGACGTCGAGCTGCTCGGCGAGACCCTCGACGACGCCGCGGGCGAGGCGTTCGACAAGACCGCCCGCCTGCTCGGGCTCGCCTACCCCGGCGGCCCGCGGATCGACGCGGCGGCCGTCGGGGGCGATCCGGCGGCGATCCGCTTCCCGCGGGGGCTCACGGCGCCGAAGGACCGGGCGGCCCATCGGTTCGACTTCTCGTTCAGCGGCCTGAAGACCGCCGTGGCGCGCACCGTTGAGCGCGCCGAGGCGGCGGGGGAGCCGTTGCCCCTCGCGGACGTGGCCGCGGGCTTCCGCGAGGCCGTCGTCGACGTGCTCGTCGGCAAGGCGCTCGACGCGTGCGCGGAGACCGGCGTGCCACGCCTCCTCCTCGGCGGGGGCGTCGTGGCGAACCGGCGCCTCCGTGAGGTCGCCGAGGAGCGCGCGGCGGCCGCCGGCGTGACGGTGCGCATCCCGCCGCTCGAGCTGTGCACCGACAACGGCGCGATGATCGCCGGGCTCGGCGCCATGCGCGTCGCGGCGGGTCACGCCCCCAGCGGCCTCGGCTTCGGCGTGGACTCCACGCTGCCGGTGGATGTCGTCCAGGTGCCCTGAAGCGGGGCCGCGAGGCGCGTTGACACCCGTCGGTGGCCGCTGCCACGATGGGCGCAGCCGGCGACGCTGACCGTCGGCGGAGGGAATCCCATGAGCGACTACCAGCCCACGCCGCCGCCGTCGACGCCGTACGCGTCCGCCCCGGCGCCGGCGAAATCCCCGATCCTCAGCATCCTGTCGCTGGTCTTCGGCATCCTCGGCGTACTCCTGTCGCTGTTCCTGTTCGGCACCGGCTTCCTGCCCGGTGCCGCGGCCGTCGTCCTCGGGTTCCTCGGCCGCCGCAAGGAGCCGCAGGCGAAGGCCATGTGGCTCACCGGCCTCATCACCGGCTTCGTCGCCGTCGCCATCGCGATCGTGATCTGGATCGGGCTCGCGGTGATCGTCGGCATCGCCGGCGCGTCCTCCAACTACTGATCCGAGCCGTTCGTTCCGCGGACGGGTCCGCGTTCCGCCCCCGTCCGCCCCATCGAAAGGCTTCGCCGTGTCCTCCTCCTACCAGCCCGTCCCGACGCAGTACGGGCAGGCCCCGCAGGAGCGGTTCAACACGCTGTCGATCGTCGCGTTCGTCCTCGCGTTCGTGGTGTCCCTCGGCGCCGTGATCTGCGGGCACATCGCGCTCGCGCAGATCAAGCGGACCGGTGAGCGTGGCCGCGCCCTCGCCATCTGGGCGCTCGTGCTCGGCTACCTCGGCATCCTGGTCGGCATCATCTACGCCGTCGCGCTCATCGCCCTGATCGCGACCGGGGCGGTCACGTCCACCTACTGATTCGACGGTCTCAGGCCGTCAGGCGGCGGCAGATCAGCGCGACCCGCCGCTCCGTCGTACGGGTGACGATCAGCGTGGCCTCGCCGTCGCCGGCGAGACCGAGGAAGGTGCGGAACGTGGACGGATCGAGGTCGACGCCGCGCTTCTTGATCTCGAGACGGCCGATCCGCCGCGCTTTCAGCTCACGACGGATCCGCAGCCGGTCGAACGGCAGCACCGCCTCGATCTCGAAGGACGAGACGAACGGCGTCGAGAGCGGCAGGTCGCCCGTCAGGTAGGCGATCGACGGGCCGACCGGGTGCGTGCCGGTGGCGCGGGCGAGGTCGCCGAGCAGGCGCGCGCGGATCACGGCGCCGTCCGGCTCGTGCAGGTAGCCGGCGAGCGGACCGGGGGGCTCGTCGGCGCTGTCCGCCGGCGCCGTCATCTCCGCCGATCCCCGGTCGGTCACGACGAGAGCGGCCCGGCGCACGTCGCCTCGGCGCAGGTCCCCGAACCAGAGCGCGGTCTCGACGACGTCCCCGCCGCTCGACACCCATTGCGCCTCCGCGTGCTCGGGGATCGTGTCCCGGTCGTGCGCGGGGGACAGCTTCACGCCGACGGGGAGGCGCTCGGCGAGCTGCGCCGCGAATTCGAGCGACGGCGAGTAGTCGGCCGGGCCGACCCGGCGGGTCTCGCCGTGCCCGGCCGTGCGGCGGGCCGGATCCAGCCAGACCGCCCGGACGCCCGTGAGGTCGGCCTGCTCGGCCTCGCCGGTCCGCACGTCCACCTCCGGGAACGGGGCGAGGTTGTAGGCGGCGATCGCGGCCGTGACCGGATCGCGCTCGACCGCGAGCACGTCGAGGTCGACGGCGGCGAAGGCGAGGGCGTCGCCGCCGATCCCGCACCCCAGGTCCGCGATCCGTTCGGCGTCGATGCTGCGGAAGCGGGCGGCGTGATGCGCTGCCACGTCGAGGCGCGTCGCCTGCTCGAGCCCGGCGCGGGTGAACAGCATCCGGGCGGCGAAGTCGCCGAACTTCGCCACCGCGCGGCGGCGCAGCTTCGCCTGGGTGAGGATCGCCGCCGTCTCCTCGGGGGTGAAGCCGGCCCTGCGCAGCGCGGTCGACCGGGCGACGACGTCCGCCGTCCCGGTGGGTGCCGGCTCGGCGTCCACCGCGGCCAGCACGCGGGGCGAGAGCAGCCGCTCGAGTTCCTCCTGCTCCACGGCTTCACCGTAACCGGATGCGTTCCGCATCGCGGCGCCCCGCTGGCACTCGCATTGCGAGAGTGCCAAGCAGCCCCCTAGACTCCGATGTTGGCACTCAGGGCTACCCAGTGCCAGCAGAACGTCCGATCGCCAAGAAAGAAGAGGTGGACCGTGCCGGTCTCCATCAAGCCGCTCGAGGATCGCATCGTGATCAGCCAGGTCGAGGCCGAGCAGACGACCGCGTCGGGTCTCGTCATCCCCGACACCGCCAAGGAGAAGCCCCAGGAGGGCGAGGTCGTGGCGGTCGGTCCCGGCCGCATCGACGACAACGGCAACCGCGTGCCGCTCGACGTCGCGGTCGGCGACCGGGTGCTGTACTCGAAGTACGGCGGGACCGAGGTCAAGGTCGGCGGCGAGGACTACCTCGTGCTGTCCGCCCGCGACGTGCTCGCCGTCGTCACCCACTGACGCCGCTCGTTCGAACGTCGGGGCCCGCATCCGTTCCTCGGATGCGGGCCCCGACGCGTTCGCGACACGTCCCGTCGAGATACCGCCTCCCTCGGCGCACCCGGCGCCGCCCGTCCGGCCCCACAGGGGGCGCCCGGTAGCGTGCCTGCAGTGAGTGAAGCGCGAGGACGGGAGCGCACCCGCAGTGGCATGGCCTTCGGCCTGGTCGCGTACTTCCTCTGGGGCGCGATGCCCGTCTACTTCCTCGCCATGGCGCCGGCGGGCGCCTTCGAGATCGTCGGGTGGCGGATCGTCTTCTCCCTCGTGTTCTGCGCGCTGCTCCTCACGGTCACGCGCACCTGGGGCTCCTTCCGCCGCGTCCTGCACGACCGGCGCACCGTGCTCACCTTCGCGCTCGCCGGTGCGCTGATCTACGTCAACTGGAGCGTCTACGTGCTGGCCACGGTGAGCGGCCGCGTGGTCGACGCCGCCCTCGGGTACTTCATCAACCCGATCGTCACCGTGCTGCTCGGCGTGCTCGTCCTCCACGAGCGCCTCCGGGTCGGCCAGTGGATCGCCGTCGGCGTCAGCGCCCTCGCCGTCGTCGTGCTCGGGATCGAGGCGGGCGCACTGCCGTGGATCTCCCTGGCCCTCGCCGCCTCCTTCGGCCTCTACGGACTCGTGAAGAAGCAGGTCGGCGATCGCGCGGACGTCGTCACCGGGCTCACGCTCGAGACCGCGTGGCTCGCGCCGGTGGCCGTGCTCCAGCTCCTCGTCGTCGGGCTCGGGCCCGGTCTCGCGTTCGGTTCGGCGGGTGCGTTCCCCACCCTGATGCTCGCCTCCGCCGGCGTCGGCACGGCGGTGCCCCTGCTGCTGTTCGGCTCCGCGGCGAAGCGGCTGCCGCTCACGGTCGCCGGTTTCCTGCAGTACCTGGCCCCGATCCTGCAGTTCCTGACCGGCGTCGTCGTGCTCCACGAGCCGATGCCGGTCGGCCGGCTCGCGGGCTTCCTACTCGTCTGGATCGCGCTCGTGATGCTGGTCGCGGAGTCGCTGCTGGTCGTCCGGCGCGGCCGGCGCGCGCGGGCGGTCGTGTCCGCCTCGATCCCCGAAGTCTGAGCGGATAGGTCACGGACCCGTAACGAATCGGAGTCCGAGGCCCCTGCGAAACACAAGCGGAACGCTGGCTTCCTAGGTTGACGGACACCACTCGGTATGGGTTCGCCCCGAACCGACGCATCCACGACAGACGAAGGATTGCAAATGCCTGCACACCGCCGCGGTCGCATGTTGACCGCCTGGGCGCTCGGGGCTGCTGCGGCAGTGACCCTCGCCGCCTGTTCGACGCCGTCCGGAGGGTCGAGCGCCTCGACCTCCGCATCCGCTTCCACCTCCGCCTCGGCGTCGGCCTCGGCGACGAGCACCGTCGCCGCGCCGACCGACTGCCCGTCGGGATCCGACCCGGCCAAGCAGTTCAAGCTCGGCACCTTCCTGCCCCTCACCGGTTCGCTCGCGTTCCTCGGCCCGGCCGCCATCAGCGGTGGCGGACTCGCCGTCCAGGACATCAACGCGGCCGGCGGCGTGAACGGCCAGAAGGCCTGCACGATCTCGACCGACTCGTCCGACGCCGACAACGCGACCGTCGGCTCGACGAACGTCAAGAAGCTGCTCCAGTCGCGGGTCTCCGCGATCCTCGGTGCGGAGTCCTCGAGCGTCACCCTGAACGTGCTGCCGACCGTGTCGGCGTCGAACACCGTGATGTTCTCCCCGGCCAACACGGCCGACGCCCTCTCGGGCGCTTCGAAGTGGTACTTCCGTGACGCACCGCCGAACAGCGTCGAGGGCAACGCGCTCGGCAAGCAGATCGTCGCCGACGGCTTCTCGAAGATCGGGATGCTGGTCTTCAACGACCCGTACGGCACGAACCTGCGCGACTCGACCCAGAAGGCCATCGAGAGCGCCGGCGGCTCCGTCGTCTACGGCGCGAAGGGCAAGAACCAGGAGTTCCCCTCGAAGGAGACGAACTTCCAGTCGATCGTGGGTCAGCTGAAGGCCTCGAACCCCGATGCGATCGTCGTGATCGCGTTCAACCAGACGACGCAGATCATCCCCGCGATGGTGTCCGCAGGCATCAGCCTGAAGCACACCTACTTCGTCGACGGCAACCTGAACGACTACGGCACCCAGTTCCCGAAGAACACCCTGAACGGGATCACCGGGTCCACCCAGGGCGTCAACCCGAACTCGGCGTTCAAGGCGAAGGCGCAGGCCTGGTACACGCAGCACGGCGGCAGCACCATCACGTCGTTCAGCTACGGTCCCGAGGCCTACGACGGCGTGGTCCTGCTCGCCCTCGCGGCGCAGAAGGGCGGTGACTCGTCGTCGGCGACCATCCAGAAGAACATGCTCGCGGTGTCGGGCGCCAGCGGTGGAACGGTCTGCAAGAGCTACGCGGACTGCCTCGCGCTGCTCAAGCAGAAGAAGTCGATCCACTACGAGGGACTGTCGGGCATCGGGCCGCTGAACGCGAAGCACGACCCCTCCACCGGGTACATCAGCATCTACAAGTACGTGGGCAACACACCGAGCCAGTTCGTCAACTCGGTCAAGGGCTGATCCCATCAGCCGCGGGGGTCCGGCCACCAGGCCGGGCCCCCGCTCCCATATCCGGGCCCTGATGCACCAGGATCGGATCCGGACCACGAACGGAAAGGCGCACATGGCCCCGCGCACCCGCTCCCGAAGGACCCTGCTCGCCACGCTGACCGGCGCCCTGGTCGCGGCCGGTGCGCTCCTCGGCACCGCGGCGCCGGCGACGGCCGCCAGCCCCACCCCGACACCCGTGCCGACGACGTCGTCGAGCACCGTGGTGACGGCGAGCTCGGCCTGCGCGGTGGACGACTCGACCGCGTGCGTCCGCGGCACGTTGAAGGACGACAACGGCAACCCGGTGAAGGGCGTCGAGATCGCCCTCGCGGGTGCGAGCGGCGCCTCGGCGTCCGCCGTCACCAACGCCGACGGCGTCTACGGCTTCAAGGTCACGAAGGCCGGCGCCTACACGATCCAGCTGAACATCGCGACCCTGCCGCAGGGGGTCAAGGCCGCTGCGCCGAAACGGACCATCACCGTGACGCTCGGCCAGCTGCAGCCCGCCGCATTCGCACTGACCGGAGCGCCGAAGGGGTCGAAGTCCACGGGCCCGGCCGCCGGCGCAGGCGGCCTGCTCGCCCAGATCTGGGAGCAGATCGGCACCGGCCTGCTGCTCGGCCTGCTGCTCGCCCTCGCCTCCATCGGCCTCTCGCTCATCTACGGCACCACCGGCCTCAGCAACTTCGCGCACGCCGAGCAGGTCACCCTCGGCGGCCTGCTCGCCTACGAGTTCGCGACGGTGCTGAACTGGCCGTTCCTGCTCGCCTGCGTCGTCACCGTGCTGATCTGCGCAGCGACCGGGTACGCCCAGGACCGGCTCATCTGGGGGCCGCTGCGCCGACGGGGCCTCGGGCTCACGCAGCTGATGGTCGTGACCATCGGCCTCTCGCTGGCGCTCGAGTACCTGTACCAGTTCACCGTCGGTGCCGACGTGCACCAGGTGACGAACCGGATCCAGCTGAACGTCGGGCCGCTCGGGATCACCCCGGACGCGTACCTGTCGATGGGCATCGCGATCGTCGTGCTCGTGGCGGTCGGCCTCGCGCTGCAGCGCACCCGCATCGGTCGCGCGACCCGGGCGGTGTCCGACAACCGGGCGCTCGCCGCGGCGTCCGGGATCGACGTGGACCGCATCATCCGCCTCGTCTGGACGGTGTCGATGGGGCTCGCGGGCCTCTCCGGCATCCTCTACGCCCTCGTCTACGGCGGCGTCTCGTGGTCGACGGGGCAGGCGCTGCTGCTCCTCATCTTCTCCGCGGTCACGCTCGGCGGCCTCGGCACGGCGTTCGGCGCGCTCGTCGGATCGCTCGTGATCGGGCTCGTCGTGCAGCTCTCGAGCATCGTGCTCTCCAGCGACCTCCGGTACGCGAGCGCGCTGCTCATCCTGATCCTGGTGCTGATCTTCCGGCCCCAGGGCATCCTCGGCCGCCGCGAACGCGTGGGCTGACAGGAAAGGACGGACGATGGACTTCCTGAACCAGCTCTTCGTCGACTTCGGGCAGCAGATCCTGTCATCGGTGACGGCGGCGTTCGCGATCGCCGCGATCGGCCTGAACATCCACTTCGGCTTCACCGGCCTGCTGAACATCGGCCAGGCCGGATTCATGCTGCTCGGCGCATACGGCTTCGCCATCACGGTCGAGTCCGGCGGCGGCTTCTGGCTCGGCATAGTCGTCGCGCTCGTCGTCGCGGTGCTGTTCGCCCTGCTGCTCGGCATCCCGACCCTGAAGCTGCGCGGCGACTACCTCGCGATCGTCACCGTCGCCGCCGCGGAGATCGTGCGCATCGTCGGTGGCAACCAGGGCCTCGCGCCCATCACCGGCGGCGCGGCGGGCATCCTCGGCAGCGTCTACCAGCCGTCGTTCACGGCCCTGTCGCCGTTTCCGCCGAACGGCAGCTTCCAGATCGGGCCCTACAACTATCCGCTCACACAGGGCGACAGCTGGTTCCTGCGCATCGTGTGCTGGATCGTGCTGATCCTGGTCTGCATCCTGGTGCTGCTGCTCACCCGCAGCCCGTGGGGCCGGGCGCTCCGCGGCATCCGGGAGGACGAGGACGCGGTGCGCAGCCTCGGCAAGAACGTGTACGCCTACAAGATGCAGGCCCTCGTGCTCGGCGGCGTGCTCGGCGCGATCGGCGGGGTGCTCTACGTCATGTCGGCGTCGGTGCAGCCCGACTCCCTCGGCCGTACGACGACGTTCCTGCTCTACACCTGCGTGCTGCTCGGCGGAGCCGCCACGGTGCTCGGCCCGGTGCTCGGCTCGTTCCTGTACTTCATGGTCATCATCGGGCTGAACGACTTCGTGAGCGCGTTCGTGCCGTCATCGATCATGAACGAGCAGCAGATCCCGCAGTTCGGGTGGATCGTTGTCGGGGTGGGGCTGATGCTGCTCGTGATCTTCCGGCCGCAGGGCATCCTCGGGAACAAGAAGGAGCTGACCTTCGGTGACTGAACTCGCGACGCCCGTCGCTGCCGACGACTACGACTACGACCGCAAGAAGCTCCGCGCCAAGCTGGCGACGGTGCCGCAGGAGCCCGGCAGCCCGAAGCCGCAGCCGATCCTGTCCGTCGACCACATCGTGCGGCGCTTCGGAGGCGTGATCGCCTGCGACGTGGACCACCTCGAGGTGCAGCGCGGGGCGATCACGGCGCTGATCGGCCCGAACGGCGCCGGCAAGACGACGTTCTTCAACCTGATCACCGGCTTCGACCGGCCCACCTCCGCGAAGCCGCGGTTCGGCTCCGGCGACGGCGAGTACGCCTCGTGGCGCTTCCAGGGCAGGACGCTCACCGCGACGAGCGCCTTCCGGGTCGCCCAGGCCGGCATGGTGCGCACCTTCCAGCTCACCAAGGCCCTGTCGCGGATGACGGTGATGGACAACATGCTGCTCGGCGCCCACGACCAGCCGGGGGAGGGGTTCCTCGCCGCCCTCGTCCGCCCCGTCTGGACGCGGCGCGAGCTGGAGATCCGCGGGAAGGCCGAGGAGCTGCTCGCGCGCTTCACGCTCGACGGCAAGAAGGACGACTATGCCGGCAGCCTCTCCGGCGGACAGCGGAAGCTGCTGGAGATGGCCCGGGCGCTGATGAGCGACCCGGCGATGATCATGCTCGACGAGCCGATGGCGGGCGTGAATCCGGCGCTCACGCAGTCGCTGCTCCGCCACATCGAGTCGCTGCGCGACCAGGGCACCACCGTGCTGTTCGTGGAGCACGACATGCACATGGTGCGGCACATCTCCGACTGGGTCGTCGTGATGGCGGAGGGGCGGATCGTGGCCGAAGGGCCGCCCGCGACGGTGATGCGGCACCAGGCGGTCGTCGACGCGTACCTCGGGTCGCACCACGACCAGGACCTCGGCGACGACGCCGTGCTCGAGGAGGACTTCGGTGCGGCGGTCGCGGAGGAGGACGCCGCCCGGGCGGACGAGGCGGAGCCGGACGGCCCGCCGGATGCCGCGCCGACGGAGGGGGAGCACTGATGGTCGCCTACACGGGATCGGCCGCGCCGGTCGTCGACGCGCAGCACATCACGGCCGGGTACCTGCCGGGCATCAACATCCTGAACGACTGCAGCCTCACCGCCTACCCCGGCGAGCTGATCGGCATCATCGGGCCGAACGGTGCCGGCAAGTCGACGCTGCTGAAGGCGCTCTTCGGTCTCGTGCCCGTGCGGCACGGCACCGTGCTCCTGAACGGCGAGGACATCACGAACAGCAAGGCGAACAAGCTGGTGCAGGCCGGCGTCGGGTTCGTGCCGCAGACGAACAACGTCTTCCCCTCGCTCACGATCGAGGAGAACCTGCAGATGGGGCTCTTCCTGCGGCCGAAGAAGCTGAGCGAGCGGCTCGACGCGATCTACGACCTGTTCCCCGTGCTCTCCGAGCGCCGTGCGCAGCGCGCCGGCGGCCTGTCCGGCGGCGAGCGGCAGTCCGTCGCGATGGCGCGGGCGCTCATGATGGAGCCCGCCGTGCTGCTGCTCGACGAGCCTTCCGCGGGGCTCTCGCCCGTGCGGCAGGACGAGACCTTCATCCGCACCCGAAAGATCAACCGCACCGGCGTGACGGTGATCATGGTCGAGCAGAACGCCCGCCGCTGCCTGCAGATCTGCGACCGCGGCTACGTGCTCGACCAGGGCAGGAACTCCTACACGGGCACCGGCCACGAGCTCGCGGACGACCCGAAGGTGATCGAGCTCTACCTGGGCACCCTCGCCGAGGACGTCGAGGAGCTCGTCGAGGAGGACCTGCCGGCCTGATCCGGCACGGCGAGCGCTCCCGTCTTGACAAGCGATCGGACCGCTGGGACGTTGTCAGCGACCGTCCAGTGCAGGAGGGGCTCCGATGACCGCAGCCGGTACCACCACGAACGTCCCGGACACCGGGCTGAAGCGGAACATCGGATTCATCGGCCTGATGTGGGCGTCGGCCGGCTCGATCATCGGATCCGGCTGGCTGTACGGCGCCGACAAGGGCATCATCCAGGCCGGTCCCGCGGCGATCTTCTCCTGGATCATCGGCGGCGCCGCGATCCTCGTGCTGGCGCTCGTCCACGCCGAGCTCGGCGGCATGTACCCCATCGCGGGCGGCACGGCCCGATTCCCGCACCTGGCGTTCGGCGGCGTCGCCGGCGCGTCGTTCGGGTGGTTCTCCTGGCTGCAGGCGGTCACCGTCTCGCCGATCGAGGTGAGCGCGATGATCGGCTACCTGTCGAGCTACGTGCCGTTCGCCAACGGGTGGCTCGACGCGAAGAGCGGTGTGCTGACCCCGCCGGGCCTCGTCGCCGCGGTCGTGATCATGCTCGTGTTCGTGGCGATCAACTTCCTCTCGATCCGGGCGCTCGCGAACACGAACAGCGCCGCGACCTGGTGGAAGATCGGCGTGCCGGTCTTCGCGATCCTGGTGCTCGCCCTGTTCAGCTTCCACGGCAGCAACTTCAGCGGCGGGGACGGGTTCGCGCCGCAGGGACTGAAGGGCGTGCTCGCGGCGATGCCGAACGCGGGGATCATCTTCGCGCTGCTCGGCTTCGAGCAGGCGGACCAGCTCGCGGGCGAGAGCTCGAACCCGCGCCGCGACATCCCCCGGGCGGTGATCGGCTCGGTCATCATCGGCCTGGTCATCTACCTGCTCCTGCAGATCGTCTTCATCGCGGCGATCCCGGTCGACAAGATGTCGGGCAGCTGGGTGCACATCGGGACGCAGTTCCTGACGGGCCCGTTCGCGCTCGTCGCCACAGCGGCCGGGCTGGTCTGGCTCGCGGTCATCCTGTACATCGACGCGGTCATCTCGCCCGGCGGCACCGGCCTCATCTACTTCACCGCGACGTCGCGGGTCTCCTACGGGCTCAGCAAGAACGGCTACTTCCCGCGCCTCTTCGAGGCCACGACGAAGCGCGGCGTGCCGTGGTTCGGGCTCGTCGTCGCGTGGGTGTTCGGCTGCATCTGCTTCCTGCCGTTCCCGAGCTGGCAGTCCCTCGTCGGCCTGATCACGAGCGCATCCGTGCTGATGTACGCCGGCGCGCCGCTCGCCTTCGGCGCCTTCCGCAAGCGCCTGCCCGACGTCGAGCGGCCGTACCGGCTCCCCGGCGGTCAGGTGTTCGCCCCGATCGCGTTCATCGTCGCGAACCTGATCATCATGTGGACGGGATGGACGACCGACTGGCAGCTCGGCGTCGCCATCCTGATCGGGTACGTGGTCATCGTGCTGAACCGGGTGTTCCGGCTGAACTCGACGCCCATCCACCTCGACTGGAAGGCCGCGCAGTGGCTGCCCGTCTACCTCATCGGCCTCGGGCTCATCGTCCTGTTCAGCGACTGGGGGCCGCTGCCGAACCCGCCCATCGCCTTCGGCTGGGACATCCTCGTCGTCGCCGTCTTCAGCCTCGGCATCTACTACTGGGCGATCAACGTGGCCGTCTCCCGGGAGGAGATCGAGCGGATCACCGAGGAGACGTCGGTGCGGATGGAGGAGGACGACCTCCTCACCCAGTCGTGAGGGGCCGCCCGGCGGGACCGGCCCGGCGACCCCGCCGGTAGCATGGACGCCGGGGAAGATCCCCGGCTGCAGCGGGGTTGGGGAGAGCATGGCTGACGATCCGTTCGGGTTCCTGGGGCTCACCTACGACGACGTGATGCTGCTGCCCGGTCACACGGACGTCATCCCGAGCGAGGCGGACACCTCCACCCGCCTCACCCGCCGCATCCGGGTCGCCGCGCCGCTGCTGTCCTCGGCGATGGACACCGTCACCGAGTCGCGGATGGCGATCGCCATGGCGCGGCAGGGCGGCCTCGGCGTCATCCACCGCAACCTGTCGGTCGAGGACCAGGCGTCGCAGGTCGACCGGGTCAAGCGGTCCGAGTCCGGCATGATCACGCATCCCGTCACGACGACGGCGGACGCCACGATCGCGGAGGTCGACCGGCTCTGCGCGCAGTTCCGGGTGAGTGGCCTCCCCGTCGTCGACGCCGACGGGCTGCTCGTCGGCATCGTCACCAATCGCGACATCCGCTTCGTCTCCCCCTTCGAGAAGGAGACGACCCGCGTCGCCGATGTGATGACGAAGCAGCCGCTCGTGACCGGGAAGGAGGGCATCGACCCCGATGACGCGATCGGCCTGCTCGCGCAGCACCGCATCGAGAAGCTGCCGCTCATCGACGGCCGCGGCCGGCTCACCGGCCTGATCACGGTCAAGGACTTCACGAAGAGCGAGCGCTACCCGAACGCCACGAAGGACGATGCCGGCCGCCTCCGCGTCGGAGCGGCGATCGGCTTCTTCGGCGACGCGTGGGACCGCGCGATGACCCTCGTCGACGCCGGCGTCGATGTGATCGTCGTCGACACGGCCAACGGCGACAGCGCCGGCGTGCTCGACATGGTCCGGCGTCTGAAGGCGGAGCCGCGCGCCGCTCACGTGGACGTCGTGGGCGGCAACGTCGCGACCCGCAGCGGAGCGCAGTCGCTGATCGACGCCGGTGTCGACGCGGTCAAGGTCGGCGTCGGGCCCGGCTCGATCTGCACGACGCGGGTCGTCGCGGGCGTCGGCGTGCCGCAGGTGACCGCGGTGTACGAGGCCTCGCTCGCTGCGCGGGAGGCCGGCGTGCCGGTCATCGCCGACGGCGGGCTGCAGTACTCGGGCGACATCGCCAAAGCGCTCGTCGCCGGCGCGGACTCCGTCATGCTCGGCTCGCTGCTCGCGGGCACCGACGAGAGCCCGGGCGACCTCGTCTATGTCAACGGCAAGCAGTTCAAGACGTACCGGGGGATGGGGTCCCTGGGCGCGCTGCAGACCCGCGGCAAGAAGACCTCGTACTCACGCGACCGGTACTTCCAGGCGGATGTGCCGAGCGACGAGCAGCTCATCGCCGAGGGCATCGAGGGGCAGGTCCCCTATCGCGGTCCGCTCGCCGCGGTGGCGTACCAGCTGATCGGCGGCCTTCGTCAGTCGATGTTCTACGTCGGAGCGCGCACCATCCCCGAGCTCAAGGAGCGCGGCAAGTTCGTGCGCATCACGGCGGCGGGCCTCAA
>DASYJR010000021.1:0-9753 GCA_035996305.1 Amnibacterium sp. | reverse complement strand
ACGACCTCGTTCGCGTTCATGTTCGTCGAGGTGCCGGCCCCGCCCTGGATCACGTCGACGACGAACTGGTCGTGGAAGCGCCCGTCGCGGATCTCGCGGCACGCCCGCTCGATGAGCTCCGCCTTCTCGTCGGGCAGCACGCCGATCTCCCGGTTCGCCCGCGCAGCCGCCTGCTTGACGATCACGAGCGCGTCGACGAGGCGCGGGTGGATCGAGATCGGGCGCCCCGAGATCGGGAAGTTCTCGAGGGCGCGCGCCGTGTGGGCTCCCCAGTAGGCGTCGGCGGGGATGTCGACGGTGCCGAGGCTGTCGGTCTCGGTGCGCACGGCGGGGGCTTCGATGGTGTGGACGGCGTCGGTCACGAACTCCGACGCTAGCCGGATCCACACGCAAATCCCCGCCGCTCGCCGCGCGAAAGCGGCGTCCGCGGGTGCAACGTCCGGGAATGTGATGCAGCGGCGTGCCTAGGATGGCGGCGACGGGGAGGTCGGATGCGGATCATGGGGGCGGTGCTCGAGGAGGTCGGGCGCCCCGCGCCCTACCGGCGGTCGCGCCCGCTGACCGTCGGCGAGCTCGACCTGGCGGAGCCGGGGCCCACCGAGCTGCGCGTGCGCGTCGAGGCCGCCGGCCTGTGCCACTCGGACCTGTCGGTCGTCGACGGCACCCGCCCGCGGCCCGTACCGATGCTCCTGGGGCACGAGGCCGCGGGGATCGTCGAGGCCGCGGGAGACGCCGTCGACGACGTCGCGGTGGGCGATCGGGTCGTGCTCACCTTCCTGCCCCGGTGCGGCCGGTGCGCCGCCTGCGCCACGGACGGCCGCCTGCCGTGCGAGCGCGGGTCGGCGTCGAACGCCGCGGGCGAGCTGCTCGGCGGCGGCACGCGGCTGTCGCGGAACGGCCGGCCGGTCGCGCACCACCTCGGCGCATCCGCCTTCGCGACCCACGCCGTCGTCGACCGCCGCTCCGTCGTGCCGGTGGGTGCGGACGTGCCACCCCACGTCGCGGCGCTGCTCGGCTGCGCGGTGCTGACCGGCGGCGGTGCCGTCCGCAACGCGTCCGGCGCGGAGCCCGGTGAACCCGTCCTCGTGGTGGGCCTCGGTGGCGTCGGACTCGCGGCCGTGCTCGTCGCACGAGCACTCGGCCATCCGGTGATCGGCGTGGACGCGCTCCCCGCGAAGCTCGAGACCGCCCGGGCCCTCGGCGCGTCCCAGGTCGCGACACCCGACGCGCTCGGCGGCCTCCGCGCCCGCGTCGTGATCGAGGCGGCCGGGTCCGCCCGCGCCCTCGAGACCGCGTTCGTGGCCACCGCGCCGGGGGGTACGACCGTCACGGTCGGCCTCCCGTCCCCCGCGGCTCGCGCCGCCATCGCCCCGCTGACGCTCACGGCCGAGGCCCGCACGATCGTCGGCAGCTACCTCGGGTCGTCGGTGCCGGAGCGTGACGTGCCCGCGTACGCCGATCTGTGGCGCGCGGGCCGCCTGCCGGTCGAACGGCTCGTGTCCGCGGTGCTGCCGCTGACCGAGCTGAACGGCGCGCTGGACGCCCTCGCGTCCGGCGAGGCCCTCCGCCAGCTGATCACCTTCGACGAGAGGACATGAACCGATGACGGACTCCCCCACCGGACGGGTCGCGATCGTGACGGGCGCCGCCCGCGGGATCGGCGCCGCGACCGCGAAGCGCCTGGCCGCGGACGGCTTCGCCGTCGGCGTGATCGACCTCGCGGAGGACGCGACGCAGGAGACCGTCGACGCGATCCGCTCCGCCGGCGGCCGTGCGCTCGGCATCGGTGCCGACGTCACCGAGACCGAGCAGGTCGAGCGCGCGGTGCAGGCCGTCACCGACGGGCTCGGCGCCCCGACCGTGCTCGTGAACAACGCGGGGATCCTGCGGGACAACCTCATCTTCAAGATGGCGGACGAGGACTGGGACCGCGTCGTCGCCGTGCACCTGCGGGGGGCGTTCCTCATGACGCGCGCCGTGCAGCGGCACCAGGTCGAGGCGAGGTGGGGACGGATCGTCAGCCTCTCCTCCACGAGCGCGCTCGGCAACCGCGGCCAGGCGAACTACTCCGCGGTGAAGGCGGGACTGCAGGGCTTCACGAAGACCCTGGCGATCGAGCTCGGCCGCTACAACGTCACGGCGAACGCCGTCGCGCCCGGGTTCATCGCCACCGACATGCTTCGGCAGACGGCAGAGCGGATGCACATCACGTTCGAGCAGTTCCTCGACGGGGCCGCGAAGGAGATCCCCGTCGGCCGGGTCGGGCAGCCGGAGGACGTCGCGAACGCGGTCGGTTTCTTCTGCTCCGACGCCGCGTCGTTCGTCTCCGGCCAGGTGCTCTACGTGGCGGGCGGGCCGAAGGCATGACCACCGTCTTCCCGTCGCCGGAGTCGCTGCTCGACGCGATCGGCACGGAGCTCGGGCCGAGCGAGTGGATCAGGGTCGGCCAGGACCGCATCGACCGGTTCGCCGACGCGACCGACGACCACCAGTGGATCCACATCGACCCGGAGCGGGCGGCCTCCGGCCCGTTCGGCGGCACGATCGCCCACGGCTACCTCTCGCTGTCGCTCCTCGCGCCACTGATGTTCCAGCTGCTCCATGTCGAGCGCACCGGGCTGGTCGTGAACGCCGGCTCGGACCGCGTGCGGTTCCTCGCACCGGTGCGGGCGGGCAGCCGCGTGCGCGCCACCGCGACGATCACCGCGGCGGAGCGGATCCCGACGGGCGTCCGCGTGCGCCAGGCGGTGACCCTCGAGGCCGAGGGGGTGGAGCGGCCGGCGCTCGTCGCCGAGACCCTCACGGTGTTCGTACCGGCCTGACCCGGGCCCCCCAGCGGGGAGGCGCAGCATGGGCGGCATGAAGCTCGCCCTGCACGTCCCCGACTTCACGATGCCGGGTCAGCCCGGCTCACTCCGAGGCCTGCTGGCCGACACCGCGCGCGCTGCGGACGAGGGCGGGTTCGCGGCGATGACGGTGATGGACCACTGGTTCCAGATGATGCCGCTGGGCGGCTCCGCCGAACCGATGCTCGAGGGCTACACCACCCTCGGCTTCCTCGCCGGCCTCACGCAGCGCCTCCGTCTCGGCACCCTCGTCACCGGCGTGACCTACCGGTACCCCGCCCTGCTGGCGAAGATCGTGACGACCCTCGACGTGCTGTCCAACGGGCGCGCGTTCCTCGGGATCGGCGCCGCCTGGTACGAGGAGGAGCACGCGGCGTACGGCGTGCCGTTCCCGCCGCTCAAGGAGCGGTTCGAGCGGCTCAGGGAGACCCTCGAGATCTGCGAGCAGATGTGGAGCGACGACGACGGGCCGTACGAGGGCAAGCACTACCGGCTCGGCGCGACCATCTGCACGCCGCAGCCCATCCAGCGGCCGCGCCCGCCGATCCTGATCGGCGGCGGCGGCGAGCGGAAGACGCTGCGCCTGGTCGCCGAGCACGGGGACGCCTGCAACCTGTTCGACCTCGGACCCGACGAGGTCGGCCGGAAGATCGCGGTGCTGCGGCAGCACTGCGACGACGTCGGCCGCGACTTCGCCTCGATCCAGCTCACGCTCACGACGCCGGGCCAGGACGCCCTGTCGGATGCGTTCCTCACGAAGATGGACGCCTACGCGAAGCTCGGCATCGACCAGGTGTGGGTGCGCGCCGCGGCATCCGACCCCGTCGGCACCACCGCCCGCCTCGGGGAGCAGGTGGTCCCGCGCCTCGCGCGGCTCGGCGCCTGAGGCCCGCTCCCGTCGCGGAGCGGTCAGCTGAGGCGCTCGATCACCATCGCCATGCCCTGGCCGCCGCCGACGCACATCGTCTCGAGGCCGAAGGTCGCATCGTTCGTCCGCAGGGCGTTCAGCAGGGTCGTCGTGATGCGCGCACCGGTCATGCCGAACGGGTGACCGAGCGCGATCGCGCCGCCGTGCACGTTGAGCTTCTCCCACGGGACGCCGAGCCGGTCCGCCGACGGCACGACCTGCGCGGCGAACGCCTCGTTGATCTCCACGAGGTCGATGTCGTCGATCGTCATGCCGGCGAGGGCGAGCGCCTTCCGGCTCGCCTCGACGGGGCCGAGGCCCATGATCTCGGGCGAAAGGGCGCTGACGCCGGTCGAGACGATGCGGGCGAGCGGCGTGAGGCCGAGGTCGGCGGCGAGGGCGTCGGAGACGACGACGAGGGCGGCCGCCCCGTCGTTCAGGGGGCACGCGTTGCCGGCGGTCACGGTGCCGTCGGCACGGAAGACCGGCTGGAGGGTCGAGAGCGTCTCGACGGTGACGCCGGCGCGCGGCCCGTCGTCCGTCGCCACGGTGCGCCCGTCGGGCGTCGTCACCGTCGTGATCTCGCGCTCGAAGACCCCCGCGGCGATCGCCCGCTCGGCCCGGTTCTGGCTGAGCGCCGCGTACTCGTCCTGCCGCTGCCGGCTCGTGCCGGTGAGCGCCGCGACGTTCTCCGCGGTCTGACCCATCGCGATGTACGCGTCGGGCAGCTCGCCGTCCTCGCGGGGGTCGTGCCATCCGCCGCCGGACTCGGCGCGCTGCTGCGTGCGCCGCTCGGCGTCGCTGAACACCGGGTTCAGGATGACGCGCGGATCCTGGTTCGGGATGTGGTCCGCGCTGCCGTTCACGAAGTGCGTGACCGACTCCACGCCCGCGGACACGAACGCCGACCCCTCACCCGCCTTGATGGCGTGGAACGCCATCCGCGTGGTCTGCAGGCTCGACGAGCAGTAGCGGTTCACCGTGGTGCCGGGCATCCCGTCGTAGCCGAGCTTCACTGCGACGATCCGGGCCATGTTCATGCCCTGCTCGCCCCCCGGCATGCCGCAGCCGAGGATCAGGTCGTCGATGCGGGCGGGGTCGAGCTCGGGGACGGCGGCGAGCGCCTCCTGCACGAGCAGGGCCGCGAGGTCGTCGGGGCGGAACGAGACGAGAGAGCCCTTGTTCGCCCGCCCGATGGGCGACCGCTTCGCGGCCACGATCACGGCCTCAACCATGCGAGTCCCTTTCCACTGCGCAGACGACGGAGAAATCCGCCTTCACCGGCCCGTTCATGCTGATCCCCACCCCTTCTCGACGGAGACTCCGTCGATCGCGCAAGGGCGGCGGCCTACACGAAAGCGGCGGAGCCGGTGATGGCCCGGCCGACGATGAGGGTGTTCATCTCGCGGGTGCCCTCGTAGGAGTAGATGGCCTCCGCGTCGGCGAAGAAGCGGGCGACCCCCTTGCCCAGCACGATCCCGTTGCCGCCGAGGATCTCGCGGGCGTAGCCGACGGTCTCCCGCATCCGGGCGGTCGCGAACGCCTTCGCGAGCGCGGAGTGCTCGTCCCGCTGCTCCCCCGCGTCCTGCAGCTGCGAGGCGCGGGCGCAGAGCGCGATCGAGGCCGTGATGTTCGCGACGCACTTCGCGAGCAGGTCCTGCACGAGCTGATGGGCGGCGATCGGCTTGCCGAACTGCACCCGCTCCTTCGCGTAGGCGAGCGCGGCCTCGTACGCGCCGATCGCGATGCCGATCGCCTGCCAGGCGACCTCGCAGCGGGTGAGCCGCAGCACATGGGCGACGTCCCGGAAGGAGCGGATCCCCGGCAGCCGCATCGACTCGGGCACCCGCACGTCCGTCATCGTGATGTCGGCGTTCTGCACGCTGCGGAGGGCGATCTTGCCCTCGATCTTCGTCGCGGCGAAGCCCGAGGTGGTGGTGTCGACGAGGAAGCCCTTCACCTGGCCGTCGGCCGCGTCCTTCGCGAAGATCACGACGATGTCGGCGAAGGTCGCGTTGCCGATCCAGCGCTTCGCGCCGTTCAGGATCCAGGCGTCGCCCTCCCGGCGTGCGGTCGTGCGCAGGCCGCGGGCGGAGTCGGAGCCGGAGTGCGGCTCGGTGAGGCCGAAGGAGGCGACGACCTCGGCGGTCGCCATCCTCGGCAGCCACTCGGCACGCTGCTCCGGCGAGCCGCCGACGTCGACGGCGCCCATCGCAAGGCCGCTCTGCACGCCGACGAAGGTCGAGGCGGATGCGTCGACACGGCCCATCTCGAGCGCCATCCAGCCGCGGTAGACGGCACTGTTCGGGAACCGGCGGATCTCGGGGATGAAGGCGCCGAGGCAGCCGAGGCGGGCGAGCTCCGGGATGATCTGCATCGGGAACTCCGCCCGCTCCCAGCAGTCGTCGGCGATGGGCCGCACCTCGGCCTCGAAGTACTCGCGGACCTTCGCCGCCTGCTCGCGCTCCCGCGCGGTGAGCAGGTCCTGGAAGTGGTAGAAGTCGCCGACCAGGTACGGGACGGCCTCGCCGCCGAGGTCCTCCAGCGCGGTCTCGTCGGTCGTGGTGATCGTCATCGCAGCTCCTCGTCGACTGCCCCGCCCGCCGGGCGGAGGGGCCCGCCAGCAGTGTACGCATCACATCCGGATGTGTTGCGGCCGCTCCCCGACGGCGCGGCTACGATCCAGTCATGGTCCTCGTCGATGCGCGCCCCCGCGCGGCGCGCCTCGGCAGCCACGGGACCGAGCTCGTGCCGAGTCCCCTCTCGCTGCGGCTGGACTCGCACGCCGACGCCACTCGGGCGTTCCGCGAGGCACGGCACCGCTTCCTCGCCGGCGAGCGGATCGACATGGGCGCGCTCGCAGCGGTGTTCGGCGTCGACCGCACCTCCCTGTTCCGCTGGGTGGGCAACCGCGACCAGCTGCTCGCCGAGGTGCTGTGGTCCCTCGCGGTGCCGACCCTGGACGCGGCCGACGCGGCGGTCTCCGCCCACGGCGCGGACCGGGTGGCCGCCGTGCTGACCCGCTTCGTGGCCGACCTGATCGGCGCCCACTACTTCCGCGACTGGATCACGCGGGAGCCGTCCCGGGCGCTCCGCATCCTCACGACCACGGCGAGCCCGGTGCACCGCCGGTTCGTCGCCGTCACCGAGACGCTCCTCACCGAGGAGCTGTCCGTCGGCCGGATGGCGACGCCGCTGCCGGTGCACGACCTGGCGACCGTGCTCGTGCGCGTCGCGGAGTCCTTCACGTACTCCGACCTCATCGCGGGCGAGAGCCCGAGCGCCGAGCGGGCCTCCGCAGCCCTCGCCCTGGTGCTCGCGCCCACCCGGGTGGAGGAGCGGTGACGGATCCGACGCCGGCGCTCGCCGACTACGGCTGGACGCGTCCGTTCCCGACCCGCTGGCACGACAACGACGTGTTCGGGCACGTGAACAACACCATCTACTACGCCGCGATGGACACCACGGTGACGAGCTGGCTGCTCGGCCCGGGCGGCCACGGCATCGTGGAGGACGACGACCCGGCCGTCGTCGTCGCCTCGTCCTGCCGCTACTTCGCCTCCGGCGCCTTCCCCGACACGTTCCTCGTCGGCCTCCGGGCGGACCGCGTCGGCACGACGAGCGTGTCGTGGGGGCTCGGGATCTTCCGCGAGTCGGACGGCGAACTGCTCGCCACCGGCACCTTCGTGCACGTGTTCGTCGACCGCGACAGCCGCCGTCCGATCCCCGTGCCGAGCGGGGTCCGGGACCGCATCACGGCCGACCTCGCCCCCGCACCACCCAGCAGCCCCACGCCCTGACGAAGGAACCCATGAACGAGAACGACGACGTTCTGAACGGCCCCGGCAACGCGACCCTCTCGATCGCCTCCATCCTGAGCGACGCCGCATGGCGCCGGCCGGAGAAGACGGCCCTGATCTGGGCCGGGCACACGGGTCCGGACGCGAAGGTGACCTACGGCGAGCTGTGGACCCAGACGAAGGCGCTCGCCGGCGTGCTGCGGGACCGCGGCATCGGCCCGGGCGACCGGGTGGCGATGATGGTGCCGAACGTGCCGATGTTCGCCCGCGTCTACTACGCCGTGCTCGCCCTCGGCGCGGTCGTCGTGCCGATCCACCTCCTCTACAAGAAGGAGGAGATCCAGCACGTGCTGCGCGACAGCGGCGCGAAGCTCGTCGTGATCGCCGCGCCGTCGCTCGGCGAGGGGCTCCCCGCCGCCGCGGAGCTCGGCCTCGACGCCCTCTCGGTGCTGCTGCCGGAGGCGACCCGCGACCTCGTGCCGGCGCCCCGCCTGGAGGACCTGCTCGCGGCGGGCGAGTCCGCGCCGATCGAGCGGCACGTGGGGACGCACCCCCTCGCACCGGCCACCATCCTGTACACGAGCGGCACCACGGGCGTGCCGAAGGGCGCCGTCGGCTCGCACCTGTCGATCGTCGAGAACGTCAACGTGACGCTCATCGACTCCTTCGACATGCGGACGGACGACGTGGTCTTCGGCGGCCTGCCGCTCTTCCACACCTTCGGACAGACGTGCGTGCTGAACACCGCGTTCCGTCGCGGCGCCACCATCGTGCTGCTGCCGAAGTTCGAGCCGCGTGCCGCGCTCGAGGCGATGGTCGAGCACGACGTCACGATCTTCACCGCCGTGCCGACCATGTACGTCGGCCTGCTGCAGGCCGCTGCGGCCGGCGCGCCCACGCCGCAGCTGCGCTACGCGATCTCCGGCGGCGCGCCCCTGCCGCTCGCGGTGCTCGAGGCGTTCGAGCAGACCTTCGGGGCGACGGTGCACGAGGGCTACGGCCTCACCGAGACCTCGCCCGTCGCCTCGTTCAACCGGGTCGGCGAGGAGATCCACCCGGGCACCGTCGGCCGCCGCATCTGGGGCGTCGACGTCATGGTCGCGGATGCGGAGCAGGACCACGAGGTCGTCGAGCTGCCCCGTGGCGAGCTCGGGGAGATCGTCATCCGCGGCCACAACCTCTTCAAGGGCTACCTCGGACGGCCGGAGGCGAACCGCGAGGCGGTCGTCGACGGCTGGTTCCGCACCGGCGACCTGGGCAGGATCGACGACGAGGACCTCATCACGATCGTCGACCGCAAGAAGGACATGATCGTCCGGAACGGCTACAACGTGTATCCGACCGAGGTCGAGAACGTGCTCGTGCGGCACGACGCCGTGCAGACCGCGGCCGTGTTCGGCGTGCCGCACGCGGTGCACGGGCAGGAGGTCGCGGCCGCCGTGGTGCTGAAGCCGGGGGCCCGGGCGAGCGAGGAGGACCTGATCGGCTTCGTCAAGGACCGCATCGCGGCCTTCAAGTTCCCGCGGATCGTGCACTTCGTCCCCGAGCTGCCGCTCGGTCCGTCCGGGAAGGTGCTGAAGCGCGAGCTCGCGCGCGAGTTCGGCTCGTGACGGGGACCGTCCCCGGACTCGACGTACCGGCCCTCGCCGGCTGGCTGCGGCGGGCCCACCCCGAGCTCGCCGGGGACGGGCTCTCCGCCCGCGTGCTCGCCGGCGGCCGGAGCAACCTGACCTACCGGCTCGACGGCACCCGCCCGGCGCCGCTCGTGCTGCGCCGCCCGCCGCTCGCCCACGTGCAGGCGACCGCCCACGACATGCGCCGCGAGTACCGCGCGATCGCGGGGCTCGCCGGCACGGCCGTGCCGGTGCCGCGCGCCGTCGCCCTCGTGGCGGACGCGGATCCGGCGACCGGCGTCGACGCCCCGTTCTTCCTGATGGAGCACGTCGAGGGCACGATCGTGCGGGCTCCGGGCGACGACGCCGCGCTCTCCGCGGCGCAGCGGCGCGCCGTCTCGTTCGCGCTCATCGACGTGCTCGCCGCCCTGCACGCGCTCGATCCCGCCGAGGTGGGCCTCGCCGGCCTCGGTCGTCCGCACGGCTACCTCGACCGGCAGGTCGCCCGCTGGACGACCCAGTACGCCGGCTCGCGCACCCGGGACCTGCCCGACCTCGACGCCCTCGCAGGCGGTCTCGCCGACCGG
>DASYJR010000020.1:0-3688 GCA_035996305.1 Amnibacterium sp. | reverse complement strand
CTCGGCGACCTGACGGTGCTGCCGACCGACCACGACTCGGCGCTGGCCTTCGTGCGCTCCTACGCCGGCACGGGCACCTCGACCGGGCTCGGCGACCCGCCCGAGCAGGTCCTCTGCGTGTTCAGCTTCTCGCAGAACCCGATCGCGTTCACGGTCACGGCGCCCGAGCTCGCGGGGGCGCAGCTCACCGACCTGTTCGGCGGCGCCCGCTTCCCGACCATCGACGAGCAGGGGCGGGTCACGATCACCCTCGGCACGCAGACCTTCTTCTGGCTGAAGGTCGTGCTGCCCCAGGAGCCGTCCACGAACACCACGGCGATCCCCGTCCTGCCGCCGGCACCCGCGCACTGAGGCGCGTCCCCCCGGCGCTGTCCGAGGCCGCTCCTACCATCGCGGCATGACGGATGTGGGGGTCCAGCTCGAAGCGGTGTCGACCATCGGGGCCTCCGCCCTGGCGGTCGCGGAACAGGCCACGTGGTCACGTGCGCTCGGGGTGTTCGACCTCGAGACCACGGGCGTCGACACGGCCGTAGCGCGCATCGTCACCGCCCACGTGGGCGTGATCGACGAGACCGGCGCGGTCGTCGAGCGCAAGGACTGGATCGTGGATCCGGGCATCGACATCCCCGACGGCGCGGCACGGGTGCACGGCATCAGCACCGAGCGGGCACGCCGGTTCGGGCGGTCCCCCGACGAGGTCGTCCCCGAGATCCTCGCCGCGATCCGCAGCGTCTTCGAGCGCGGCTTCCCCCTCGTCATCTACAACGCGCCGTACGACCTCACCCTGCTCGCGGCCGAGGCGGCCCGGGCGGGCGTCGCGCCCCTCGAGCTGCCCGCGCCGATCGTCGATCCGCTCGTGCTCGACAAGGCGGTCGACCGCTACCGCAAGGGCAAGCGCACGCTCGAGGCGGCGGCCGCGGCGTACGGGGTCCCGCTCGTCGGGGCGCACGACGCCGGCGCCGACGCCATCGCCGCGGGACGGCTCGCCCAGGCGATCGCGGTGCGGTACGCGGAGGACCTCGATCTGCCGGCCGCGGATCTGCACGAGCAGCAGGTCGCGTGGTGCCGGGAGCAGGCCGCCCGCTTCGAGGAGTACATGCAGCGCACCCACGACCCGGCCTTCACCACCTCGGGCGCGTGGCCGTGCCGCTGACCGGCGCCTAGCCCAGGTGGGCGGTGCGGGCCCAGATCGCCCGCATCGACGCGGTGCGGCCCGTGCACACCTGCACGGGTGCACCCTGCTCCTCGCTGTGCACGTCGAGGCCGCTGTCCAGGTGCGCGACGGTCCGGCAGCTGCCGAAGGAGCCCCGCAGCCACGACATCCCGCGGCCGACGGCGACGACCGTCCGTGTGCCGGCGGCCGGCGCCGGCAGGCCGTGCATGCCGTTGTGACCGCTGTAGACGCGGGTCGCCAGGTCGGGGGCGAAGCGCTCGATCGCGCCCGCCTCCCCGTAGTTGGCGGTGAGCACGATCGCACGCGGCGCGTGGGCGGCATTCACCGCGGCCACCTCCGCGGCGTACCGGGGCCAGCCGACCTGGTCGCGGGCCACCTTGTCCCACGCGGGGATGGGGGTCAGCCCCAGCACCGGCAGCGGCACGATCGGCAGCGAGACGACGGCGCAGGTCACCGCGTTGATCGCGACGGCCGCGATCACGAGCCGGCGGCGCCCGCGGGTCTCGGCCCATTCCACGACCGGGATGCAGCCGACCGCGAAGACCGCGGCGAGCACCCCGTAGCAGTAGTAGAACTGCGAGCCCATCGCGATGACGAGCACCACGACGGTCGCGAAGGTCGCGGGGAGCAGCCGGAGCGGGCGCCAGCCGGGACGCCGGGCGATCGCGACGAGGCCCGCCAGCCAGAACGGGACGAGGGTCGGGCCGAGCAGCGCCCCGAGGAACGGGACCACGAACGGCCGCACGAGCATGCCGTTGGCCGAGGAGAGCGCCGACCCCATCGCGAGCTGCGGGAAGCCGTGCACGACCTGGTAGGCCAGATTCGGTGCCCCGACCACGACGGTGAGCAGCCCCCCGCCGACCGCCCACGCCCACGTGCGGCGGGGCGCCCGCACTGCGAGCAGACCCACCGCCAGCCCCGCGAGCAGCACGAGGACCAGCAGCTTGTTGTAGAGGCTGACACCGGCGACGAGGCCGGCGGCCACCCACCACGCGGGGCGGTCCCGCAGCACGGCGCGCAGCGCGAGCAGGAGGACGAGCGGCCAGACGAGCAGGTCGAGCGACGCGGTGAGCATCACGTGACCCAGCTGCAGGGTGAAGTCCGCGAACCCGTATCCCCACGCGGCGAGCGCTTGCGCGCGACGTCCGCCGCCGACCTCGGCGGTGATGGCGGCGACCACGACGACCGAGGCGGCGGCGGCGAGGGCGGCCGGGATCCGGATCGCCCAGACGGTGTCGACGAGCAGCGAGATGCCGTGGACGAGCAGCGGCGTCAGCGGCGGCTGGTCCGTGTACCCCCACGCGACCGGCAGCAGCCGGAAGTAGAGCTCGTCACGGTGGTAGCCGTAGGCGGGCGACAGGGCCAGCAGCACCACGAGCAGCGTCGCGGCGGCGAGCAGCACCGGCGTGCGCGCCAGGGCGGCGCGCCGCAGGGTTGGAGAGGGTTCGGCGCGGAGGGGCGGCTCGGGCGCCGCCGCCCGGACGGGACCGGTGCCGGTGAGGCTCAGCGACCGAAGTTCTTGAAGCGCTGGTTGAACTTCTCGACGCGGCCGGCGGAGTCGAGGATGCGCTGCTTGCCCGTGTAGAACGGGTGCGAGGCCGACGAGATCTCGACGTCGATGACGGGGTAGGTGTTCCCGTCCTCCCACTCGATGGTCTTGCCGGAGCCCACCGTCGACCGCGTGAGGAAGGTCTCACCGGACGCGAGGTCGCGGAACACGACGGGGCGGTACTCGGGGTGGATGCCGTTCTTCATGCGTTTCGTTCTCCTTCCGCGCCGCCGCTGCTGCGGCGCGGGTCGTGGGCAGTCCGACGAGGCCGATGCGACGGCCTCGGCTCCCGTTCCGAGGACGGCCCACCTTCGGAGCCGTGGTGCGGCCGACCCCGAGTCCCGGAGCGGCCGACCGCCAAGGCTACCAGAGGTACGTTCAGGAATCAGGCGGTGTAGGTGGCGCGGGCCGCGTAGCGGGCGTCCTGCTCCGTGATCTCGACCGGCAGGCCGAACGTCTCGCCGATCCGCTCCGAGGTGATGGTCTCGGGGATCGGGCCGGCCGCGACGACGGCGCCCTGCCGCAGCAGCAGCGCGTGGGTGAAGCCCACCGGGATCTCCTCGACGTGGTGGGTCACCATGACCATGCCCGGCGCCGCCGGCGCGCTGGCGTAGCCGCCGAGCAGCTGCAGGAGCTCCTCGCGGGCGCCGAGGTCGAGGCTGGCCGCCGGCTCGTCGAGCAGCAGGAGCTCCGGGTCCGTCATCACGGCGCGGGCGATCTGCACCCGCTTCTGCTCGCCGTCCGAGAGGTCACCGAACCGGCGGTCGCCGAGGTGGTCCAGCCGCCACTCCGCGAGCACCCGCTGGGCGCGCCGCACGTCGATGTCCTCGTACTGCTCGCTCCATCGCCCGGTGACGCTGTACGCGGCCGTGAGCACGACGTCCAGCACCGTCTCCGAGGCGGGGATGCGCTTCGCCATGGCCGTCGACGCGAACCCGATGCGCGGACGCAGCTCGAACACGTCG
>DASYJR010000019.1:0-10159 GCA_035996305.1 Amnibacterium sp. | reverse complement strand
TGGTTGTAGATGCAGCCGTTGAAGACCACGACGAGACCCGGGGCCTCCATCGGCTGGGAGCCCGCGTCGGTGAGGTCGATGATCCCGAGCCGGCGGTGCCCGAGCGCGACGCGTCCGTCGGTCCAGAACCCGGATCCGTCGGGTCCGCGGTCGGCCATCGTCCCCGTCATCGCACGGACGCCGCCGACGTCCACCCTGGCGCCCGCGTTCGCGATCTCTCCGGCGATCCCGCACATGTCCCCTCCGTCCGGTCGCCGGCGTCGCACCGGCGGCCGTTCATTGAAGAGCGCGGATCCGAGCCGATCCGGGACGGACGCTCAGGTTCGCCGGGAGGCGCGGGCCGGCGAGGCGCCCCCGTACCTCTTTCATCCGCGCGCCCGATACCTCGCGCGGACCGATCCGGCAACCCCCGCCGATCCCCAGACTGTGCTCCCCACAGTGACGCCATGCGCACATTCGGTGTCGAGGAGGAGCTGCTGCTGGTCGACGGCAGCAGCGGGCGGCCGCTGCCCGTGGCCCCGCAGGTGCTGGAGGCGGATGAGCGGGCGGGCCGCCGGGGCGGGGGCGCGCTCACCGCCGAGATGCACCAGGAGATGATCGAGGCGGTCACGCGGCCGACGGTCGACGCGGTGGAGCTCGCGCAGGAGGCGGCCGCGTTGCGCACTGCGGCCGACGTCGCCGCCCGCTCCGCCGGAGCCCGCGTCGCGGCGCTGGCCGCGTCCCCGCTGCCCGCGCAGCCGCATCCGACGACGTCGCGCCGCTACCAGACGATGATGGGCGCGTACGGCGCCCTGCCACGCCACAGCCTGGCCTGCGCCCTGCACGTGCACGTCGGGATCGACTCGCCCGAGGAGGGCGTCGCCGTCCTGGATCGCATCCGGCCATGGCTGCCCGTGCTCGTCGCGCTCACCGCCAACTCGCCGTTCTGCCAGGGCGAGGACACCGGGCACGCCAGCTGGCGCACCATCGCCTGGAACGAGTGGCCGTGCGCCGGGCCGACCGACGTCTTCGGGAGCCTCCAGGCCTATCGCGCGTTCGAGCAGCGGCTGCTCGACGCCGGCGTGGTGCTCGATGCGGGGATGCTCTACTTCGCCGCCCGTCTCTCCCGGAACAACCCGACCGTCGAGGTGCGCGTCGCCGACGTGCCGCTCGACGTGGGCGTCACCGCCACCGTCGCCGCGCTCGTGCGGGCGATGGTCGACACCGCCGTGGGCGAGTGGCGGGCGGGCGACTCCGTGCCGGAGGTGCCCACCGCGCTGCTCCGCCTCGCGTCCTGGCACGCGGCGCTCTGCGGCATCCGCGGCACCCTCGTCGACCCGCTGAGCGGCCTGCAGGCGCCCGCCGTCGCCGTGATCGGGCGGCTGCTCGCCCGCGTCCTGCCCGCGCTCGAGGCGACCGGGGACGACCGGCTGGTGCTCGACGGGCTCGGATCCATCGTCACGAGCGGAACGGGGGCGGACGCGCAGCGCCGCGCCTACCGGGGCCCGAAGCATCTGGGCGAGGTCGTGCGCATGGCGGTGGAGCGCACGACGGGGGAGCAGGTGCTCCCGCCGCACTCGACGCGCACACCGGAGGAGTTCAGGACCGGCACACCTGAAGCCGGGACCTTGGGGGCATGAACCAGGAGCAGGCGCCGATCCTCGACGGCATCGCGGAGTACCACCGTCTCGACCGGTACGGGTTCACGCCGCCGGGGCATCGGCTCGATCGCGGGATCGACGCGTACACGCTGGAGGTGCTGGGACGCGACCCGTTCCGCGGCGACCTGCTCGCCAGCTCCGGGTTGGACGACCGCATGTCGTCCAACGGCTACCTCAGCACCGCGCAGGAGCTGATGGCCGAGGCCGTCGGGGCCGACCACGCGTTCTTCTCGACCTGCGGCAGCTCCCTCTCCGTGAAGGCGGCGATCCTCGCCGTCACGCGGGGTGAGGGGGAGATCCTGATCGGGCGGGACTCGCACAAGTCCGTCACATCGGGCCTCGTGCTCTCCGGCCTCCAGCCCCGGTGGATCCAGCCGCGGTACGACGAGGACCAGCACATGGCGCATCCGCCCTCGCCGGAGACGGTCGAGGCCATGTGGGAGCGGTATCCGGACGCGTCCGCCGCACTCGTGGTCAGCCCGACGCCGTACGGCACCTGCGCCGACCTGGCGGCCATCGTCGACATTTGCCATCGACGCGGCAAGCCGCTGATCGTCGACGAGGCGTGGGGCGCCCACCTGCCCTTCCACGGCGACCTGCCGACCTGGGCGATGGACGCGGGCGCCGACATCTGCGTCGTCAGCGTGCACAAGATGGGCCTCGGGTTCGAGCAGGGCTCCGTCTACCACCTGCAGGGCGAGCTCGTCGATCCGACGCGGCTCAGCCAGTGCGCGGACGTGCTCGCGACGACGAGCGCCAACGTGCTCATCTACGCCGGCCTCGACGCGTGGCGCCGCCGGATGGTGCTGGAGGGGGAGCAGCTGCTCGGGTCCGCGCTCGATCTCGCCCGCCGGGTGCGAGCGGAGGTGGACGGGATCGACGGACTGCACGTGCTCGAGAAGGAGCTCGTGCACGAGGAGGCCTCGCACGACCTCGACATCCTGCACGTGCTCATCGATCTGGACCGGCTGGGCATCAGCGGCTACCAGGCCGCCGACTGGCTTCGGGAGCACGAGCGGATCGACCTCGGCACGAGCGACCATCGGCACATCGAGGCGGTGCTCTCGACCGCGGACGACGACGACACCGCGGAGCGCCTGCTGACCGGACTGCGGCACCTCGCCGGCGCGGCGGCCGAGCTGCCGAAGCCGTCGCCGGTGCGGCTGCCGTCGCAGGCCGACCTCGCGCTGGAGACCGTCATGCTGCCTCGGGACGCGTTCTTCGGTCCGGTCGAGGTCGTGCCCGTCGCGGACGCCGTCGGCCGCATCGCGGCCGAGCAGATCACGCCGTACCCGCCGGGCATCCCCGTCGCCCTGCCCGGCGAGCGCATCAATCAGGCCGTCGTCGACTACCTGACGAGCGGCGTCGCGGCCGGCATGGAACTGCCCGACCCCGGCGATCCGACGCTGCGGACCGTGCGGGTGGCCCGGGAGGAGCCGGGCTCCTAGGCACGGGCCGCCCTAGATCGGAAGCGCCCTGGAGGTGATCTCCTGGAGCGCCCACGAGTTGCCGTCGGGATCCGCGAAGTGGGCGTACTTCACGCCGCCGAGGTCCTGCACCTCGCCGACGTCCACACCGCGGGCGAGCAGCGCGGTGCGGGCACCCTCCGCGTCGTCGACGACGAGGTGCAGCCCGCGCACCGATCCGGGCGGCACCGACGTGTCGGTGATCCCGACGCCGAACACGATCGAGCAGGCCGACCCGGGCGGCGTGAGCTGCACGACCCGCATCGCGCCGCCCGGCCGCACGTCGTGGTCGAGCACGAAGCCGGCCCTGTCGCGGTAGAACGCGAGACTCCCGTCCACGTCGGAGACCGGGAGGGGGACGACTTCGAGGCGCATCCGCATCCGGGGAGCCTAGGGGAGCCGCCCCACAGGTCGGCCTGGAAGCATGACGGGTCGTCCACGCAGGAGGGAATCAGCATGAGCGCACTGACGGACACCTTTCGCATGTCGAACGGGGTCGAGATCCCGAAGATCGGGTTCGGCACCTGGCAGATCCCGAACGGGCCGGCGACCTACGATTCGGTCCGCACCGCGCTCGGGGTGGGCTACCGCCACATCGACACGGCGCTCGCGTACGGCAACGAGGAGAGCGTCGGGCGGGCGGTGAAGGACAGCGGCGTCGACCGCGACGAGATCTTCGTCACCACGAAGTGCCCGGCCGAGGTCAAGGACGCCGCAGGCGCCCGCCGCGCCTTCCAGCGCTCCACCGCCGCGCTCGACCTCGGGCCGGTCGACCTCTACCTCATCCACGCGCCGTGGCCGTGGAGCGCGATCGGCACCGACCATCGCGCCGGCAACATCGAGGTCTGGAAGGTGTTCGAGGAGCTCTACGACCAGGGCGGCGCGCGGTCGATCGGCGTCAGCAACTTCGAGGTCGACGACCTGGAGTCGCTCACCGCCGCGACGGACGTCGTGCCGCACGCGAACCAGATCCGGTGGTTCGTCGGCAACACCCAGGACGAGGCCACCGCCTACTGCCGCGACCACGAGATCCTCGTCGAGGGGTACTCGCCGCTCGCGACCGGCGAGCTGCTCGACGACGAGGACGTCGCGCGGATCGCGAGGCGCCTCGGCAAGTCGGTCGCGCAGGTGTGCATCCGCTACCTGCTCGAGAAGGACGTGCTCCCGCTGCCGAAGTCGACGACCGCGTCGCGCATCCGCGAGACCGCGGACGTCGACTTCCGGCTGTCCGCCGAGGACATCGCCGCCCTGGACGCGATCGGCCACTGATCTCGTCCGGCCCGCGGGCCGGTTCGGGCGCTGACGGGCGTCATCGGACGCCCGTTCCGCCCGAAGCGGCCCGTCGTCCGGGTGCGCGTCACTCGCGGATCGTGAGCCGCCAGGTCGTGCCCGCCGCCGGGGCGCTGCGCAGCGACAGCTCGGCGTCGACGCCCGCGTCGCTCACGGCGTCGCGGAGCAGCCGCAGCCCGAAGTGCGCGGTCCTCGGCTTCGAGAGGAGCGCCTCCGCGTCGAAGCCGGGGCCGTCGTCGTGCACGGTGAGCACGGTCCGGCCGCCCTCGTGGGCGAGGCCGACCGAGATCGGGGCGCCCTCGCCGTGCTTCGCGGCGTTCGCGATCGCCTCGCGGGCGACGCGGAACACGAGGCGCTCGCCGTCCTGCGACAGGTCCACCCGCGGATCGACCACCACGGAGACCCGCAGGCCGCGCGTACGCGCGCCCGCCGCGAGGTCCTCGAGCCCCGAAGCGAGGCCGGCCCGGTCGAGCGTGGGCGGGTAGATGTCGACGAGCAGGGCGCGCAGGCTCTGCACGGTGCCGCGCACGGTGGTCTCGGCCGAGTCGAGGATCTGGGCGGCCTCGGTTCCCCGCACCGCGCTGCTCGCCGCGCCGAGGTGGTAGCCGGCTCCCACGAGGTCCTGCACCGGCCCGTCGTGGAGCAGCGCCGCGACACGGCGGCGTTCGGAGTCCGAGGCGTCGAGCGCACGGATCAGCAGCAGCTCGCGCTGCATGCGCCCATGCGCGAGGGAGCGGAGCAGGCCGCGGAAGACCGGGAGGAGACCGAGCAGCAGCAGCAGGAGGCTGACGCCGGTGACCGCGGCGAACCCGAGCCAGATGCGGCCGGCGTCCGCCCGCACGGCGTCGTACTTGAAGTAGACCTCGAACAGCAGCGGTGTGCCGTCGGGGGTGTGCACGGCGCGGTACACCTCGAGGAGCGGCCCGTTCGAGCGGTCGTAGACGTTCTCCGGCTGGTCGAGGTTCGAGACGTCGGCGTGGGTGCCGCCCGACTTCAGGGCGGCCTGCTCGTCGTCGCCGAGCCCGAAGGTCGAGCCGATGAGTCGGGACTCGTCCGAGTAGACGATCCGGCCGGCCCGGTTCCAGACCTTCACCCGGGCGATGCCGGGACCGAGGACGTGGGCGTGCACGATCACGTCGAGCGCCGTGATCGCACCCGGGTCGCCGTCGACGAGCCCGTTCCGGAGCGCCGGCTGCCCCACGTCGGTCGCCAGGATCTCGGCTCGGGCGCTCGCGGTGCTCACCGCCTCGGCGTCGGCGAGGCGCTGCGCGACCAGGCCGCCGGCCAGCATCACCACGCCGGCCACGAGCAGGGCGAGGGCGAGCACGCGCACCACGAGGCGTCGTCGGCTCACCGGCGCCTCGTCGCCGCGGCCGCCGCCGACGGCGACCGTCAGCCAGCGGGCGACCGTCGTCTCGGTCATCGTCACGATGGGGAGTGTGGCGGCGGCGTGTCGTCGGGCGAGGATGCCGCGCCGGGGGCCCCTGCCGCAGCGCTCAGCCGGCCGGGGCTCGACGAGCAGCTTCGATGGTCGCCCGGCGCCGTGCGGCCCGGTAGACGGGCGGGGTGCCGAGCCGCTCCACGAGCCGCGCGATCGTGGGCGCCGACCGCTCCGCCGGCCGTCCGTGCGGTGTGGGGGACGCCGCGGGCGAACCGGCGCGCGTCCTCCGCTCCGCCGCCGGTGCTGCGACGGGCCGGCTTCGTGCCGGTCGGCCGTGGCAGCGGCTTCGCGCCGGGGCGGCGCGGAGGTCGAGGAGCTGCACCTCCTGCTGGCCTGAACCGCCGGGGGCCCGGGCTACGCTCCGCAGGCGGCGGCGACGACGCGACGAGGAGGACGACGGTGGCGGAACTCGACCTGCGGGTGGGCATGCTCGGCCGGCCGGCCGTCCGGGTCTCCACCCCGGACCGGAGCCGCGAGCAGATCCGGCGGTCGCAGCGGCTGGCGGTGTGGGCGTGATCGTCCTCCCCGAGCCTCCGCATCTGGCCCCGCCGGACGAGCGGGTGCGCGTCTCGTACCTCACCGGCGAGCTCGCGGACTGCCGCTACCGCGGGACCGACACCGGCTGGCTCGAGGGCGCGAGCCGTGACTTCGCCGCCTTCGCCGCCGACCGCCGAGGCGTGCGGAAGCGCTGGGGCGTCCCGTCCACGGTCTTCTGGTGGGTGTCCGGCGAGCACTACCTGGGCACGCTGGTGCTGCGGCACACCCTGACCCACGAGCTGGCCGAGGTCGGCGGCCACATCGGGTACCACGTCGTGTTCCCGTGGCGACGGCAGGGCCATGCGACGCGGATGCTCGCCGCCGGCCTGCAGGAGGCGGCCGCGATCGGGCTCGACCGCGTGCTCGTCACCTGCGATGCGGCCAACGAGCCCTCGCGACGGGTGATCCTCGCCAACGGCGGGGAGTCGGCCGGTGGGATCGGGACGGAGGACCGGTTCTGGATCCGCACACCGGGAGCCCCCTGAGCGATCGCCGCCGACATGCCGGGACAATGGGTCCGATGGACACCGAGGCGCTCTGGGACCGCTTGTGCTCGTTGCTCGACGACGACGAGCAGCTCTTGCCGGCCGTGGAGGCGGCGCTCGGGGAGCCGGACGGCGATCCGTGGGACGCGCTGCTCGACGGCCTCGATGACGCGGGTGCCCTCGCCTCGCTCGAGGCGGAGGACACCGGGATGGAGCTCGCCGATGCGCTCGCGCAGCTGCCGCGGGTGTTCCGGCTGCAGCCCGACCTCGGCGGCGTCACCGACACCGACGACCTCGACGACGCCGTCCGCGAGGCCGACCGCGTGCTCGAAGGGCACGGGTACCGGTTGCTGATCCTCGAGAGCGACGACGCGGACGTGCACGAGCTCGTCGTGGTGCCCGAGGAGGCGGTCGGCCCGATCCTCGAGACGGCCGAGGCGCTCGAGCGGAGCATCGCCCTTCCGTCCTGACCGCCGACCGCCGCATGAGCACGCCGACAGGACGAGATCGCTCCAGCAGGACGAGATCGGCCTTCTCGTCCTGCTGAAGCGATCTCGTCCTGCTGGAGTGCTGGGCCGTGCTGGGCCGTGCCGGGCTGTCGGGCGTCGAGGCGCGGGGCGTCAGCGGGCGGGCGAGAGCCGGGACTCCTCGAGGTCGAGCAGCGCCTGTGCCTGCAGCAGCGCGTGCGAGGAGTACTCGCCCTGTCGCCGGGCGTCGAGCAGCCGCTCCCGCTCGGCCTGCACCACCGCGAGGCGCAGCCGCCGGTAGAGCCGGTTCGGCGTCTCGTGCAGGGGCACCCCGGGCCCGCGCGACCGCTCCCACGCCGCCTCCGCGCGGAGGAACGACGACTGCCGCACCCGGTCGAGCACGGCGGGATCGACGTCGTCGACGCCGTCGAGGTCCGCGGCCGCCTCGTCCAGCGCCGCGAGCCCGGCGTAGCCGAGCTCGTCGAGGAGCGCGGCGAGCTCGCGCTGGTCGTCGGCGGCCTCCGTGCCGCGCACCCCGAGCAGGCGGATCACCGCCGGGAGCGTGCCGCCCTGCACCACCAGGGTGAGCACCGCGACGATGAACGCGATGAGCACGAGCTGCGGGTAGTAGTTCGTCCCCTTCGGCAGCGACTGCGCCGCCGCGAGGGTGACGACGCCGCGCATCCCGGACCAGCCGAGCACGAGCCCGCCCTTCGCGGTCACCCCGTCGCGCCGCAGCTCCTCGAGATCCGCCCTGCGACGCGGATACGCGCGCTCCGCCCGATGCCAGAGGCGCGTCGCGATCGGTCCGCGCCGCGACCGCCGGTAGTGGTCGAACGCGAGCCATTGCCGTAGGAGGGTGCGCTCGGCGAGGGCGGCGCGGGCGCGCAGCGCGAGCACGAGCGGCACCATCCAGACCAGCCGGATGAGCACGAGCGCGAGCGTCGCCGCGAGCGCGACGAGGATCGTCGGCCCGAACCCGAACACGTTCGGATCGACGTGCTCGATCAGCGTGCGCAGCTCGAGCCCGATGAGCAGGAAGACGCCGTTCTCGAGCAGGAACTGGATCGTGCGCCAGTTGATCCGGTCGCTGATCCGCGCCTGCGGGGTGAGCGCGGCCGGGGCGGCGTGGCTCGTGTAGAGGCCGGCGACCACGACCGCGAGCACGCCGGAGGCGCCGAAGAACTGCGTCGGCACGAAGGCGACGAACGGGACGGCGAGGGAGACCGCCGTGTCGAGCACCGGATCCGACAGGCGGGTCCGGACGGCCATCGTCACGAAGCCGGCGGCGAGGCCGACCGCCACCCCCACCACGGCTGCGAAGACGAAGTCGCGGCCGAGTGCCCACGGCGTGAGCAGGTTGCCGGCGGCGGCCGCCGAGGCCGACCGGAGCAGCACGAGCGCCGTGGCGTCGTTGACGAGCCCCTCGCCCTCGAGCACGGTGAGCAGGCGGGGCGGAAGGCCGAGCCGCCGACCCACGGACGTGGCGGCGACCGCGTCCGGCGGGCTGATCACCGCGCCCAGCGCGATCGCCGGCGCGAGCGCCAGGTTCGGCAGCAGCGCGAACAGCACGAACCCGGCGCCGAACGCCGTGATCAGCACGAGGATCACCGAGAGGCTCGCGATCGGCAGGACGTTCCGCCGGAAGTCCGCGAGCGGCAGGCTGATCGCGGCGGCGTAGAGGATCGGCGGCAGCGCGACGTCGAGGATCAGCTGCGGCTCGACCTCCACCGCGGGCATGCCGGGCAGGAAGGACAGCCCCACCCCGACCAGGACGAGGACGATCGGCGCGGCGACGCCGAGGCGCGGTGCGAACGCCGCGACGGCGACGATCACCGCGACCGCGAGCACCGCGTAGACCGCGAGCTCCACGGGTCGAGGCTATCGGGCCCCCCTCCGGACCGGGTCAGCGAGCGGACGGCTGCGGACGGGCACCCGGCCTGCATCTGCGCCCGCTAGCGTCGGCCGGGTGACCGACGAGCCGCAGCAGCCGCCCCAGATCGCCGTCAACCTCCCGGCGGAGCAGGAGATCGGCGTGTTCGCCGATTTCGCCGCGGTCTGGCACAACCCGACGAGCTTCGTGATCGACTTCCTCTCCCTCGTCGCGCCGCCGTCGCAGCAGCAGCTCGGCCCGGACGGGCAGGCCGTCCCGGTGGTCTCGGCGAAGGTCGCGGCGCGCGTGCGCCTGCCCGCGGAGCAGATCTTCCGGGTGATCGCCGCGCTGCAGGAGCAGGCCGATCAGTGGCTCGCGCAGTCCGGCAAGGAGGAGCCGCCCGAGGGCTGGTTCCCCGTCGGCTGACGCGTCCGCCGGCCGTCGCCGGGGACGGCCGATCCGGCGCCGGCGCCTCCGGACCGTCGGGCGGACCGGAGGTCGGGATGCGGATGGTTCTCGGCGGGCGCCCGTGGGATGGTGGACGTCCGTCGAGGAGGTTCCCATGACCGCTCGTGCCCGATCGGGACCGCCCGGCGATCGCCCACCCGCACCGGCGCCCAGGAAGCCGCCGGGCTGGCGCCAGTGGCTCATCCCCCTCGGGCTGCTGCTCACCCTGCTGTTCCTCTTCCTGCCGGTGTTCGGCTCGCCGGCGGCGAAGGCGGTCTCCTACGGCACGCTGCTGGCGCAGCTCCGTGCCGGCGACGTCGACACCCTCGTGCTGCGGTCCGACGGCGGCATCGTGGGGCAGTACCGGTCGGCCTTCGAGAGCGGCGCCACGTTCACCTCCACCTACCCGACCGGTCTCGGCGGCCCCGATCCCGCCTTCGTGTCGCTCGCCCACGACCCGAGGCTCGTGCCGCACTTCGACGCGCAGACGGTCGGGAACTCGTTCCTCGGCAC
>DASYJR010000018.1:0-11419 GCA_035996305.1 Amnibacterium sp. | reverse complement strand
TCGTCCGCCGTGGTGTGGGCACCGATCCGGTACGTGAGGGCCTCGATGAGGGCGGGACCGCGGCCCGCGCGCGCGTCGTCGAGCAGCGTCCCGGTCACCGCGAAGACGGCGAGCACGTCGTTGCCGTCCACCTGCACGCCGGGCATGCCGAAGCCCGAGGCGCGGAGGTACAGGGGGGTGCGCGACTGACGCGTCACCGGCACGGAGATCGCCCAATGGTTGTTCTGCAGGAAGAACACCTGGGGTGTCCGGTAGCTCGCGGCGAAGACGAAGGCCTCGTTCGTGTCGCCCTGCGCGGTCGCGCCGTCGCCGAAGTAGACGAGCACCGCCTCGTCCTGCTCCGGGTCCCCCGACGCGGGCGCGTCGAGGCGGATGCCCATCGCGTAGCCGGTCGCGTGGAGGGTCTGCGACCCGATGACGAGCGTGTAGGGCCGGAAGTTGCCGTGGGCGGCGGGATCCCAGCCCCCGTGCGTGACGCCGCGCATCATCCGCACGATGTCGACCGGCTCGACGCCGCGGACCAGGGCGACCCCGTGCTCGCGGTAGGCGGGGAAGATCGCGTCCTGGGCCCGGGCGGCGCGCGCGGATCCGATCTGCGCGGCCTCCTGCCCGTAGCTCGGGGCCCAGAGGGCGAGATGACCCTGCCGCTGCAGGTTCGCGGCCTCCACATCGACGGTGCGGGTGTGCACCATGTCGGTCAGGAAGCCGACGAGGCGGTCCTCGTCGAGGGCGGTCGCGGCCTCCAGGTACGGCTCGGCGGCCTCCGTCGGTGCGATGACACCGTCGTCCCCGATGATGCGGACGGTGGGACCGGTCGACGCCACGCCACTCCTCGCCCCGGGCGCAGGACTGCTCCGGATCGCTCTCGGCCTCACGCGGCCCGGGCCTACAGTACCGACGGCTCGGGACGGCCCGCCTGTCGGATGTCCACAACCTCCTGCGCCGCACGCAGCAGATCCCCCACGGATTCCTGCTCGCCGATGCTCACGCGGAGGCCCTCGCCGGCGAACTCCCGCACCGTGAGCCCACGCCGGTGGAAGACCCGGGCGGCCTCGCCCTCGTCCCCGGGGATCGGCAGCCACACGAAGTTGCCCCATGGGCGCGGGACGGCCCATCCCTGCTCGACGAGCGCCCGCCAGACGGCGTCCCGCCGCGCAGCGATCGCATCGACGCGCTCGAGCAGGGCGTCCTCGTGGTCGAGGGAGACGAGCGCCGCGAGCTGGGCGGGCTCGGTCACCGACAGCGGGATCGCGGTCGAGCGGGCTCCGGCGAGCACGGCGGGATCGCCGACCGCGTAGCCGATCCGCAGGGCGGCGAGGCCCCAGGCCTTCGAGAAGGTGCGGAGCACCACGACGTTGCGCCGGCGTCCCTCCCGCTGGGCGGCGACGATCGCATCGCCGTCCGCACCGCCGCTTCCGGCGGAGAACTCGCGGTAGGCCTCGTCGAGCAGCACGAGCACGTCGTCCGGCAGCGCGGCGAGCAACCGGTCGAAGTCGGCCTTCGGTACGACGGCGCCCGTGGGGTTGTTCGGCGTGCAGACGATGACCACCCGCGTCCGCTGGGTGACCGCGGCGATCATCGCGTCGACGTCGTGGGCGCCGTCGACGTCGTTCGGGACGCGGACGCTCGTGGCACCGGCCACCGTGACGAGCCCGGGATAGGCCTCGAAGCTGCGCCAGCTGTAGAGCACCTCGTCGCCCGGCCCAGCGGCCGCCTGGATGAACTGGGCGAGCAACGAGACGGATCCGGCGGCCACGTGGATCGACGCGGCGTCGATGCCGTGCCGAAGGGCGAGCCGCTCGCGGAGCGCGGCCGCGGCGCCGTCGGGGTAGCGGTTCAGCGCCGTGGCCGCGGCGACCCGCTCGGCGACCTGCGGCAGCGGCGGGAACGGGTTCTCGTTCGACGAGAGCTTGAACCCGCCCTCCGGCGGGTTCGAGCCCTGCCGGTAGGCGGCGAGCGCCGCGATCTCCGGCCGGAGCCGCACGGGCGGGGAGTCGCTCATGGGCCACGATCCTAGGAGCCTTCGCCGTCGTCGCCCCGTCCCGCCCTGCCATAGTTGGTGCCATGCGCCGGTTCGTGGTCCGAGTGGTCGGGAACGCGATCGCGCTCTGGCTGGAGACCCTCGTGTTCGCCGCGTTCGGCGCACGGGACGCGCTGCACGTCTCGCCGTACGGGCGCGACGCGGTGGCGGTCGTGCTCACCTACCTCCTGCTCGGCCTCCTGTTCGGCGTGGTCAACGGCGTGCTCGGCACGGCCATCCGCATCGTGGCCTTCCCGCTCTACCTGCTCACACTCGGGCTCATCTCGCTGCTCGTCAACGGCCTGCTGTTCCTGCTCGTCGCGTGGATCAGCGACCTGCTGGGATTCGGGCTCGTCGTCGGAGGATTCTGGTGGGGCGTGCTCGGGGCGCTGGTCCTCGCCGTGCTCAGTTGGCTCATCGGGCTCCTGCTGCGGCCCCTGGGCGGCCGCCAGGAGGTCTGACCCAGCGGTCGGCCCGCACGAGCACGATCCGCCCGTCGGAGGCCGTGAGGAACGGCCGGACATCCCGCTCGAAGGCGACGATCCGCGGATCCGGGCTCCCCGCGGCGAGTGCCAGCGTCTCCCGGTAGGCGGTGAGGGCGTGCGGCTGCGCCCCGGCCCCGAACGGCACCAGCAGGGGGCCCGGCGGCGGCCCTCCGCCGTAGAGGCTGCGACGCACGACGACCCGGTGCAGGCCGGCGGCTCCGGTGGCGGCGAGACCGCCGAGCACCGGCACGACGTCCTCGTCGTGCTCGACCGACAGCTCCGGCACGTGGCCGGGCACGACGAGCTGGCCGGTGGGGCCGCCGAGGGTCACCACGCCCCGCACGTCGAACCTGCCGCGCTGAGCGAGCCGGACGGCGTCGAGGGCGCCCTGCGAATGCCCGACGAGCAGCACGGGCTCGTCCCGTCCGACGCCCGCCTCCCGCATCCCGGCCACGAGGGCGCGCTCGGAGTCGCTCGGCCGGCCGCCGACGCCGACCACGTCCGAGCGCAGGTCGAACGGCTCCGGGCCGGCGGCGAGGGAGAAGGTGATGGTGCCGCAGAGGTAGACGATCCACCGCGACCGTCCGCCCGGCATGGGATAGCGCTCGATCCGCAGCTGCGTACCGCCCGGCTCCACCTCGGGGGTCCGCTCGCCGAGCTCCGTGAGCGATCCAGGACCGGACACCGTGCCGGGCAGCACGGAGGGGGCGAGCGCGATCGACCGGTCGCCGGCCGGCAGCAGCCCCGCGAGCGCGGCGGCGGTGCCGGCCGTGCCGTACGGGGAGTCCGGGTCGTTCCGGGCGACGTCCGTCGGTCGCTCGGTCAGGCTGAAGCCGCGGACCAGGTCGTCGCTCGAGGAGAGGGCGCGACGCAGGTCGGCGAGCACGGCGGGGTCGACCTGCGGATCGATCCGGCCGGTGGTGACGAGTTCGCGTGCCGTCGTGCCGAGCGCTGCGGCGCCGAGCAGGATGCCGCCGGCCGTCATCGCCACCAGCACGAAACCGGGCCCCGCGAGCGTCGAGCCGATGCGGGTGACCGCGCCCGCGAGCGCGGCGCCGCCGGCCCAGGCGGCCTGCTGCGCCGCCGCGATCGCGTGCTCGACGGCGCCGTACCGGTCGGCCGCCGTCCGAAGCCCGGCCGTCGCCTCCGCCAGCTCCGCGGCGACCGACCGGGCACGATCGGCGGCCTCCGCCACGGCGTCACGCGCCGCGGGGAGCCCGCTCCAGTCGGGATCGGCGAGGCATCCCTCGATGCGTCCCCGCAGCGGGGCGAGCCGGTCCGCCAGCGCGTCCAGCCGTCGCGCCGCGGCCTGCATCGCGAGGGTGTCGACCGCGATCGACCCGCCGCCCGCGATGGAGACGCCCGGCGCGCTCACCCGATCGCCTCGAGTGCCGCAGCCGCATCGTGCAGGGCGGCCCGCACGCGCAGCACGCCGATCGTCAGACGCGCGACGGCGGCCTGGTAGTCGAGGGCCGCGAAGGACGCCCAGCCGTCGAGGAGCGCCTCGGGCAGCGGAACGGCGTCCGCCTCGGCCGCCAGCGCCCGCACGGTGGCGGCGAGCACGGCGGCGGCCGACGGCGGCTCGAGCATCGGTTCCTCCCGCGCGGCAGCGTGCCGTCCTGGGCGCGACGGAGCGGCGAGCACGGCGGCGTCGCGGCGGCGGAACGGTCCCGCCCCGGGTGGGGAGGAGCCGTCGCCGTCCGGCCCGGCAGAATGGGGTGCCCCCGCTCCCGAGGAGAGCCATGCCCCCGCTGTCCGCCCAGCCGCTGTCCCCCCTCGACGGTCGGTACCGCGCCGTCACCGAACCGCTCGCGGAGCACCTGTCGGAGGCGGGCCTCAACCGGGCCAGGCTGAAGGTCGAGGTGGAATGGCTGCTCGCCCTCACCGACGCGGGCGTCGCGGGCACGGCCCCCCTCGGGGACGAGGACCGCGCCGCGCTCCGCGGGCTCGTCACGTCGTTCGGGGACGAGGAGGTCGCCGAGCTGGCGCGGATCGAGGAACGCACCAGGCACGACGTGAAGGCCGTCGAGTACCTCCTCCGCGCCCGCCTGGACGGGCTGGGCCTCGGCCGGCTGGCCGAGCTCGCCCACTTCGCGTTCACCAGCGAGGACGTGAACAACCTCGCCGTCGCGCTCACCGTGAAGGACGCCCTGCTCGGCGTCTGGTTGCCCGCCTTCGACGCGGTGCTCGAGCGATTGACCGACCGGGCCCGCGCCTGGGCGGCCGTCCCGATGCTCGCCCGCACCCACGGGCAGCCCGCGACGCCGACCACGATGGGCAAGGAGCTCGCCGTCTTCGCCCATCGCCTGCAGCGGCTGCGTCGCGGCGTGCTCGCCGTCGAGATCGTCGGCAAGTCGAACGGAGCGAGCGGTGACTACGCCGCGCACGTGGTCGCCGCGCCCGGCATCGACTGGGAGGAGGTCTCCCGCCGCTTCGTGACCGGCCTGGGTCTCACGTGGAACCCCCTCACGACGCAGATCGAGTCCCACGACTGGCAGGTGGAGCTGTACGGCCGGCTCATCCATGTGAACGGCGTCCTGCACAACCTCTGCACCGACGTCTGGCTCTACATCGCGGACGGCTCGCTGCGGCAGCTTCCCGTCGAGGGTGCCACGGGCTCCTCGACGATGCCGCACAAGGTCAACCCCATCCGGTTCGAGAACGCGGAGGCGAACCTCGAGCTGTCGACCGGCGTGCTCGGCACCCTCGAGCGCACGCTCGTCACGAGCCGGCTGCAGCGCGACCTCACGGACTCCTCGTCGCAGCGCAACATCGGCGTCGGGCTCGGCCACGCCCTCGTCGCGCTGACGAACCTCGCCCGGGGCCTCGACGAGGTCGACGTGGACGAGGCGCTGCTCGCGGCGCAGCTCGAGGCGAACCAGGAGGTGCTCGGCGAGGCGATCCAGACGGTGGTCCGCGCGGAGATCGCGGCCGGTCGCAGCGGGCTCACCAACCCCTACGAGCTCGTCAAGGAGCTCACCCGCGGCCGCCGCGTGACGGCCGAACATCTCGCCGCGTTCGTCCGCGGCCTCGATCTCGAGCCCGACGTCCAGGAGCGGCTCGCCGCCCTCACGCCCGCCACCTACACGGGCCTCGCGGCGCGGCTCGTCGACCACCTCGACGACTGAGGCCGGTCAGTCCTTCCGGTCGCGGCGCTTCCGCTCCCGCATCAGCACGGGACCGTCGGACGGATCCGTCGGATCCGACGTCTCGACCAGCGCCAGCATGGCGAGCACCAGCAGCGCTGCGATGAACGCGACGCCGGCGAAGATCGCGGCGAGCGAGAGGTCCCGCGTCGTGACGAGCACGACGACGCCGACGAACACGGCGACGAGGGCCGCCATGACGACCAGCTCGAGCGGCCTGAGGCGCTGACGACGAGTCGGCGTCACCGGGTCGCCCCTTCGCGCCGGGCGATGGAGACCGCCGCGATGCCGAGGTAGACCGCGACGATCGCGCCCCACGCCGACAGCACACCGACGGCGAAGATCGAGTCGGGCAGCAGGATCGCGAGCATCAGCCCGACGAGCAGCTCGAGACCGCCGACGGTGACGAGGTCCCGCGACGCGGGCGACGCGTCCACCCGGCGCAGGCCGGAGAGCACCTCGAGCGCACCGGCACCGAGGAATCCGGCGATCTCGACCGCGAGCAGCGCGCCGACCCCGCCGCCCCCGACCAGCGAGACCGAGAGCGCGCCGACCACCACCAGCAGGGCGCCCCGCAGCAGGACGAGCAGCCGGCCGACGCGCGAGACCGCGAATCCGCGCACCCCGGCGGCGATCACGGTGCCCTGCACGACGGCGAAGACTCCGAAGACCGCGAGCCCGAACGGGGGCGTGTGGTCGGCGGAGAACGTCACCACGACGGCGAGCGCGGCGACGACGACGGCGCGCAACGCGGTGAACGTCGTCAGCGGGGCGCGACCTGGAGTGGCGGGGGTCACGGTCGACACCGTTCGACCTCCTCCGCTCACGCCTCGCGGCGCGAGCACGGGGGCCAAGATTACGCCACGGCGATGTCGGCGAACCGCGAGTACCGGCCGTGGAACGCGACGGTGATCGTGTCCGTGGGGCCGTTGCGGTGCTTGGCGACGATGAGGTCGGCGTCGGGGTTCGGCTGGTCGCGGTCGTAGGCGCTCTCGCGGTGCAGCAGGATCACGACGTCGGCGTCCTGCTCGATCGACCCGGACTCGCGGAGGTCCGAGAGGGCCGGCCGCTTGTCGGCGCGCTGCTCGGGACCGCGATTCAGCTGGGAGAGCGCGATGACCGGCACGCCGAGCTCCTTCGCGAGCAGCTTCAACGCACGGGAGAACTCGCTGATCTCCTGCTGGCGGCTCTCCACGCGCTTGCCGCTCGTCATCAGCTGCAGGTAGTCGATGACGATGAGCTGCAGCCCCACCTTCTGCTTGAGGCGACGGCACTTCGCCCGGATCTCGACGAGGCTCATGTTGGGGCTGTCGTCGATGTAGAGCGGTGCGTCGTTGATGCGGCCACGGGTCGCGGCGATCTTCGTCCAGTCGTCGCCGCCGAGCCGGCCCTTGCGCATGTCCTGCATGGAGATCGTGGCCTCCGCGGCCATCAGGCGCATCGCGATCTCGCTGCGCCCCATCTCCAGCGAGAAGAAGATGGTCGGCATCCGGTGCTTCACCGACGCCGCCCGCGCCATGTCGAGCGCGAGGGTGGACTTGCCCATCGCGGGACGCGCGCCCACGATCACCAGCTGCCCGGGATGAAGGCCGTTCGTCAGCTCGTCGAGCTGCTTGAACCCGGTGGGCACGCCCGTCATCGCGCCGTCGCGGCCCGCCGCCGCCTCCATCTCGTCGATGGCGACGGTCACGGCGTCCGTGAGGGGCACGTAGTCCTCGGTGGCGGACTCCCGGGCGATGCCGAAGATCTCGGCCTGGGCCTGGTTGAGCAGGTCCATGGCATCGCCTTCGGCGCCGTAGCCGAGCTGCGCGATGTGCGTGCCCGCCTCGACCAGCCTGCGGAGCACGGCCTGCTCGGCGACGATCGACGCGTAGTAGCCGGCGTTCGCGGCCGTGGGCACGATGTTCGTCAGCGTGTGCAGGTAGGACTCGCCGCCCGCGCGCTGCACGTCCCCGGTGCGCACGAGCTCGTCCCCGACCGCGATGGCGTCGGTGGGCTCGCCGCGCGAGTAGAGGCTGAGGATCGCGTTGAAGATGACCTCGTGCTTGGGCACGTAGAAGTCGGCGCCGACGACGACCTCGAGCACGTCGGCCACCGCGTCCGTGGACAGCAGCATGCCGCCGAGTGCGCTCTGCTCGGCGAGGAGGTTGTGCGGCGGCGTGCGCTCACGCCGCTGCGCGCCCGGGCTGTCCCAGGCCTCGGGAGCGACGTCCCACTCCGTCATCGACATGCTGTCGTCCCTCCCTTCGTGCGGCTCGCTGCGGTGCGGATCGCGCCGAACGCGTCCCGCGGTGCCAGGAGTACCACCCCGTCCCGACACCGGTCCCCACCGCCTCGGCGAGCGTCGACGGTAATCGACGGGGTGTGCAGAGGGGTGTGGACGACGCGCGCGGAGAACACTCGTCCCCATGTGGATCACCTGTGGAGAACCACGTTCGGACGATCTCGTGAACCGCCTGTAAGTCGGTCCTGACCAGCAGATCCGCTCATCCCCAGGACGACTGGGGATAACTGCCTTCAACTAATGGTCGAACGTTCATGCATGGCGTGTCGGCCTGCCGCCGTGGTAGCCGCCGAGGCCCGTCCCGGGCATCGGCCCGGCGGAGCGGAACGGCGCCTGCCGGACCCCGGAACGACGACGAGGGCGCCGCCCCCGTCACAGCGGAAGCGGCGCCCTCGTCGGTGGTGCGAGCAGGCTCAGCGGGTGCCCACGACCTCCACCGTGACGGTGGCCGTCACGTCGTCGCGGAGGCGGACGGAGGCCTCGTGGCTGCCGGTCGAGCGGATCGGCGAGGCGAACTGGATCGTGCGCCGGTCCACGCTGCCGAGGCCGGCGGCCTGCACCGCGTCGGCGACGTCGGACGGCGAGACCGAGCCGAACAGGCGGCCTGCCTGCCCGGTGCGCACGGCGAGCCGCACGGGCTGCGCCTCGAGTCGCGCCTTCAGCGCCTGGGCCTCCTCGAGCGAGGCGGCCTCGCGCGCCTTGCGGGCGGCTCGGATCGTGTCGACCTGCTTCTCGCCGCCGCGGCTCCAGGCCACGGCGAACCCGCTCGGGATGAGGTAGTTGCGGGCGTAGCCGCCCTTCACCTCGACGACGTCACCGGCCGAACCGAGGCCGGTGACCTCGTGCGTGAGGATGAGTTTCGACATGTCGTCCCCCGATCAGCGGCCGGAGCCGGAGTAGGGGAGCAGGGCCATCTCGCGCGCGTTCTTGACGGCGCGGGCGATGAGGCGCTGCTCCTGGACCGAGACGCCGGTGATCCGGCGTGCGCGGATCTTGCCGCGCTCGGAGATGAACTTGCGCAGGGTGGCGACGTCCTTGTAGTCGATCACCCCGACCTTGATGCGCTTCGCGGGAGCAACGGGCTTGCCGCCCTTGCCCCGCGCCGGCTTGCGGCTGTCGCCGCGCGACTTTCCTGCCATTGCAGTGGATTCCTTTACCTATGTCTGAAACGTGCGGAGGTGGTCGACCACCTCGAACGGGGATGGGGCCGGCTCACCTGACGGAGCCGCCGGCCCGATCGCGAGCCATCCTCGAGAACGGGAGCGAAGGGCCGTCGCGCCGCCCCGAAGGGGACCAGCCGACGACGTCTTCGATCCGTGTACGGATCGAAGACCTAGAAGGGCGTCTCGTCGTCGTACGTGCCGGGCGCGCTCCACCCGTCCGCGCCCGCGCCGCCGCCCGCGGAGGTGCCGGGGGCGCCCCACGGGTCGTCGTTCTGCCGGGCCGGTCCGCCCGCGGACACCTGGCCGCGGGGAGCGCCGCCGCCCTGGCCGCCACCGCCACCGCCACCGCTCGCGCGGGTGACCTGGGCGGTCGCGTACCGGAGCGAGGGGCCGATCTCGTCGACCTCGAGCTCGATGGCGGTGCGCTTCTCGCCCTCACGGGTCTCGTAGGAGCGCTGCTTGAGCCGCCCGGTCGCGATGACGCGGGAGCCCTTGGCGAGCGAACCCGCCACGTGCTCCGCGAAGTCGCGCCAGACGCTCGCGCGGAGGAACAGCGCTTCGCCGTCCTTCCACTCGTTCGCCTGCCGGTCGAAGTTCCGCGGTGTGGAGGCGATCGTGAAGTTCGCGACCGCGAGCCCGTTCTGCGTGTACCGCAGCTCGGGATCGCTCGTCAGGTTCCCGACGACCGTGATGATGGTCTCGCCGGCCACGACTACCTCGCCGCGGCGGGACGCGGCGTGCGGGCCGGGCGCTTCGCCTCGGCCTCGGCCTCGGCGACCCGGGCGATGGCCTCCTCCGCACGGAGGACCTTGGTGCGCAGCACGGCCTCGGAGAGGCCCAGCTGGCGGTCGAGCTCCTGCGTGGCGGCCGCGGTCGCGGTCAGGTTGACCACCGCGTAGATGCCCTCGGAGTGCTTGTCGATCTCGTAGGCCAGCCGGCGCCGTCCCCAGATGTCGACCTTGTCGACCGTGCCACCGTCTTGACGGATGACACCCAGGAACCGGTCCAGACTGGGCGCGACCGTCCTCTCATCGATGCTCGGGTCCAGGATGACCATGAGCTCGTACTTGTGCGTCACTACCCCACCTCCTCTGGTCTCATGCGGTCACGGTCGTTCCGTGACAGGAGGGTCTGACACATGCCCCGACCGGATCCGGCCGTACGGGCAACCACGACAGCGTAGTGGCTCGCGGCGCCCCGGTCGACTGCGCTGCCCTTCCCGCCGTCTCCAGGACATCCGGCTCGCCACGCCGCGTCGGGTCCACGGAACTCCTGCGATACGCCGTCCGATCCCGAGCACGGCGGATGGGCGGGGCTAGCCGCGCTGCCGCCACCAGTCGCGGAGCCGGCGGGCGGCCTCCTCCGCACCGAGCGGTCCCTCGTCGAGCCGCAGCTCGAGCAGGAAGCGGTACGCCTCGCCGACCACGGGTCCGGGTGGCACGTCGAGCTCCCGCATGATCGCCTCCCCGTCGAGGTCGGGACGGAGGGCCTCGAGCGCCTCCTGCTCCCGCAGCTCGGCGATCCGTCGCTCCAGGTCGTCGTACGCCGCAGCGAGACGCCGCACCTTGCGGGGGTTCCTGGTCGTGACGTCCGCGCGGGTGAGGATGTGCAGCCGGGGGAGCAGGTCGCCGGCGTCGCGCACGTACCGGCGCACGGCCGAGTCCGTCCACTGGGCGTCGCCGTAGCCGAAGAACCGCTGGTGCAGCTCGATGAGCTTCGCGACCTGCTCGACCTGCTCGTTCGGGAACCGCAGCGCCTTCAACCGCTTGCGTGCCATCTTCGCGCCGACGACGTCGTGGTGGTGGAAGGTCACCTGGCCGCCCTCGAAGCGCCGCGTGGCCGGTTTCCCGATGTCGTGGAGCAGCGCCGCGAGCCGCAGGACGATGTCGGCGCCGTGCTCCTGCGGAGACGTCCGCTGATGCTCGAGGTCGACCGCCTGCTCGAGCACCGTGAGGCTGTGCTCGTAGACGTCCTTGTGACGGTGCAGGGCGTCCACGGTGAGGCGCAGCGCCGGCAGCTCGGGCAGCACGCGGTCGGCCAGCCCGGTGTCCACGAGCAGCTCGAGCCCGGGGCGGGCCACGTCCGTCGCGAGCAGCTTGACCAGCTCGTCCCGCACCCTCTCCTGGGACACCACCTCGATGCGCTCCACCAGGTCGCGCATCGCCGCCGCGGCCCGGGCGTCGAGCGTGAACCCCAGCTGTGCGGTGAAGCGGGCCGCCCGCATCATCCGCAGCGGGTCCTCGTCGAACGACTCGTGCGGGGGCGAGGGGGTGACCAGCCGGCGCTCCCCGATCGCGGTGATCCCGTCCGTCGGATCGACG
>DASYJR010000017.1:0-4438 GCA_035996305.1 Amnibacterium sp. | reverse complement strand
GCCGCCGCGCCTCGCGAGAAGGCCGAGCCGTCCGCCCTGCGCGGGACGACCGTGAAGATGTCCCGGCTGCGCAAGGTCGTCGCCGAGCGCGCCGTGGTGTCGATGCAGTCGACCGCGCAGCTCACCACGGTGGTCGAGGCCGACGTCACGCCCGTCGCGAACCTCCGCGACCGCGTGAAGGGCGACTTCCAGCAGAAGACGGGCCAGAAGCTGTCGTTCCTGCCGTTCTTCGCGCTCGCGGCCGTCGAAGCGCTGCAGCAGTACCCGATCATCAACGCGACCGTCGACGGCGACTCGGTCGTCTACCCCGACACGGAGAACCTCAGCATCGCGGTCGACACCGAGCGGGGGCTCCTCACGCCGGTCGTGCGGCACGCCGGATCGCTGTCCATCGCCGAGCTCGCGGTCCAGATCGCGGACCTCGCCGCGCGCACGCGCGACAACAAGCTGAAGCCGGACGAGCTCGCCGGCGGCACCTTCACGCTCACGAACACCGGATCCCGCGGGGCGCTGTTCGACACCCCGCTCGTGTTCCTGCCGCAGGTCGCGATCCTCGGCACGGGGACCGTGCAGCGCGTTCCTCGGGTCGTGAAGACGGTCGACGGCACCGAGTCGATCGCCATCCGCTCGACCGTGTACCTGGCGCTCAGCTACGACCACCGGATCGTGGACGGCGCGGACGCCGCGCGGTTCCTCTCCGCCGTGCGCGCACGGCTCGAGGAGGGCGACTTCGAGGGCTCGCTCGGCATCTGAGCCCGGGCGGCGGCCGGCGCGACCACGTCGCGCAGGCGCCAGCCGCTCGGCAGCCGGATCTCGAGCACGGTGCACGGCCCGACCGCGAGCACCGCGATCGAGCCGGAGGCCTTGAGCAGCACGGGGCCGACGTGCGGCGGTCGCACCGCGTCGACACCGGCGGCGATGGCCGCCCGGTCGGCGGCGTCGGCGGGTGATCCCGGCGCGTCCACGTCGTCGAGGCACCGCGACCCGGCACCGGCGAGGCAGCGTGCCCTCGCGTCGAGCAGCGCCGCCGCCGCACGCACGGGGTCGGTCGTGCGGGGCGGGGGTGAGGCGACCGGGCCGGTCGTCTCGGTCGGTGCGCGGGTCGCCGTCGGCGAGATGGATCCGGCCGGCGCCGGCCTCCCCCCGGGCGACCGGACCGCGGCGGCGTGCCCGGCGGTGCCGTGAGCCGGCAGCAGCACGAGCGCCGTCGCGAGGGCCGCGAGCACGGTCGAGGCCGCGATCCACACCCGCGGCCGGACGCCCCCGGCGGTGCTGCGGATGCCTCCGAGGAGCGCGCCGAGCCCGGCGGGCGGGCGTGGCAGCCGCGCCCGGTGCACCCCCGACCGCGCCACGGGGACCGTCGCGCCCATCGGGGCGACGAGGCGGGCCGGCATCCCCGACCGCCGCTCTCCGTGGGGCGCGGACCGGTCCAGGATCACCGGCGACGGTTCGGCGAGCGTGAACAGCCGGTCGACCCCGGCCCCGGCGGGGTCCTCCGCGAGCGCGGCGAGCAGGCCGTCCGGCAGGGGCGGCGGCAGGAGGCGCCGGACGAGGTCGGCGAGCGCGCGCCGATCCGCCTCCCGCTGGTCGTCGTTCGTCGCGCCGACGAGCGTCGCGGTTCGGGGCATGAGCAGCACGGGCGCGCCCGCGGCCGTCAGCCCGATGGCCGCGGGACCGATCGCGCCGTGCGCGGCCCCGGCCTCGTGCAGGGCGGCCAGCGCCTCCGTGATCGGGACCAGCACGGTGACCGCCTCCCCCGCGTCGAGGGGCGCTGCCGCGAGCAGGTCGACGAGGCCGACGGGCACCTCCGGCACCACCGCGACGAGGTCGCCGTTCGGCGCGGCCCCGAGGTCGACGACGCCCTGGACATGGTCACCCTCCGCGCGCAGCCACGCCTCGAGGGCGGCCTCCGCGCCCTCGTCGCCGTGCGGGATGCGGACGAGCCGCACCGCGCGGCCGTCCTCGCCCTCCGCGACCGCGTCGCCCTCCGGGAAGCGGGACCGCACCGGGTACCCGACCAGCTCGTCCGTCACGCCGCCAGCGTGCGCGCCCGCGGCCGTGGCGGGCGCCGGCGTGTCCCGGCGCATCGCCCCGAGGGATCCGCGGCGGGCTGGGGAGGAACGGATACCATGGGGCCATGGCGCGAGGAAACGCCGGCGTGGCCAAGGAGCCCGGCCGCGTGAAGCAGATGTGGCAGATCTTCCAGATGACGCGGAGGTCGGATCCCGCCGCGCCCCGCTGGATGCTGCTCGGCTTCCTGGTCGCGCTTCTCGTGGGCATCGCGCTCGCCGTCCTGCTGTCGGCGGGCAACGTCATCACGCTCGTCCTCTACATCCTGCTCGGCGTCGTGGCCGGCGGGCTCGTGGCGCTCATCATCATGAACCGCAGAGCGGAGCGCGCGGCCTACGCCCAGCTGGAGGGCCAGCCGGGCGCCGTGGGCGCCGTGCTGCGCACCTCGCTGCGCCGCGGCTGGCGTGGCAGCGAGGTGCCGGTCGCGGTCAACGGGCGCACGCGCGACGCGATCTACCGGGTCGTCGGCCGGCCCGGCGTCGTCCTCATCGTCGAGGGCCCGAAGGCGCGCACGCAGCGGCTCGCGGACGAGGAGCGGCGCAAGGTCGGTCGCGTCGCGCCGAACGTGCCCGTCACGGTGCTGCACGTCGCCCACGAGGACGGCGCCATCCGGCTGAATCAGATCAGCAGGAAGCTCACGCGCCTGAAGCCGAAGCTGACGCGCGCCGAGGTCCTCGCGGTCAGCAACCGTCTCGAATCGCTCGGCACCGGCCTGCCCGTGCCGAAGGGCATCGACCCGACGAAGATCCGCGCCGTCCGCAGGTGAGTCCGGCGCCGCACCGATGACTCGGAGCGAGGCGGCGGCGCTCCTCGGCGTGACCGCGGACGCGACGGGCGCGGACGTGCAACGGGCCTTCCTCCGGCTCGCCCGCCGCGTGCATCCGGACGTGCTGCCGAACGCGAGCGACCCCCAGCGGCGGCAGGCCGCCGAGCGCTTCGACGCACTCGTCCGGGCGCGCGGCGTGCTGCTCGAGGCCGCGGCGGCGGCCTCGCAGGAGGACGGATCTGCGGCGCAGGCTCGCCGAGGGGCGCCGAGCCCCCGCGTGGCGACGGACCCCCGCTCCCGGTCGGTGCCGGCCCGCGGGCTCGGCGACTCGCTGGTCGTGCTGGCACTGCTGGCCTTCCTGCTGGTCGCGATCGTCACCGTCGACGACGCGCTGCGCACGCACGCCTTCGAGTCGCCCTCCGGCGGCGCCTCGCCGGCCGCCACGGCGTCGCCCTGAGGCGGTTTACCTCGCCGAAACAGGGTGGTCACGAAGGCGAAACGGGGTCACCCGTAGGGTTGGCGGGATTGCGTCCGCAGTCCCACGAGCAGCAGGTTCAGGAGAGTCTCACCGCATGCCGACCCCCAAGTTCACCGACTCGTCCGAGGTCATCAAGTTCATCAAGGACACGGACGTCAAGTTCCTCGACATCCGGTTCACCGACCTCCCGGGCGTGCAGCAGCACTTCAACATCCCGGCCGCGACCGTCGACGAGGAGTTCTTCTCGGTGGGCCAGCTGTTCGACGGCTCCTCGATCCGCGGCTTCGCGAACATCCACGAGTCGGACATGCAGCTCATCCCCGACGTGTCGACGGCGTACGTCGACCCGTTCCGCGTCGAGCGCACGCTGATCATGGTGTTCGACATCTACAACCCGCGGAACGGCGAGATCTACGCGAAGGACCCGCGCCAGATCGCGCACAAGGCCGAGAAGTACATCGCGTCGACCGGCATCGCGGACACGGCCTTCTTCGCCCCCGAGGCCGAGTTCTACATCTTCGACGACGTGCGCTACGAGGTCGCCCAGGGCTCCAGCTTCTACAAGGTCGATTCGTCGGAGGCGGCGTGGAACTCGGGCCGCGAGGAGGTCGGAGGCAACCTCGGCAACAAGACGCCCTACAAGGGCGGCTACTTCCCGGTGAGCCCCGTCGACCAGCACGCGGACCTGCGCGACGACATCTCCCTGAAGCTCATCGAGGCGGGCCTCATCCTGGAGCGGGCCCACCACGAGGTGGGGACCGCCGGTCAGGGTGAGATCAACTACCGCTTCGACACGCTGGTGCACGCCGCGGACGACATCCTGAAGTTCAAGTACATCGTCAAGAACACCGCGAAGCAGTGGGGCAAGACGGCGACGTTCATGCCGAAGCCGCTGTTCGGCGACAACGGCTCGGGCATGCACACGCACCAGTCGCTCTGGAACGGCGACCAGCCGCTGTTCTACGATGAGGCCGGCTACGGCGGGCTCTCGGACCTGGCGCGGTGGTACATCGGCGGCATCCTGAAGCACGCGCCCTCGCTGCTCGCCTTCACCAACCCGACCACCAACAGCTACCACCGCCTGGTGCCCGGCTACGAGGCGCCGGTGAACCTGGTGTACTCCG
>DASYJR010000016.1:0-7678 GCA_035996305.1 Amnibacterium sp. | reverse complement strand
GCAGTTCTCGCCACGCATCGTCCGCGAGCTGCTCGCCGACCGGCGCAGCCAGCTGGCGCACGGCCTCTTCGCGGCGACGTTCCTCTACTGCATGATCGCCGTCGCGAAGGTCGACGACAAGGGGTCGACCGGGAAGGAGGTGCCGAGCTTCACCGTCGCGCTGGCCTACGCGCTGCTGCTCGCCAGCCTGGTGACCCTCGTCGCCTACGTGCACCACGCCGGGCAGTCGCTCCGAGTGGCCGGCCTGATCGACCTCGTGGGCGACAACCTGCAGGTGGAGATCGACCGGTCGTTCCCGGCGGAAGGTTCGCCCGAGCCCGATGCGCGGACCGTGACGGTATCGGAGGCGGGCGTCGTCGTCATGGTGGACGTCGAGGGATTGATCGAGGAAGCGCGGCGATCGGACGACTGCCTGCAGATGTTCGTCGGTGTGGGCGACTTCGTTCCGCGCGGCGGCCCGCTGGCCCGATCTCGTGCCGGGGCGCCGGACCACCGGGCCATCCGCCGCATGGTGCTGCTCGACAACGAGCGCAGCCATGTGGGCGATGCGGCCTACGGACTGCGGAAGCTCGTCGACATCGCGGAGCGGAGCATCGCTTCCAGCCCCTACAACGACCCCGTCACATCGGTGCAGGCCATCGATCGGCTTCACGACGGGTTGCGTCAGCTCTGCTTCCGCCGCATCCCGGAGGGACGCCACCGGGACGCCGCCGGTGTCCTGCGGCTGCTGACCCGCGAGATCGGGTGGGAGGGCTACGTCGCGCTCGCGTTCGAGGAGCTCGTCGACCTCGGCTCGTCCTCGCCGGTCGTGTCGCGTCGCCTGCTCGCCGCGCTCGACGACCTCCTCGCGGTCGCGCCGCCCGAGCGCCGTCCGCCGCTGGAGGCGCAGCGCCGTCGGCTGCTGACGCGCTCGCAGGAGGCGGGCATCACCGTGGTCCCCGACGTGCAGGGGCTCGGCGCCGGTCACGAGCTGACCGGGCCACCGTGATCCCTCCCGCGGTGCGAATCCTCCGCCGGGGCGTGCTGCCGCCCGGCTCGCCGGTGTGCTCAGCCGGGCCGGGTCGACGGCCCATATCGCAGTCGGGGCGTCAGGCGTACGGTGTGCGATGTCAGCCCCGTGGATCCCGCTGCGGAGTCCGCCGACGGGCCGGCCCGTGGGACACGGCGACCCCGGCCAGGCCACCCGCCCGCACCGATGTGGCGCGAGCCACGAGGAAGCAGGACCTGCATGTATGCAGTCGTTCGTACCTATTCCGGGCGGGGCGCCGCAGAGGTCTTCGATCTGATCGTCCGGCTGGAGGACGAGGTGAGGGGACTCTTCGAGGACGTCCCCGGCTTCGTCGGCTACACCGCCGTTCGCAGCGGCGACGGAGGAAGCACGGTGTCGGTCTGCGCCGACAAGTCCGGGACGGATGAGACCACGCGTCGCGCCGCCGCGTTCCTCAAGGACAAGATGAGCGGGCCGCTCGACCCGCCCACGATCACCGAAGGGGAAGCGGTGCTGCAGTTCGGCGCCGCGACGGTGCCCGCCGTCTAGACCGGGCGCACATCGCCCGGGCCCAGCGCGGGCCCGGGCGACCTCCTCCGCCTCGACGGGCGGCGCGCGGGACGGCCTCGGCACCCGTCCCGGGAAGCACTGTCGGAGGGGTCGAATACTCCTTCCAGGCATGACCTGCGAGCGCTGCGGCGACGACCGGATGGTCCTCGCCTTCGCGCTCGGTGGCCCCGAGCCGGCCGGCCTGCTCTGCCTCGCGTGCGGCGCATGGCGCGGCGACGACCACCGCCCGAGCGGCTAGGCCGTCGGGCGGACGTCACTTCGGCGGGAGGTACCCCACGCGGATCGCCTCGGTCACCAGCCGCTCCCGGGCGCCGATCTCCGCCGGCGAGAGGATCGTGTCCGCGTCGATGGCCGCGAACGCCCGCGGGTAGCGGCTGCGCGCAGCGAGCACCTCGTCCGCGCTCACCGCACCGACGGGGACCACGATGCGGACCGAGGACGGGTCGTGCGGATCCGCCCCTCCCCGCGACGGGAGCGCCGCCAGTCGCCGCCGGTACTCGGCGACGGGCATCTCGATGTAGCTCATGGGGAGGTCTCCGACCGTACCCCTGGTTTCCAGGGCACGTCGTACCCCACTCCGGGTGATTGCAGCGCTGGAAGTCCTCGTCCCGCGGCCATCTCGTACCCCGCCGGCGGACCTGGGGTGTACCTGGATGGAGCGCCTTCACGCGCAGCGGCGCGGTCGCGCGCGCTTACCCTCGGAGCATGGACGGCGCGCCCTGGAACGGGCTCTTCTACCTCGCGACGCTCGAGTTCCTGCTCGCCGCTGCGGGCGCCTCGGTGGCTGCGAGCACCGACGACATGCTGTGGCGGCCCCTCGGCGTGATCGCGATGATCGTGGGCTTCGTGCTGCTCGTCCGCACGCTCCGCCGCGTGCTGGATCCGGGGCGCTGACCCGAGAGGGGTTCCATCCCGAGCGCTGCGCCCTCGAGCGCTGACGCGTCAGGGCCGCCGGCGGCCGAGCAGCACGCTCGTCGCGAGCACGAGGCCGAACGCGCAGGCCGACCGCACGGAACGGCCGCCCCGCGTCGGCGGCGACGGCCCGTCGAGCAGGTGCGCGAGGCTCACGCGCTCGGCCGACTCGAGCTCGTCGAACGTGGAGTGCAGCCGGCCCGGCTCGTCCGTCATGGAGGGCATGGGCGAACGGTAGGGCCTCGCCGGATGGTCGGCCGAGCCGCCGCCTCAGGGCCTGCGGATGCGGTGAGCGGTGGCCTCCTTCGCTGCGTTCCGCACCACCGGTGGCGCCCGTGCGATTTCTCGGACCGGGCGATGGCCGGATCAGGCCCTCGCGGGCTCCACGTCGCTGCGGCGCACGGCGAGCACGGCGACCAGGATCACGAACACCGCGAAGGCGCAGAGGCTGACGGGGCCGGTGCCGAGGTTCAGGCCGCCGCGCGCCGGCGACACTCCGAACCAGTCGGCGAACGACGCCCCGAGCGGCCGCGTGACGACGTAGGCGAACCAGAAGGCGAAGACCGCGTTGAGGCCGAGGAAGCGGTGCGCCAGGGCGGGCAGGGCGATGATGCCGGCGAAGACGATGCCGGAGGCGAGGTAGCCGAGGCCCAGGGTCACCGCCGTCCAGTCTCCGGCCGCGGTGCCGAGCGCGAAGGTGGTGAGCACCGCCGCCCAGTAGTAGGTCTCCCGACGGCGCGTGGTGATCGCATGCACCGACAGCGTGTGCTCCGAGCGGTACCAGAGCACGAAGATCGCGGCGAGCACGGCCCCGAACCCGATCGTCGACGCCACGTACGGCACGCCGAGCCCGACGTGCAGCACGTCGGCGGCCATGGTGCCGAACACGCTCACGGCGAGCGCCGTCGTCCAGTACACCGCGGCCACGTACCGGCGCAGCCGGAACTGCAGGACGAGCATCACGACCAGCACGACGAAGGCGATGGGGACGACGATCTCGGGCGGGAACCGCTTCACGAAGAAGTCGGAGGTGGTCTCGCCCATGCCGGTCGTGATCACCTTGACGATCCAGAACATGGCGGTGACCCGCGGCACGCGGTTCAGCGCCGTCCGCAGGGGTGCGGGCCGGGCGGGCGCGACGGCGGAGGCAGGAACACGCATGGCCGCCGAGCCTGCCCGACGATCACTGAATCGCCGCTGAGGCGCAACAGCGTCCGCCACGAATCTCCTGAAACCCCGCGCACCTCACCCGATCCTCAGCGCCCTGCCGACAACCTGGAACGGTGCTGAATCCTGGACCCCTCCTCGAGTCGCTCGGGCCGTGGGCGCTCGCCGCGATCGCCGTGATCGTCTTCATCGAATCCGGCGTGCTCTTCCCGTTCCTCCCAGGCGACTCCCTGCTGGTGTCGGCAGGGCTCCTGCACGCGCATCTGGGGCTCTCCGTCCCCGTGATCGCGGTCGTCGGGTTCATCGCCGCCGTGGCCGGCGACCAGGTGGGGTACCTGCTCGGCCACTACTTCGGAGGCCGGCTGTTCAAGGAGGACGCGAAGGTCCTGAAGACGTCACGATTGCGTGAGACGGAGGCGTTCTTCGCGAAGTACGGCGGACGCGCCCTCGTGCTCGGCCGCTTCGTCCCGATCGTGCGCACCTACGTGCCGCTCGCTGCAGGCAGCGCGCGGTACCCCTACCGCCGGTTCGTGCCGTGGAACGTGCTCGGCGCGTTCCTGTGGGCGGTCGGCGTGACCGTGCTGGGGTCCCTGCTCGGGGGCATCCCCGTGATCGCCAACAACCTCGAGCTCATCCTCGCCGCCGTGGTGGTCGTCTCGGTGGCCCCCCTCGGCATCGAGTACCTCCGGAAGCGTTCGCGCCGCAAGAAGCAGGAGAAGGAGGACGCCGGTGTCGCGACCGACTGACGTCAGCGCCTCCAGGCGCCTCCTGGTGCAGCTGCTCCGGTTCGCGGTCGTCGGCGGACTCGGCTTCGTGCTCGACACGGCGGTGTTCGACCTGCTCCGGCTCACGGTGCTCGCGCCCGAGCGGGTGCACGACGGCCCGCTGCTCGCCAAGGTCGTCTCCACCTCGGTCGCGATCGGCGCCAACTGGATCGGCAACCGGTCGTGGACCTTCGCGGACAGCCCACGGGCCCGCGCCGGTGGCGAGGCGCTCGAGTTCGTCGTCGCGAGCCTCATCGGGATGGCCGTCGGGCTGCTCTGCCTCTGGATCTCGCACTACGGGCTCCGGCTCACGAGCGCCCTCGACGACACGGTGTCGGCGAACGGCGTCGGCCTCGTGCTCGGCTCGGCCGTGCGCTTCTGGTTGTACCGCGTCTGGGTCTACCGTCCGGACCGCACGGCACGCGTCGGGGCGGCGGCGGCGGAGTGACGGTCATGGAGCGCACCCCGGAGTCGACACGGGCGGACGAGCGGCGTCGCCGCTCGCTCTTCGAGCGCGTCTACGGGGTCGTCGTGGCGGTCAAGGGGTTCGACGGGGTGATCGAGCTCGTCGCGGGACTGGTGCTGCTGATCGCGCCGAACACGATCCGCTGGGGCCTCCAGGGCGGTGCGGCCGAGGTGCAGGAGCAGGCCACGCCGCTCCGTGTGTTCCTCGCCGGCGAGCTGCTGCACGCCGACCAGATCGTCGCCGGCGGCGTCGTCACGCTCGCCGTCGTCCTGCTGGTGCACGGCGTGGTGAAGGTCGTGACCGTGTACTGCCTGCTGCGGCGCATCCTCGCCGCATATCCGTGGGCGGTCCTCGTGCTCGTGGGGCTGCTCGTCTGGCAGCTCGCGGTCCTGCTGACCGCTCCGGCCGCAGGGGCGGCGATCCTCGCCGCATTGGACGTCGTGGTGCTAGTCCTGGTCTCGCGGGAGTGGCGGCTGCTCGCCGGCGAGCGCAGGCGGTCCCGCGCGGCGCTCGAGAGAGAGGTGTGACATGGCCCGGATCGGTGTCTGCGAGGACGAGCCCGGCGTGCTGCGGGTCGTCGAGGAGGCCCTCGCCGCGGACGGCCACGAGGTGGTCGTCGCGACCACCGGCGCCGAGGCGTTCAAGCGCTTCCAGGAGCCCGGCTTCAAGGCGATCATCCTCGACATCGGCCTGCCCGATTCGGACGGCCGCGACGTCTGCCAAGCGCTCCGCGCCGCCGGTGTGGCTGCACCCGTGCTGTTCCTCACCGCTCGTGGCGGGCTGCACGAGGTCGTCGCCGGATTCGCGGCGGGCGGGGACGACTACCTCGTGAAGCCCTTCGCGGTGCCGGAGCTGCTCGCCCGCGTCACCGCCCTCGTCCGCCGTGCGCCCGAGATCGCTCCCGAGCCGAACACCGTGCGACTCGACCCCGAGCACTTCTCGGTGCGGTTCGAGGATCGCGAGGCACGGCTCACGCCCACGGAGTTCCGCATCCTCGCCGCGCTGCTCGGCCGGCCCGGTGCCGTGCTGCGCCGGCAGGAGATCGTGGCCTCCGCGTGGCCGTACGGTGCTCAGGTGAACGAGAACACGCTCGACTCCTACATGCGCCGCCTGCGGCAGCGGCTGCAGGACATCGGTGCGGACGGCCGCATCGAGACCGTCCGGGGCGTCGGATACGCCCTCACATGACCGCCGAACCGCTCGTCCGGCCGGCCTTCCGGCGCCGGATCGTGGCGGCGACCGCGCTCGTCAGCACGATCGGCATGGGCGTGCTCGTGTTCCTCGTCATCGTGGTGACCGGTCGCTCCACCGACCGGGAGATCCAGACGGGCCTGTCGGCCCGCACCGCCGCGGTGCTCGCCACGACCAGCTACAGCCACGGCGTCCTTCACGTCGCCGACGTGAACGATGCGCTCTACGACACCTTCACCTGGGTCTTCGACAAGAACGGCCGGCGCATCGAAGGGCCCACCATCCCGATCGCGCTGCGGGCGGCGGTCGAGCAGCGCGCCCGCTCCACCAGCACCGGCATCACGGAGGCGGAGCAGTGGCGCATCGACGCCGCGCCGCTCATCTTCTCGGGACGGCGGGTCGGTCGCGCCGTCGTCGCGCTGGATGCGAAACCGTACGACTCGGTGATCGGCAAGACGGCCGCCGCGAGCGCGGTGTTCGGCGTCGCCGTGATCATGGGCACCTGCCTCCTCGCGTGGCTGATCGTCGGCCGCGCGCTGGCACCGGTCGCGGCGATGACCCGGACCGCGGCGGCGTGGTCCGAGAGCCGGCTCGACCGACGGTTCGGTCTCGGTCCGCCGCGCGACGAGATCACCGGACTCGGTGCCGTGCTCGACTCGCTCCTCGAACGTGTGGGTGCGGCCATCCGCGCGGAGCAGCGGCTCACCGCCGAGCTCGCGCACGAGCTGCGCACCCCGCTCACCGTCATCCGCGGCGAAGCCCAGCTCGGTCGCTCGACCCGGGGCATCCGGGATCGGGAACGCGACCGGTTCGGCCGGATCGAGGCCGCGGCGGTGGACATGGCGACCGCCATGACGACCCTGCTCGACGTCGCGCGCGGCGCGACCGGCGCGAACGCGGCGAGCGAGATGGCCCCCGCGCTCGCCGCGGTGGTCGGCCGGCATCCCGAGGCGCGGCCGGCCATCGAGGTCCGCGTGGAGCCCCCCGACCTGACGGTCCCCGTGCCCGGCGAGCTGGTCGAGCGGATCGTCGCACCCCTCGTCGACAACGCCGTCCGCCATGCTTCGACCGCTGTCCGCCTCTCGGCGCGGAGCGAGGCGGGTGTCGCGGTCGTGCGGGTCGAGAACGACGGACCGGCGGTCGTCGTACCGGCCGACTCGGACCTGTTCGTGCCGGGTGTCCGCGGCGGGGACAGCCCGGGCGCCGGCCTCGGCCTCGCCCTCTCGCGGCGGATCGCCAGGTCGGTCGGCGGCGACGTGGTGCTCGAGCGGGCCGATCCGCCGATCTTCGCGGTGACGCTGCCGGGAGGACCGGCTCCGGTCGCCCCCGGCGTGTCTGCGCTGGCATCGGTGCAGGGCGGGAAGCCTGAACCCATGGCTGAGGACGAACGACCGGCCGCGGCGCTGCCGGCGCCGGGCCCCGCCGGGTGAGCAGCACGGCCGTCGCAGAGGCTCCGGTGGATCGCCGGGCCCCCGTCGTCGTACCCGGGTGGGCGTGGATCGCGCTCCTCGCGGTCGTCGCCGTCGCGGTCCGCCACCGGCTGCTCACCCATCCGGGTGGTCTGGACGGCAGCGACGGCTACGACGACGGCGGCCCGCGGCGCAGAAGGTCCAGGGCTGT
>DASYJR010000015.1:0-27679 GCA_035996305.1 Amnibacterium sp. | reverse complement strand
GAGCCGAACGCGGCCGTGAATCCGGCCGGGACGGTGGGCGGGACGGAGGTCGTCGTGGTCGGACCCGGTGAACCGCTCGTGACCACGGGAGTCGGGGTGGTGACCACCGGCGTGGTGATGCGCGGGGTGGGCCTCGGGGTCCAGCGGAACGGGGCCCGATGCGTCGGTGCCGGCCTCGCTGCGGCCGCCGCCACGGTGGCCGCGGCCTGCTGCACCGCGGGCGTGCCGGACGCCGGCCGGTGGACGGCGCGGCAGCGGTGCAGCGCGACGGCCACACGGGCCAGGGCCAGCTCGTACGGGGTGCCGTGCCGACCGCACGCCGCCGCGGAGACGCGACCGGCAGGATCCGCCTGGACGCTCTGGGGGGTGGCGACCGCGGACGCGCCCAGCAGGACGACGGTCACGACCGCGACGGCGGCCAGCACGGCGCGCACGGCGCCGAGTGGACGGCGGCCGCGGTGACTCCCGTGGCGTCGCCGTCGTGATGAGCCGGGGCTCCGCTCCGCCGCTTCGTACCAGGTCGTCCGTCGCATCATGGCGTGTCCTCACTGCCGGCAGCGCGCTTCGGCGTGCTCCCGGCGGGTCGAGCCGGACCTACGGCTCCACCCCGTTCTCATCGTCCCGCGTCCCCATCAGCGGCAGCACCAGGCCACCCAAACGTCTGGACGGTACGCCCGCGCCGGATCGCAGCTCGATATCGATACGGCGTGTCGCCGGATGGGAGGAGGATCTCGCGCTGGCGATGGGGCGTGCCGGACCGACGGTGCTGCACGTCGGGGCGGATGCGGTCGAGGCGGGATCGCGAGCCGACGCCGGGGTCCGAGCGACCGGCTAGGACGACCGGCGCATCGACGACGTCGTGGACGCGCTCGCGCAGCCACGACCGCGGGCTCAGATCTGGAAGCCGATCGCCCGCATCATCTCGCGGCCGTCATCGGTCATCCGCTCCGGCCCCCACGGCGGCATCCACACCCAGTTGATGCGGAAGCGCTCGACGTGTCCGTCCAGCGCCTGCGCGGTCTCGTCCTCGATCACGTCCGTGAGGGGGCAGCCGGCCGAGGTGAGGGTCATGTTGATGACGAGCGCGTCGTTCTCGTCATCCCAGCCGAGGTCGTAGATCAGGCCGAGGTCGACGACGTTCACGCCGAGCTCCGGGTCGACGACGTCCTTCAGCGCCTCCGAGATCTCGTCGAACCGGTCGGGCGCGAGCGACGCGGTGCTCATGAGACGACCGCCTCGCCGACGAACCGGTCGTAGCCCTCGTCCTCGAGGCGATCGGCCAGCTCGGGGCCGCCCTCCTCGGCGATCCGGCCGGCGACGAAGACGTGCACGAAGTCGGGGGTGATGTAGCGCAGGATCCGCGTGTAGTGCGTGATGAGCAGCACGCCGAGACCGGTGTTGGCCTTCGCGCGGTTCACGCCCTCGGAGACGATCTTCAGCGCGTCGACGTCGAGTCCGGAGTCCGTCTCGTCGAGCACCGCGAAGCGCGGCTTCAGCAGCTCGAGCTGCAGGATCTCGTTGCGCTTCTTCTCGCCACCGGAGAAGCCCTCGTTGACGTTGCGCTCGGCGAAGTCCTGGTCCATCCGGAGCGCGGCCATCGACTGCCGCACGTCCTTGACCCAGCCGCGGATCGCGGGCGCCTCGCCGTCGATCGCCGTCTTGGCGGTGCGGAGGAAGTTCGAGACGGTGACGCCGGGGATCTCGACGGGGTACTGCATTGCGAGGAAGACGCCGGCGCGGGCGCGGGCGTCGACCGTCATCGCGAGCACGTCCTCGCCGTCGAGCCGGATCGAGCCGGACTCGACGTGGTACTTGGGGTGCCCGGCGATCGTGTACGCGAGCGTCGACTTGCCGGAGCCGTTCGGGCCCATCACGGCGTGGGTCTCGCCTTCGTTGATCGTGAGGTCGACGCCGCGCAGGATCTGCTTCGTGCCCTGGTCGGTCTCGACGCTGACGTGGAGGTCTTCGATGGTGAGCGTTGACATGCGGTGTTCCTTACGAATCGTGCGGCCGCCGTCAGGCGGGCAGCTCCTCGGCGGGGATGGGCGTGGGGTCGACGAGCACGTCGGCGCCCTCCACGGTGACCCGGAAGACGGGAACCGGCTGGTAGGCCGGCAGCGTGAGCGGACGTCCGCTCGTGAGCGAGAACCTCGAGCCGTGCGCCCAGCACTCGAGCGTGGGCCCATCGTCCCTCCCGGACGAGGGAGCCTCCTCGACGAAGCCTTCGGCGAGGGAGATGTCGCCGTGGGTGCAGGTGTCGCCGATCGCGTGGACCGTGCCGTTCGCGTCCTGGACGACGGCGACGGGCGTGCCCGCCACGACGACCCGGAGGGCGGTGTCCACCTCGAGGTCGTCGACGCCGCAGACGCGGACCGCCGTGCTCATCGGGTGCCCCCCGCGAGCTCGGCCTCGATCGCGTCGTGCAGGCGCGTCTCGAGCTCGGGCACGCCGATCTTCTGCACGACTGAGGCGAGGAAGCCGCGGACGACCAGTCGCCGGGCGACCTCCTCGGTGATGCCGCGGGCCTGCAGGTAGAAGAGCTGCTCGTCGTCGAACCGGCCGGTGGCGGAGGCGTGCCCGGCGCCCGCGATGTCGCCGGTCTCGATCTCGAGGTTCGGCACGCTGTCCGCCCGGGTGCCTTCGGTGAGCACCAGGTTGCGGTTCTGCTCGTACGAGTCGGTGCCCGTGGCGTCAGGACCGATCAGCACGTCGCCGATCCACACCGTGTGCGCCCCGTCGCCCTGGAGGGCGCCGCGGTACTCGACCCGGCCCTTGGTGTGGTCGGCCTGGTGGAACAGGAAGACCTGGCTCTCCAGGTGCTGGCCCGCGTCCGCGAAGTAGACGCCGAGCAGCTCCCCCTCGGCGCCGGACCCGGCGAGGGTCACCGCGGGGTTGACCCGCACGACGGAGCCGCCGAGCGAGACGACGACGTGCTTCAACCGCGCGTCGCGGCCGACCCGGGCGAAGTGGCTCGCGACATGGCGGGCGTCGTCCGCCCAGTCCTGCAGCGTCACGACGGTCACCTGCGCGGACTCGCCGACGAGGATCTCGACGTTCTCCGCGAGCACGGCCTCGCCGGCGTTGTCGAGCACGACCACGGCCCGCGCGAACGGGGCGACGTCGATGATGGTGTGCGCGGCGCGGGGCGTGCTGCCGAGGCGGTCGCGGCGCACGGTCACGTGCACGGGATCGTCGCCCGTGACGCGGATGTCCAGGGCCTCCGCGAAGTGCGACCACGCGTTCGCGGAGGCGCGGTCCTCGGGGATGCCCGCGGTGCCGATCCGCGCATCCGTGCGGGCGGACCAGCCGACGGTCGACGCGCCGTCCCCCTGCACGGTGATCGGGTACCGGCCGCCGTCGAGCTCGCCCTCGATCAGCGCGCCGAGGCGGTCGACCGGCGTGAGCTTCCACCCGGCCTCCCGGCCGGTGACGGACGGGAACGCGGCGACGTCCGTGGAGGAGAAGCGCTCGTTGCGGGCCTGGATGGGCACCGCGGAGCGCTCGTGCCGGCTCGTGGCGTCCGCGATCACGGCCGGCCGCGTTCCCGTGCCGGTCACCTCGACGCTGGTCTCGCCGGCCGGCGTCGCCAGGCCCGTGGTCGTGGTCGCAGTGGTCTCGTTCGTCATCCGTGTTCCGGCGCTCAGCCGACGCTGCCTTCCATGCCCATCTCGATCAGCTTGTTCAGCTCGAGCGCGTACTCCATCGGCAGCTCCCGGGCGATCGGCTCGATGAAGCCGCGCACGATCATCGCCATCGCCTCGTCCTCGGGCAGGCCCCGGCTCATCAGGTAGAAGAGCTGCTCCTCGCTCACCTTCGAGACCGTGGCCTCGTGGCCGAGCTGCACGTCGTCGACGCGGATGTCGATCGACGGGTACGTGTCCGACCGGGAGATCGTGTCGACGAGCAGCGCATCGCAGCGCACGGTGTTCGCCGAGTGGTGCGCGTTCGCCTCGACCCGCACCTCGCCCCGGTACCCGGCGCGACCGCCGCCCCGCGCGATCGACTTGGAGACGATCGACGACTGGGTGTACGGCGCCATGTGGATCATCTTGGCGCCGGCGTCCTGGTGCTGGCCGGGCCCGGCGAAGGCCACCGAGAGGGTCTCGCCCTTGGCGCGCTCCCCCACCAGGTAGATCGACGGGTACTTCATCGTCACCTTGGAGCCGATGTTGCCGTCGATCCACTCCATCGTCGCGCCCTCGTGGGCGATCGCCCGCTTGGTGACGAGGTTGTAGACGTTGTTCGACCAGTTCTGGATGGTCGTGTACCGCACGCGGGCGTTCTTCTTCACGATGATCTCGACGACCGCGGAGTGCAACGAGTCGCTCTTGTAGATCGGCGCGGTGCAGCCCTCGATGTAGTGCACGTACGAGTCCTCGTCCGCGATGATCAGCGTCCGCTCGAACTGGCCCATGTTCTCGGTGTTGATCCGGAAGTACGCCTGCAGCGGGATGTCGACGTGCACGCCCTTCGGCACGTAGACGAAGGAGCCGCCGCTCCACACGGCCGTGTTCAGCGCCGCGAACTTGTTGTCACCGGCCGGGATGACCGTGCCGAAGTACTCGGCGAAGAACTCCGGGTGCTCCTTCAGGGCCGTGTCCGTGTCCATGAAGATGACGCCCTTCGCCTCCAGCTCCTCCTGGATCTGGTGGTAGACGACCTCGGACTCGTACTGGGCCGCGACGCCGCCGACGAGACGCTGGCGCTCCGCCTCGGGGATGCCGAGCCGCTCGTACGTGTTCCGGATGTCCTCGGGGAGGTCCTCCCACGTCTGCGCCTGACGCTCGGTGGACTTCACGAAGTACTTGATGTTGTCGAAGTCGATGCCGGTGAGATCGGCGCCCCAGGTCGGCATGGGCTTGCGTTCGAACATCGCCAGGCCCTTGAGCCGGTTCTTCAGCATCCACGCGGGCTCGTTCTTGCGGCGCGAGATGTCCTTCACCACATCCGGGGAGATCCCACGCCGGGCGGACGCACCTGCGGCGTCCGAGTCGGACCAGCCGAACTCGTAGACGCCGAGCCCCTCGAGCTCGGGACGATCGATCAGCACATCGGTCACGGTGCTCCTCTCCGATACGTACAGTGGCAACCCGTCCGGCGGGCACCGCATTCCCTCGGCCGCCCGCGTCGAGGGCCTCGCGCACGCCGCCTACAATCCGTGCGAGGCGGCAGGCCTTCCGTCGCGGTCCGCGGCCGACCCTGCCGGCGGATGCGGCGGGCCCGGCCCGGCGGCCCATCCTAGCCGCCGCACCAGAGCGATCCGGAGGACGAATCCATGACCGTCAGGCTCGACGCGCGGGCCGCACCCGGCGCCGCGGACCACCCGGCGCCCGCGTCCCGGCTCGTCCGGGTCGCCGCGTGGGCGTCGCTGGTCGCCGAGGTCCTGCTCGTCGGCACGGGCGGCGCGGTCCGCCTCACCGGTTCTGGGCTCGGCTGCCCGACCTGGCCCCGCTGCACCGCGGCCTCCTTCACGACCACCCCGGCTATGGGCGTGCACGGGCTGATCGAGTTCGGCAACCGGTTGCTCACGTTCGCGCTCGTGGTGGTCGCCGTCGCCGCGTTCGTCGTGGTGCTGCGGTACTGGCGCACCCGGAAGGAGCTGTTCGGTCTCGCGCTCGCGCAGCTGCTCAGCATCCCCGCGCAGGCGGTCCTCGGCGGCCTCACCGTGCTCACGCACCTGAATCCGTGGCTGGTGGCGGCCCACTTCCTCTTCTCCTCGACACTCGTCGTGCTGATGACGGTGTTCGTGCACCGCTCCCGGGTGTCCCCCGGGCCGCGACGTCGGGCCGTCGGCCCGGCGGCGGCGGCGCTCACCGGCGTCGTGGCGGTCCTCGCCGCCGTCACCGTCGTCCTCGGCGTCACGACGACCGGATCCGGGCCGCACGCCGGGGACGCGACCGCGCCGCGCAACGGGTTCGACCCGGTCGTCCTGCAGCAGGTGCACGAGTCGGTGGCCTGGCTGCTCCTGCTCGCGAGCGCCGTCCTGCTGGTGGTCGCCGTTCGCGGGCGGGCGAGCATCCGGCCCGTGGCACTGCTCGTCGGGATCGAGGTGGTCCAGCTCGTCGTGGGCGTGACGCAGGTCGCGCTGGGCTGGGCGGCCGGCCTCGTCGTCGTGCACGTGTTCCTCGCCGCGCTGGTCACGGCCGCCACGACGGCGCTGGTGCTGTCCGCCCGGGCCGCGGTCCCCCCACCGGTCGGGCGCCCCTGAGCCCGGGCGGTCGGCTATCCTCCCGACCGTCCCTCGAGACCGATGGAGCCCCATGCCCCGGTTGTCCGTGCTCCTCCCGGTGAAGAACGGGGCGGCGCACCTCCCGGCGGCGCTCGCCTCCACGGTCGCCGCGCTGCCGGCGGACGCCGAGCTCGTCGTGGTGGACGATGCGAGTGACGACGCCACCCCGGCGATCCTCGCCCGGGCCGCGGAGCGCGACGCCCGCGTGCGCGTCCTGCGGCGTGCGATGTCGAGCGGTGTCGCCGCCGCCCTGAACCACGGTCTCCGGGACTCCGACAGCGAGCTGGTCGGCCGGATGGACGCGGACGACGTGTGCGGGCGGGGCCGGTTCCGGTCGCAGACGGCGCTCCTCGGGGCAGCCGACTTCGTCTTCGGGTCGATGCTGCTGATGGATCCCGCCGGACGGCTGCGGGGTGCGGCGTCCCCGCTGCCGATCACGCCCGCCGCTGCGCGGTACCACCTGCTGATCGGCAACTTCCTGTCACACCCCACGATGTCGTGCCGGCGATCGGCGCTCGAGACGCTCGGCGGCTACGCGGACGTCGTGGTCGAGGACTACGAGCTGTGGCTGCGCGCCGCCGCCGCCGGGCTGCGGCTCCGCAAGGCGGTGCGACCGGTGCTCCGCTACCGGGTGCATCCCGGGCAGATCACCCGGACCTGGGCCCCGGCGGCCGCCGACGCGCTCCTCGACGAGCGCTACGCCCGCCTGCTGCCGGAGGAGCTGCGCGACGTGACGTCCGTGCTCCGGCACAGCGCCGTCACGCGGCGCCGCGACGGCGACGAGGCGTCCGCGGCCTGGCGCCGCCTGCGGGAGTGGATCCGGCGCGAGTCGCACGGCCTGCCGGGGATCGACCGGCTCGTGCTCGCCGAGCGGCTCCGCACGACCTGACGTCAGGCGACGGCCGGCTCCGGTTCGAGCGCCGAGGCCCTCGTGCCGCGCTCCATCCCCGCCGACGAACTGACCAGCCTGGCCGCCATGCCGAGGGTCTGCGCCACCGGGAGCGCGAACGGCCCGAGCGGGGCGGCGAGCACGAGGGTGCCGAGGAATCCGGCGCCGCCCGCGACGACGCTGTTCCCGAGCGCGAGCCGGGTGCGCCCCATCGCGAACACGACGAGGGTCACGATCGTCGAGACGCCTTCGACCACGTACTCGCCGATCCGTGCGGACGCGAGCGCGAGGTCGAGCGGCTTGTTCAGGATCGCGGACACCACCGGCCCGAAGAGCGCCAGGACGCCGATGTAGAGCGCGCCGCCGAGCGCGACCATGCCACTGACGAGGAGCACGTCCCGCCGCGGACCGTGCGGGTTCTCCGGCGTGGAGCGGAGCCTGCGCAGCACGGCCGGCCCCATGAAGGTGACGAGGGCCGCGGTGAGGATCGTGATCGGCGACGCGACGACTCGAGCCGCCTCCAGGTGGGCGAGCACCGCCCCGCCGAGCACGAGCAGGATCGCGTAGTTGCAGGCGAACCAGCCGCCCTGCACCGCGACCTCGGAGAAGAGCAGGCGCGCGCGGACGGGGACCGCCTGCTGCACGTACCCCTGGTGCCGCGGCGCACCGCGCAGCAGCAGCACGCCGACCCCGATGGACAGCACGTTGCCGGCGAAGAGCGCGCCGAACGGCAGCAGCTCCAGGCCCGGTGCCCCGTGATGGGTGAGCCCGAACACGGTGCCCGCGCCGACCGTGGCGGCGAGCACGACGGAGCACACGGCGGCCGACGCGTGGCGGTCGACGAGGTGCAGCGCTGCGCGGATGTGGTCCTGCAGGGGCGAGACGACGGCGTAGAGGCCCGCCATGAGGCCCATCCCGAGGCAGACGGCGACCGGGGCGGAGCCGACGAGGGACAGGCCGCTGCCCACGGCGATGAGGAAGGTGCCGGCGCTCACGAGCCGCGCCCGCCGCGCGTCGCGGCCGACGAGCGGCGAACGGAGATCGGGTTCGAGGTTGGCGCCGAGCTGCGCCGGCACGTAGTGGAGCTGGCGCGGGAGGAGCATGCCGAGCACCGTCGCGCTGAACAGCACGGCGTAGACCGCGAGCGCTCGCGTGTCGAGCTCGCGCACCGCGACGATCCCGGCGAGGAACGTGCCGAGCGCGGCGAGCGACGCGTCGGCGAGCCCCGCCGCGAGCTTGCGAGAACTTCTCATGCGGGGTGCTCCTCGAGCAGGCGGGCGGGGTTGCCGACGACGGTCCGGCCGGCGGGCACGTCGCGGAGCACGACCGCGCCGGCACCGACGCGGGCCCCGGCGCCGACGGTGACGCCGCCGAGCACGATCGCGCCGGCGCCGAGCTCGACGCCGTCCTCGATCACGGGCGACGGGCCGCCCTCCTCGCGGTGGCCGATCGTGACGCCGTTGCGGACGGTCACGCCCCGGCCGATCCGCGCGTGGTCGTTCACCACGAGCCCGTACCCGTGGTAGATCGTGAGGCCGCCGGCGATGCGGGTCTTCGGACGCAGCTCGAGTCCGAGCAGCATCTCCGTCCATCCGCGGTAGAGGGCGACCGGGAGCACGGCGCGCGGGCGGAGGCGCTCCGGGGAGCCCATCGCGAGCTGGGCGAGGCGGAGGCCGACGAGGATCGCGCGGGACTTCACGTCCCGCGGGTTGGCCCGCCAGTCCTCGCGGACGAGCGCGAGGAACGCCGCAGGGGTCCCCGCGAAATCGAGGACCTCGACCGCCGCCGGCTCGGGAGCGCCGAGCAGCCGTCGCCACGCGGCCGCGTACGAGTCCGGCGAGTGGTGCTGCTCGTAGCGCGCGCGGGCGCCCGCCCGGCAGTCGGCGAGCAGCGCCGGGTCGTCCGCGAGCGCTCGTGCCGCCCGGTGCAGGCCGTCCTCGTCGCCGAGCGGCACGAGCAGGCCGGTCTCGCCGTCGACGACGAGGTCGCCGACCCCACCCACGTCGTACGCGACGACGGGCGTCCCGGTGGCGAGCGCCTCCACGACGACGAGCGGCTGCGCCTCGAGCGGATAGGTGGACGGCAGGACGAGCACGTCCGCGTCGTGGAGAAGGCGCCAGCGGTCGTCGGCCGCGACGGCCCCGTGCACCGTGGCCGCTCCGGCGAGGCCGGCGCCCTCGACCGCGGCGCGGAGCGCGGCGACCCGGTCGGGGGCCCCTGCGCCGGCGATGTCGAACCGCCAGCGGTGCCCGGTGCCTCCCGCGGCGAGCCGCGCGGCGAGGCGGACGAAGGCGTCGGCGCCCTTCTCCGGGAGCAGGTTCGCGAGGAACAGGATGCGGAAGACGCCGTCCTCGCGCGTCGCGTCCTCGGGCGACGGCGCGTCCCCGGGGGCGTTCGCGATGACCGCGATGCGCTCCTCCTCGACGAACGGCCGCACGTCGTCCGCCATGCGCGGGCCGAGCACGACGACGCGATCCGCCCCACCGAGCACCCGGCGGACGGCGGCACGCCACAGCGGACCGCGGCGCGCGAGCTCGCGGTACCCGTTGGTGTGCAGGTAGAGCGCCGTCGGCACCCGCAGCACGCGGAGCAGCTCCACGAGCACGAGGTCGACGAGGAAGGACCCCGGCCGGTTCGTGAGGAAGAAGACGCAGGCACCGGGACGGCGGCGCGCCACCCGCGCGGCCAGCCGGGCCACGAGCGACGGGACGGCGAGCACCTTGCCCGGCCGGGGACGGCCCACGTCGTCGACGGAGCGGGAGAACCGCCGGTCGACCAGCGTCGTCCTCCCGAGCGTGCTGAGGGTCTCGAGCAGGCGCAGCGTCATCACGGTGGAACCGTGGACGGGCGGCGGGACCTGACTGACGACGAGCACCCCTGCGCCGGCCCGGAAGGCGGTCGCGGACATCCGCTACCGCGTCGTGCGGCGCAGGTCCTGCAGCACCGCGCCGACGAAGCGGAGGTTGCCGAACAGGTACCGCCGCCACAGGCGGCGTGGCTCCATCAGGAGCCGGAAGAACCACTCGAGTCCGACGGCCGACATCCACCCGGGGGCGTGCCGGAGCGTACCTGCCGTGTAGTCGAAACCGGCCCCGATCGCGATCGCGATGATCGGGAGGGAGGCGGCGATCCTGGCCGCCTCGATGTCCTGCTTGGGCGTGCCGAGGCCGACCCACACCACCTGAGCACCGGAAGCGCGGATCTCCGCGTCGCGGTCCGCGAGCTCCGCGGGCGTCGCCTCCCGGAACGGCGGGCTCACCGCGCCCACGATGCGGATCCCGGGCGCGAGCCGGCGGAGCTGCGTCTCCAGGGTCGCCAGCACCTCGGGAGCACCGCCCAGGAGGTAGTGACGGAGGTCCTGCTCGGTACCGGCGCGGCACACGTCGAGGAAGAAGTGGGGCCCGGGCACCTGGGCCAGGCGCGGGCTGTGGCCGCGCGACTGCGAGACCCACCCGAGCGGCTTGCCGTCGGGGAGGTTCCAGGCGCGGCCGCGGAAGGCCCTCGCGCCGAGCCGGATGTCCTTCGACGACAGCGCGACGCTGTAGGCGTTCGCGAGGTGGATGTGCTCGCCGCGGGTCCGCCCGGGCCGGCTGGCCTCCGCGACCACGACGCGGACGGCGTCCATGGGCGTGGTCGCGACGAAGCGCAGGCCGCCCACGGTCTGGCGTCGCGGTCCCCACTGCTCGATGAGGGGTCGCTCGCCCCCCGCCGGCGCCCCGATGCCGCCGGCGTGCTGGACCGTCGTCACGACAGGCCCTCGAAGGACGCGGAGGGCGCGGAGGAGCGGACCGAGGTCCGTCGCCGCTTCACCACCTTCCGCCGTCCGCCGTCCGTCCCGTACGTGTAGACGGAGCTGGAGCGGCGCGACACCTTCGTGAGCACGAGGCCGAGCACCCGCACCTTCGCCCGGTCGAGCGTGACGAGCGCCTCGTCGAGCTGGCCGCGGCGCACCTCGCCCGCGGCCGCGACGACGATGGCCCCGCTGGTGCGGCGGGCGAGGAGCGCGGCGTCCGAGACGGGCAGGAGCGGCGGCGCGTCGAAGAGCACGGTGTCGAACCGTTCGGACAGGGTCGCGAGGAGCGAGGTCATGGCCTCCGTCTGCAGCAGCTCGTTCGGGTTGGGCGGCACCTCGCCGCCCGGCAGGACGGTGAGCTCGTCGTCGCCCCAGGTCTGCAGCGCCGCGTCCAGCGAGACGCGCCCGATCAGGACGTCGGACAGGCCGACCGAGCCGTCGAGGCCGAACTGGCCGGCGAGGGTGGGACGGCGCAGGTCGGCGTCGACGAGGACGACCCGCTCGCCGACGTCGGCGAGCGCGAGCCCGAGGCTGGCGACCGAGGTCGACTTGCCCTCGGCGCTGATGGAGGAGGTGACGACGAGGGAGCGCTTGCTGGCGCCGAGCTCCATGAACTGGAGGTTGTTCCGCAGGGACCGGTAGGCCTCCATGCGCGCAAGACGCAGCTCACGCGGCAGCTGGGGTGCTGCGGGGCCGCGGCCCCGGCGCTCGGTCGCGCCGATGACGGGCACGTCGGTCACGCGCGCCACGTCGTCGGCGTCGCGCACGCGGGTGTCGGTGAGCTCGCGGATCACGGAGAAGAGGAAGGCGAGCAGCAGGCCGCCGACCCCGCCGAAGATCGTGTAGAGGATCGGCTTCGGGGTGTCCGGAACGGTGTTCGAGACGGCCGGGTCGACCTGCGCGATGCTGATCGGCGCCTTCGTGCCCACGGCACGCGGCGTGAGCGCGTCGACCGTGAGCGACAGGTTGCGCGACACCGAGTTGGCGATGGCGGCGGCCCTCGTGGGCGAACCGTCGGAGACGGAGATCGTGAGCACGGTCTCGTTGGTCGCCGGCACCACCGTGATCTCCTTCGCGAGCTTCGCCCGCGACAGGGTCAGGTGGAGGTCCGACCGGACCCGGTCGAGCACCGATGCGGTGGTGGCGATGTCCGCGTAGCTCGTGATCACCTGCTGCGTGAACGCGGTCCCCTGCGAGAGGTCGCCGATGCTCGTCGCCGCCTGCGTCGACACGTAGGCCTTCGCGACGGCGGAGTACTTGGGGGGCTGGATGAGCGCGATGCCCCAGCCGACGAGAGCTCCGACGGCAGCGAGGAGGATGAGCAGCAACCAGCCGCGTCGGAGCACTGAGAAGTAATCGTGGATCTCCACGCGGGCCGCTTTCAGGGATGAGGGTGGGTCGCGGCCGAGAGGGGGGTAGGCGGGGACGAGGTCTGGGTGGACATCCCCGGCTGAAGTGCCGCGAATCCACTGTAAACTCGGCGCGTCGGCTGGACAATGGATTTCACGTGAACGAAACACCCCAGTTCCGGGGTATGCCGTTTCATTGAGGTCCGGTAGGCGCGCGATTACAGTGACGCCACGATGCGGGCGCCCCCGGCGTTCGATGCGGTCGGCGCCGCATCGCCACCCTTCCCCACCGAGGAGCCCCCGCCATGCGCCTCCGCGATCGCCCGTACGCCGGCGCGAGCGTCATCTACGTCATCGACGGCCTCGCCGACGGCGCGCTCGACCGCGTCGCCGAGGCGCTCCTGGCGTACGTGCGGCACCCCGCATCGATCGAGGTCCGCGAGACGCTCGGTCGCGCACCCCGCGACGCCGACATCGCAGGAGCCGTCGAGGAGGCGGTGATCCGCATCGGCCAGCAGCCCGGGGTGCGGGAGTTGATCGCCCGCACGCGCGCCCTCGACTACGGGAGGCTGCCCGTGCGCGTCGTGCTCGCGGACCGCACGCTGGCGGTCAGCGTGCACCACGGCGCCATGGACGGCGGCGCCATCCTCGAGCTGGTCACCTGGCTCGTGTCCGTCTCCAGCGGCGCCGAGGGCAAGCGGGACACCCGCACGCCGCTGCGGTTCCCGATCCTCCACGGGCTCCGCAAGGTGGGACGCGCGGGGCTCGACGACTTCCTCGCGAACTGGCGCATCCCGCAGCCCGAGCCGGTGCTGACGCACAGCCCCACCGACGCCGATCTCCGGCTGGAGACCGCGCGGTTCGGGCACGCGACCATCAGCCCCGCCGACGTGGGGCGCATCATCGCGCTGCCCGCCGGCGGCCCGACGACCGTGATGAGTCGCGTGGCGAGCCTCGCCGTGGGGGCCGCCCGCCGCCTGTACACCAGCGACCGCGACCTCCCGGTGATCGTGCCGGTCGACTCCCGGCGGTTCGTCAAGAACGCCCGGGTGCTCGGCAACTTCATGGGCGTGGCCGCACCCGCGACGCTGCTCGCGTCGGACTGGTCGCCGGCGGCGATCGCGGCCCGCAGCAAGGCCGCGCTCCGCGGCGGCGGCGCCATGGTGAGCACCGCGCACGCGCTCGCGCGGTGGACCGTCCATCGCCCGCGGACCCTCCTCGCGCGGTCCGGCCGCCCGGGACCCGGATCCGTCGCGGTGTTCATCCCGATGCTCGGGCTGACCGAACCCTTCCTCGCCGCGTCGTGGCGGGACGGGACCACGCCGTGGATCGGTGGCGCGACCGTCTCCTCGTGGCCCTCCGGCACCGCCCTGTCCCTGCTCGCCGCCGGTGACGAGTACCAGATCTCGGTCTGGGACGAGTCCGGCCTCTTCGACGTCTCGGATCAGGCGCTGGCGGAGGCCCTCGCGGCCGAGCTCGCCGCCCGGGAGACGGCGGCGGGCGTGGGCCCCGCCGTGGTCTGAGCCGCGTGCGCGTCCTGTACGCGGCCGTCCTCGCCGCCGTCCTCCTGAGCGTCAGCGCCTGCACGTCGCCGGCCCCAAGACCCACCCCGTCGGCCTCCCCCGACGGCGCGATCACCCTGCAGTTCGCCGCGCCGGGCGGCACGCCGCTCCGGCTGGACGCCTGCGTGCCGGCGGGCGGCAGCGCCCTCCCGATCCTGGTGCTCGTGCACGGCGGCCAGTTCACGGCCGGCAGCAGGACCATGCTGCGGCAGGCGTGCCTCGACGGGGCGGCGCACGGCTACGCCTCGTTCTCCGTCGACTACCGGCTCGTGAAGTACAAGTCGGGCACCGCGCCCGTGCGGTTCCCCGGGCAGCTCGAGGACGTCGCCTCCGCGGTCTCGTGGCTCCGGGCCGACGCCCAGGTGCAGCGGTTCCGCACCGACCGCAGCCGGGTGGTGCTGCTCGGCGAATCCGCCGGGGCCGTGCTGGCGGGCGAACTCGCCGTCGGTGTGCCCGACTCGCCGCTGCCCGCGAGCACGTTCTCGGGGGCCGTTCTCCTGTCAGGGGCCTACGACTTCGCCGCATCGGACCTCGGCGCGCCACTGCGCGGGATCGAGGACCAGTACCTCGGTTGCGGCACGACCAGTCCGTGCGCCGCCGTCGCGCGCGCCTCCACCATCAACCATGTGAAGCGCGGGGATCCACCGATGCTCGTGATCAACTCGGAGCACGAGCTCGTGCCTCGATCGCAGGCCGACCGGTTCGCCGCGGCGCTCCAGGCGAAGGGCGTCTCGCACCGGCTGGTGATCGGCCCCGGGAACTTCCACGGCATCGACATCGCCGCGCACAGCACGGCCATCACCGCCGACATCTGGTCCTTCGTCGCCTCGGTGGTGCACCGGTGACCCGCACGACGGGCGCCGTCGTCCCCCGGACCCCCCGCAGGGAGCCCCTCCTCGCGCGGGACGCACGCCCGTTCACCATCGCGGGGACCGCCGCCGTGGGGCTGCTGCTCGCCGGCACGCGCTGGGCGAGCTACATCGGGGTGAACCCGGTCTACATCACCGACGTCCTGCTGGTCCTGGCCGTCTACCTGATCGGCATGCGGGCGATCCGGCGGCCGGACCAGGTGTACCTCCGCACCGGGCACGGCGGATCCCCGCTCCCCCTGCTGGCGACCCTGGCGTTCGTCCTGCTCCGCCTCGTGATGGGCGCGGACTACTCGCTCGTCGCGCTGCGCGACGCGTTCCCGTACCTCTACACGGCCGCGGGGCTGCTCGCGCTCTACGCGATCCGGCGCACCGGCGAGGCCGGCAGGCGCAACACGTTCCGGCTGTTCGTCGCCGCCCTGGTCTTCCACGCCCTCTGGTTCGTCGCGCAGCAGGCCCTGCCGTCGCTGCCGTACCGGCTCCCGACCCTGAACGCGACGCAGGGCGTGCACCTGTTCACGCCGAGGCCGGACGTGGACACGACCCTGATGGGCGTCCTCGGCGCCCTGATGCTGTGGCGGATGCTGCACGGCGCCCGGCATCCCGTGATCCTCGGGCTCGCGTACGCCGGCACGTTCGCCTCCGTCGCGGCGTCCTTCACCCGGGCGGGTCTGCTCGGCGCGGTCGTGGCGAGCGCCTACGTGGTCCTCGCCACGCTGTCGGAGCCCGGGCGCAGCCCGCACCGCAAGCTGCTGATCGTGGCGGTCGTCCCCCTCGTGCTGATCTCGGGGGTCGTCGCCGTGTCGTTCACCGGCGTCGGGGCGAAGCTCATCGCGACTGTCGCGCCCTCGGCGATCACCGGCAACGCCGTCGCCAGCGGCGCCGAGGGCACGACGCGGGCCCGCTCGAACGCCTGGGACCGCCTGCTGCAGTGGACCTTCTCGGACCAGCAGCGCACCACGATCGGTGTGGGGTACGGCCCGGACTTCCTCGCCCAGTCGGGTGCGAGCGTGCTGCTCGTCGGGGCGGCGCTCGGGGACGACGTGCGACCGAGGTCGCCCCACGACTACTGGCTGGGCACCCTGGCCCGCATGGGGCTGATCGGTCTGGCCCTGGTCCTCACGGCGGTGGCGCAGTTCCTCATCCGGATCTGGCGGCTCCGCAGCAGCGCGACGCTCGACCCGGCGACGCTCCTGATGATCCTCGTCCCGCTCGCCCTGATCGTCCCCGCATCGCTCGGCGTCGTGCTGGAGTCCCCGTTCGCGGCCGTGCCGTTCTGGTGGTGCGTCGGTGCGGTGCTGGGAACGCCGATCGCTGCGAGGGCCGGGTCGGGACGGCCCGGCCGGAGGCTCACGGCGCGGACCCGCCGTCCCGAGCCCCGTCGTCGCTGAGCTCCGCTCCGTCCTGCTCGGTGCCGTCGACCGGTCGCAGGGACGCTTCGAACGCGGGTACGTCCTCCGCAGCGACGCGCACCATCACGATCCCCCCGGTCTCGGGGTCCTCGACCATGAAGACCCGGTCGTCGTCACGTGCTCGTCGGCGGCGCGCGCGCATGGACGTCCTCCCCCGGAACACGCCCGCGCGTCGCCTCGCGAGTCGGATCGCGTGACAGGAGGCCGCAGGGACGATCCCGAGGACGCTAGGGCGCGTCACTGGGGAGCGGCTGCGAGCTCGGTGAACCCGCTCGATCAGAGGGCGAAGAGGTGCCTGAAGTCCGCCAGGAACCGCTTGGCGAGGTACGCGTGGCCCGCGGTCGAGAGGGAGGCCCCGTCCGGCGCCCCGTACTGCGGGCTGTTCGCGGTCGTGAACCACTGCTGCTCGTACGGGCTGATGTACGGGACGCCGGTGTCGAACGCCGCCGCGGCCATCTGGGAGTCGAGAGCGACGAGGGTGTTCAGCCCCGGCTGCGGCGCCGCCGGCCCGAAGAGCACCACGATGACGCCCGGGTACGCGTGACGCAGCTGGCGGACCGCGTCGTCGACCGCGGCGCGGACCCTGGTCACGTCGACGTAGTCGTTCTGGCTGCCCTCGAGGATCACCACGTCGGGGCGGAACGAACGGTCGGCGATCAGCTTCTTGAGGCGGACCCCGTACGGCGAGTTCAGCCCGTTCGGGCCGCCGTTGACGTAGCCGGTGCCGGGCACCGCATCGATGCGGTGGGTCCACCTCAGGGAGTCCGCGACCAGGTAGGCGTACCCCTTCGTCAGGGGCGCCGCCGAGGCCCCTGCGGTGTACGCGTCGCCGAAGATGAGCAGCCGGGGGTGCGCGGGGAGCATGGAGGCCGTCGAGGACCCCGAGGGGACGGGGACGTCGCGGAACGCGACGGGCTGCGGTGCCCGCGCGCCCCCCAGCGCGATCGCGGTGAGCAGCCCGACGATCACCACGAGCACGGGCACGAGGAGCCAGACGGGGACGCCGCCGAACTCGCGCCGGAGCAGACGTGAGGGTGTTCCGCGCATGCGGGACCGACTTCCGGTGGGGGGGCGGAGGGGTGCCCGGATGCTACCGGCTCCCGGCGGCCGTGACCAGAGCGGCAGCAGCCCCGGTCCGGGCGAGATGGCGACGGCGGTCGACGGACCGGGAGAATCGGCCCGTGGAGATCGACGACCTGGCGGCAGTCGCGCCCGACGCCCCCCTCGAGGCCGACGTGTGCATCGTCGGGAGCGGGCCGGCGGGGATGACCCTGGCGCGGGAGCTCGCCGGGACCGGGCGGAGCGTGCTCCTGCTCGAGAGCGGCGGGCTCGAACCGGACGACTTCGCCGACGGGCTCAACGAGATCGAGGTCGTCGGGGGTCCGCGCGTCGTGGACCAGCGGCTCGTGCGCTCCCGGATCCTCGGGGGCACCTCCCACACCTGGTCGGGCCGGGTCGCGGCCCTGGACGAGATCGACTACCGCCGACGGGACTGGGTGCCCGGCTCCGGCTGGCCCGTGCCCCGAGACGTCGTGCAGCAGTACCTGCCGCGGACCGTGGAGCACCTCGGCGCGATCGTCGCCGACAACCACGCACCGGACTTCGTGCGTGCCGTCGCGGGGCGGACGCCCGACCCCGCCGGTTCCGGCCTCGAGCGGTACGCGTGGTCGCTCTCCCGGGACAGCGTCGACCGGGCCGAGTCGATGCGGTTCGGCCGACGCGCGCTGCGCGAGCGGATGCCCGGCGTGCGGGCCCTGACCGGCGCGACGGTCACCCGCATCGGGATCGGCGAGCACGGGCTGTCGTTCCTCGAGGTGACGGGGCGGGACCGGGCCGTCCGCACCGTCCGGACCCGGTTCGCCGTGCTCGCGGCCGGCGGCATCGAGAACGCCCGGCTGCTGCTCGCGGGCCGGCTCGACGGCGCGGACCCCCACGGCCCGGTCGGGCGGTCCCTGATGGATCACCTGCGCGGACCGATCGCGGTGTACGAGCCGCGCCATCACGCCCGGCTCCAGCGGCGGTTCGGCGACCGCTACCTGCTCGGCGGCAGGGCGACGCCCGGCTACGCGCTGTCGGCCGACGTCCAGGCCGAGGAGCGACTGCTCAACTGCGCGATCTGGCTCTTCGCGATCCCCCGCGCCGACGACCCGTGGACCGCGCTGGCGGCCGTCCGCCGCGCACCTGCGGCCGCCGTCGCCGCGGCGGTCCGGCATCCGCTCCTGCTCGCCGAAGGCGCCGTCCGCATGGCGGTCCGGCGCCGCGCACCCGTCCGACTGCTCGAGCGGCTCGAGCTGCATGCGATCGTCGAGCAGCAGCCGGATCCGGCGAACCGCATCACCCTGTCCGACCGGGTCGACGCGCTCGGCATCCCCATCAGCCGGATCGAGTGGCGGGTCGGAGAGCTCGAACGACGCACGGTCCGCCGGACCGCGGAACGGTTCGTGGCGCTCTGCCGGGGGCGTGGTGTCCCGGTCCCCGCGCTGCTTCCCTTCGTCACCGACGACGCCGCGCCGTTCGAGCTCCCGGACGTGGCGCACCCGATGGGGGCGACGCGCATGGCCGAGCGTCCCGGCGAGGGCGTCGTCGACGCCGACTGCGCCGTGTTCGGTGTGCCGGGCCTCTTCGTGGCGGGCAGCTCCGTCTTCCCGACCGGGGGGCACGCGAATCCCACCCAGACCATCGTCGCCCTCGCCGTCCGGCTGGCCGACCACCTGAAGGGACTGCTCGCGACGGCCCCCTGACGGGCCGCGGCGTCAGTGGAAGAGCAGCGGATCGATCGCGACGCCGAGGAAGAGCAGCGACAGCGATCCGATCGAGGCGTGGAAGACCCGCATCGGTGCGACCTCGGCGCCGGAGATCGCTCGGGCGTACAGGCGGTGCGTCTCGGCGACGAACCAGCCGCCCGCGACGAGCGCCACGGCCGTGTAGAGCGGCCCCATGTGCGCGACCGGCACGAGCAGCAGCGAGCACGCGAGGGTCGCCCAGGCGTACAGGACGGTCTGCAGGCCGACCTTCGTGTTGCTCGCCACCGCCCCGAGCATGGGGACGCCGACGGCGGCGTAGTCCTCCTTGTAGCGCATCGACAGCGGCCAGTAGTGCGGCGGCGTCCAGAGGAAGATCACCGCGAACAGCACCCAGGCGGTCCAGGACAACGATCCGGTGACGGCCGCCCAGCCGATGAGCACGGGGAAGCACCCGGCGAGGCCGCCCCAGATGATGTTCTGGGCCGTGCGGCGCTTGAGCCACAGCGTGTAGACGACGACGTAGAAGCCGATCGCGGCGAGGGACAGCGCGGCGGCGAGCCACGTGGTCCCGAAGCCGAGGACGAGCGTGGAGAGCACCGTCAGCGCCGAGGCGAACACGACCGCCTGCCGCGGCGTGAGCGCGCCGGTGACCAGCGGACGATGCCTGGTGCGGTGCATGACGCGGTCGATGTCGCGGTCGAGCACCATGTTGAAGGCGTTCGCGGCGCCCGCGCTGAGCGTGCCGCCGGCGAGCGTGCACGCGATCACGAGGAGGTCCGGCACCCCGTGCGCAGCCAGGATCATGACCGGCACGGTGGTCACGAGCAGCAGCTCGACGACCCGCAGCTTCATCAGCGCGACATAGCCGCGCAGCCGACGGCCGCGCGGCGGATCCGATGGGCCGTGGCCGACGGCCGAGGGGCCGCCGGCGGCCGAGACTGCCGTGCTCACTGGTGGGGATTCTATGTGAATCGACTTCGACCCTTCGCCGAGTAGGCGCCCCGGGCAGGACGATTGCGAGGGAGGAATCCCTAGACTCGCCCTGGGCTCGCACACGGCCCGTTCTCAACTCCACCGGTGGAAGGGGATCCAAGTGACGGACGTCCGAACGCGGCAGCCGACCGAGCTCGAGTGGGGGCCGCTCGACGAGAAGGCCGTGGACACCGTGCGCGTCCTCGCGGCCGACGCCGTGCAGAAGGCCGGCAACGGCCACCCCGGTACCGCCATCAGCCTGGCGCCGCTCGCGTACCTGCTGTTCCAGAAGGAGATGCGCCGCGACCCGTCCGACAGCACCTGGATCGGCCGTGACCGGTTCATCCTCTCGGCGGGCCACTCGTCGTTGACGCAGTACATCCAGTTCTACCTGGGCGGCTACGGCCTCGAGCTCGAGGACCTCCAGCAGCTCCGCAAGTGGGGCTCGAGGACCCCGGGCCACCCGGAGTACGGCCACACCGACGGCGTCGAGATCACGACCGGTCCGCTCGGCCAGGGACTCGCCTCGTCCGTGGGCTTCGCCTACGCCGCCCGCTTCGAGCGCGGCCTCTTCGATCCCGACGCGCCGGTCGGCACCAGCCCCTTCGACCACTTCGTCTACTGCATCGCGAGCGACGGCGACATCGAGGAGGGCATCACCAACGAGGCCTCCTCGCTCGCCGGCACGCAGCAGCTCGGCAACCTGATCGTCTTCTACGACCGCAACCGGATCTCGATCGAGGACGACACGAACATCGCCCTCTCGGAGGACACCCCCGCGCGCTACAGGGCGCTCAACTGGCACGTGCAGGAGGTGTCCTTCATCCAGCCCGACGGCTCCTACAAGGAGGACGTCGAAGCGCTGCACGCGGCGATCCTCGAGGCGCGCTCGGTGACCGACAAGCCCTCGTTCATCGTGCTCGACACGATCATCGGCTGGCCCTCGCCGACGCTGCAGAACACCGGCAAGATCCACGGGTCCGCGATGGGCGACGACGAGGTCGCCGGCCTGAAGCGCGCGATCGGATTCGACCCCGAGGCGACGTTCGACGTCGACCCCGAGGTCATCGCCCACACCCGCAAGGCCGTCGACCGCGGCCAGGCGCAGCACCGCGAGTGGGACGACCGGCTGCGGGAGTGGGCGGAGAAGAACCCCGAGCGCAAGCAGCTGCTCGACCGCATCCTCGACCACCGGCTGCCCGACGACGCGTTCGTCGACCTGCCGACCTTCCCCGCGGGCAAGCCGGTCTCGACCCGGGTCGCCTCCGGCAAGGTCATCAACGCGATCGCGCCCCACGTGCCCGAGTTCTGGGGCGGATCGGCGGACCTCGCGGAGTCGAACAACACGACCATCGAGGAGGCGGGCTCGTTCCTGCCGCCGGAACGCGGCACGAAGATGTGGAAGGCGAACCCGTACGGCCGGGTGCTGCACTTCGGCATCCGCGAGCACGCGATGGCGGCGATCCTGAACGGCATCGTCCTGCACGGCAACACCCGGCCGTTCGGCGCGACGTTCCTCATCTTCAGCGACTACATGCGCCCGTCGGTGCGCCTCGCGGCCCTGATGAAGGCGCCGACCATCTACGTGTGGACGCACGACTCGATCGCGCTCGGCGAGGACGGACCGACCCACCAGCCGGTCGAGCAGCTCTGGGCGCTCCGCGCGATCCCGCAGCTCGACGTCGTGCGCCCCGGGGACGCGAACGAGACCGCGGTCGCCTGGCGCACGATCCTGGAACGGCGCAAGGGGCCGGCCGGCCTCGCGCTGACCCGGCAGAACATCCCGGTGTTCGAGCGCGGCTCCGGCGCTGCCGAGGGCGACACCTACGCCTCCGCCGAGGGCACCGCGAAGGGCGCCTACGTGCTCGCGGAGGCGCCCGGCGGGACCCCGGACGTGATCCTCGTCGCGACCGGATCCGAGCTGCAGATCGCCGTCGACGCACGGGAGCAGCTGCGGGGCGAGGGCATCAACGCCCGCGTGGTGTCCGCACCGTGCCTCGAGTGGTTCGAGGAGCAGGACGACGCCTACAAGGAGTCGGTGCTCCCGGCCTCGGTACCGGCGCGCGTGTCCATCGAGGCCGGCGTGGCGCTCGGCTGGCGCCGCTACGTCGGGGACGCCGGTCGCAGCGTCTCCGTCGAGACGTTCGGGGCGTCCGCCGACTACCAGACCCTCTTCGAGCAGTACGGCCTCACCACCGAGCACGCCGTGGCGGCCGCGAAGGAATCCCTGGGCCGCTGACGCGGTTCCATCCGGCAGAAGGAGTTCGCACATGAGCATCACCGACACCAAGGCCGAGACCCCGACCGCCGCCCTCTCCGCGGCGGGCGTGAGCATCTGGCTGGACGACCTCTCCCGGGAGCGGATCAAGGGCCACGGGCTGGAGAAGCTGATCGCCGAGCGCGACGTCGTGGGCGTCACGACGAACCCGACGATCTTCGCCTCCGCGCTCTCGAAGGGCGAGGCGTACGACGAGCAGGTCCGCGAGATCGCGGCCGCGGGCAAGGACGTCGCCGAGGCGATCTTCGAGATCACGACCGCCGACGTCGGCAACGCCGCGGACGTCTTCCACGACGTCTTCGTCGCGTCGAACGGCTACGACGGCCGGGTCTCGATCGAGGTCTCCCCCGAACTCGCGCACGACACCGAGCGCACGATCGCCGAGGCGAAGCGGCTCTGGACGACGATCGACAAGCCGAACGTCATGATCAAGATCCCGGCGACCGTCGAAGGGATCCCCGCGATCTCCGCGGCGATCGCCGCCGGCATCAGCGTCAACGTGACCCTGATCTTCAGCCTCGAGCGCTACGCCGCCGTCATCGACGCCTACTTCACGGGCCTCGAGCAGGCCGCCGCCGCCGGCATCGACCTGTCCACGATCCACTCGGTCGCGTCGTTCTTCGTGTCCCGCGTGGACACGGAGGTCGACAAGCGCCTGACCGCGATCGGCTCGGACGACGCGACGGCGCTGAAGAGCAAGGCCGGGATCGCCAACGCCCGCCTCGCCTACAAGCTGTTCGTGGAGCGGTTCGCGACGGAGCGCGCCATCGCGCTGCAGGAGCAGGGCGCGAACCGCCAGCGCCCGCTGTGGGCGTCGACCGGCGTCAAGGACCCGAACCTCCCCGACACCCTCTACGTCACCGAGCTCGTCACGCACGGGGTCGTGAACACGATGCCGGAGAAGACGCTCGAGGCCGTCGCCGATCACGGCGCGGTGGAGGGCGACACGGTGGTCGACCGCTACGACGACGCCGAGCAGGTGATGGATCGGCTCGCCGCCGTCGGCGTGGACATCGACGACGTCACCGCGCTGCTCGAGCGCGAGGGCGTCGAGAAGTTCATCGCCTCCTGGCACGAGTTGACCGACACCGTCACGACCGCCCTCGACGCCGCCAAGCGGTGAGCGTCCGCATCGCCCTTGGCGGTGCCGCGGAGGAGGCCCTCGGCAGGGTGCTGACCCGTCTCGTCGACGAGAAGGTCGCGTCGGGAGTCACGGCGCAGGACCCGACGCTCTGGGGCGCGGATGCGGAGCGGGACGCGGCACGGCGGCTCGGCTGGACCGAGGCGGTCGCCGCGGCCCGGCCGCTGGTGCCGGTCGTCCGTGGGCTGCGCGAGCAGCTGCGCCGAGCCGGCGCGCGCCGGGTCGTGCTCTGCAGCGGCGGCGGAGCCGCCCGCGCCGCCGCCGCCATCGCCGGTAGCCAGGGGGCGGGCCTCACCGTGCTGGCCACGACGGATCCGACGCGCGTCCGTACCGTGCTCCGGGACCTCGGCGACGCGACGGTCGTGCTCGCGGCGCCGGCCGGGGCGCCGTACGACCTCGACCCCCACCTGCGTTCGGTCGTCCAGGCGTATGCCGAGTTCGGCATGGATCCGGCGAGCCGCATCGTCGTCGTGGCGGAACCCGGCTCCGCCCTCGCCTCGGTCGCCGCACGTGCGGGCCTCCGGACCCTCGACGCCGAGCCCCTCGTCGGCGACCGGTTCTCCGCCCTGAGCGCCGCCGCGCTCGTGCCGAGCGCCCTCGCGGGCGCCGACATCGCGGAGGTGCTCGACGAGGCGGAGTCCGAGGAGCTGAACCTCGCGATCGACGACCCGTCGAACAACGGGCTCCGGCTCGCGGCCGCCCTGGGCGGCGCACGCCGCGACGTGCTCGCGATCGTCGCGGACGGCACCCATCTGGTCGGCTTCGACGCCTGGGCGGAGCAGGTGCTCGCCGGGTCGGGGCTGGTGCCCGTCGTGCTCGCCCCGGACGCCCCCGAGCTCACGGCCGCGCCGGACGACCTGCTGGTGCTGCGGCTCGTCGCCGACGCGCACGACGCCCGCGCTCGCGCACACGTCGGCCGGAACGAGGTCCTGCTGAGCGGCTCCCTCGGCGAGCTCCTGCTCGTGCTCGAGTACGCCACGGTCCTGATCGCCCGGCTGCTCGGCGCGGATCCGTTCGACGACCGCCTCCCGCCTCCCCCGGCCGCGCCCGCTCCGCCCCCCGCGTTCGCCGAGGACGGCGTCGAGGTGCGCCTCCCCGACGGAGCCACGGCGTCCGACCTGCGGGCGGCGGTCGACGATCTCGTCGCGCATGCGCAGCAGGGCCGTGTCGTGCTCCATGTGAGCGGCGATCCCCGTGCGCTGCCCCAGCTGGCCGCCATCCGGGCCGCCCTCGCCGATCGCACGCGCCGCCCCGTCCCGCTCGCCATCGGCCCTGCCGCGGCCACGGCCGCCAGGGCCCCCGAGGCCGTCCTCGAGCTCGCGACCGAGCCCTCGGACGACGTCGCCGTGCCGGGCACGTCCGGGACCTATGGTGAGTTGACGCGGATCGAGGCGCACTCCGCCGTCGCGGCCTACACCGCGCGCGGCTCCCGGGTGCTGGCCCTGCGTCTGACCACTCCCGAGGCGGCCGACGCCGTGCTCGCGGCCGCGACCGCCCGGAAGGCTCGTGCATGACCGAAGGACCCGCCCCCGTCGCTCCGGGGACCAACCCGCTGCGGCTGCCGGGCGACCGGCGGCTGAACCGGATCGCCGGCCCGTCGAGCCTGGTGATCTTCGGTGTCACGGGCGACCTCGCCCGCAAGAAGCTGATGCCGGCCGTCTACGACCTGGCGAACCGGGGGCTGCTGCCCCCCGGCTTCGCGCTCGTCGGCTTCGCCCGTCGCGACTGGGCCGACGAGGACTTCACGAAAGTCGTGCACGACGCCGTGAAGGAGTACTCGCGCACCCCCTTCCACGAGGACGTGTGGCGGCAGCTCGCGCAGGGCATCCGGTTCGTGCAGGGCACCTTCGACGACGAGGCGGCCTTCAGGCGCCTGCGGGAGACGGTCGAGGCCCTCGACGTCGAGCGCGGCACGATGGGCAACCACGCGTTCTACCTGTCGATCCCGCCGAAGGCGTTCCCGCAGGTCACCGAGCAGCTGAAGCGGTCCGGCCTCGCCGATCCGCGCCCGGGTCAGTGGCGGCGGGTCGTCATCGAGAAGCCGTTCGGCTCCGACCTGAAGACGGCGCGGGAGCTGAACGACGTCGTCGAGAGCGTCTTCCCGGCCGACAGCGTCTTCCGGATCGACCACTACCTCGGCAAGGAGACGGTCCAGAACATCCTGGCGCTGCGCTTCGCGAACATGCTGTTCGAGCCGATCTGGAACGCGAACTACGTCGACCACGTGCAGATCACGATGGCCGAGGACATCGGCGTGGGCGGACGCGCGGGGTACTACGACGGCATCGGTGCGGCGCGGGACGTCATCCAGAACCATCTCCTGCAGCTGCTCGCGCTCACCGCCATGGAGGAGCCGGTGTCGTTCGACGCCGTGCACCTGCGGGCGGAGAAGGAGAAGGTGCTCTCCGCGGTGCGGCTGCCGCGCGACCTCGCCACCGCCGCCGCGCGCGGCCAGTACACCTCCGGCTGGCAGGGCGGCGAGCACGTGCTCGGCTTCCTCGAGGAGGACGGCATGGCGCCCGACTCCACCACCGAGACCTACGCGGCCCTCAAGCTCGAGATCGGCACCCGGCGCTGGGCAGGCGCCCCGTTCTACCTCCGCGCGGGCAAGCGGCTCGGCCGTCGCGTGACCGAGATCGCGGTGATGTTCAAGCGGGCGCCGCACCAGCTGTTCGCGGAGAGCCAGACGTCGCTGCTCGGCCAGAACGCGCTCGTCGTGCGGGTGCAGCCCGACGAGGGCGTCACGATCCGCTTCGGCTCGAAGGTGCCGGGTGCGGGGATGCAGGTCCGCGACGTGACGATGGACTTCGGCTACGGCCACGCCTTCACCGAGGCGAGCCCCGAGGCGTACGAGCGCCTCATCCTCGACGTGCTGCTCGGCGATCCCCCGCTGGTCCCGCGGCACTAGGAGGTGGAGCTGTCCTGGATGATCCTCGATCCCGTCGAGGAGTTCTGGGCCGCGTCCGGCCGCCCGGAGCCGTACCGGCCGGGGACGTGGGGCCCCGCCTCGGCCGACGCCCTGCTCACCCGCGACGGCCGCAGCTGGAGGCGCCCGTGATCGTCGACCTGCCCGACACGACCGCGTCCCGCGTGCAGCGGGCGCTCGTCAAGATCCGCGCGGAGGGCGGCGCCGTCGCGCTCGGCCGGGTGCTCACGCTCGTCATCGCCACCCGGCTCGGCGCCGAGGAGGAGGCGATCGAGGCCGCGAACGATGCGTCGCGCGAGCATCCGATGCGGGTCATCGTCGTGTCCCACCCCGAGACCGCGGAGGGATCGGCGCGCCTCGACGCGCAGATCCGGGTCGGTGGCGACGCGGGAGCGAGCGAGGTCGTGGTGCTGAAGGCGTTCGGCGAGGCGGGCAGCGACGAGGAGGGGCTCGTCACCGGGCTGCTCCTGCCCGACGCGCCCGTCGTCGCCTGGTGGCCCGGCACGGCCCCCGACGTGGTGAGCGAGTCGCCGATCGGGCGCATCGCGCAGCGCCGGATCACGGACGCGTCGACCCAGACGGATCCGCAGGCGGCGCTGGCGCACCTCGGCGCCAGCTACCGGCCCGGCGACTCCGACTTCGCGTGGACCCGCCTGACCCTCTGGCGGGCGATCCTCGCCGCGGTGCTCGATCAGCCGCCGTATCAACCGGTGACCGGCGTCGAGGTCTCCGGGGCCGCGGACTCCCCCTCCACCGAGCTGCTCGGCGCGTGGCTCGGGCTGCAGCTGCGCGTGCCGGTGCGGATCCGGTCGACGGGATCGAGTGGCATCCACGGGGTCCGGCTCGTCCGCAGCACCGGTGTCATCGAGCTCGAACGCACCGTCCCGAACATCGCCACCCTCTCCCAGCCCGGACAACCGACCCATCAGGTCTCCCTGCCCAGGCGCAGTCTGCGAGACTGCCTGGCGGAAGAACTGCGGCGCCTCGACCCGGACGACCTGTTCGGCGCGGTGCTCACCGAAGGCCTGGCCGCGCTGCCCGGACAGCCGGCTCAGGGACGCACGACTGGAGGACCGTGACCAACGAGAGACGCGTGCTCGTGCACCCGGACGTCGACGCCCTGACCGCGGCCGTCGCGGCGCGCTTCCTGACGAAGCTGGTCGACCTGTTCGACGAGTACGACACGGTGAACGTGGTCCTCACCGGTGGCACGGTCGGCGGGGGCACCCAGCGCGCCGTCGCGGCGTCCGGCATGCGCAACACGATCGACTGGAGCCGCGTCCACTTCTGGTGGGGCGACGAGCGGTTCGTCCCGAAGCACGACCCCGAGCGCAACGAGGTGCAGGCCCGCGAAGCGCTGCTCGACCGGATCGCGGTGCCGGAGGGGAACATCCACCCCTTCCCGGCCTCGGACGAGATCGAGGACATCGACCGCGCGGCGGCGGCCTACGCCGAGGTGCTCCTGCAGCACGCCGACGGGGGCGCCTCGGTGCCCCGCTTCGACATCACCTTCCT
>DASYJR010000014.1:0-5827 GCA_035996305.1 Amnibacterium sp. | reverse complement strand
TGCGGCAGGACGGGGTGTCGCAGGTCATCGGCCAGCGCCTCGGCGCCCGCGTGTAGCGGGCCGGGCGAGGTCCGATCACCGCCGTCGCCGTCGGCGCACTGAACGCGATCCTGGCGGGGATCAGTAACGCGGCGCAGACGGTGACGGCGGCGAGCAGTCGGACGGGCTGAACTTGGAAGTCTTTCGATCTCCATTCACCGGGTAGCGGCTGTGGAAGAACGCTATCCGGGGAAGGAAGTCGAGCGGTATCCCGTATTCGGGTTGCATTTCCAGAATTCCCGCCATGTCATTCCGAACGCGCGAATGCGCTCGCCCGGTCCACTTGCTCGCGGGTGAGGGCGACGCCGGTGTAGCGCTCGAACTGCCGCGCCGCCTGCAGGGCGTGCACCTCGGCCCCGGTCAGCACGGGGATGCCCGCCGCCCGTGCGGCGACCACCAGCGGTGTCTCCACCGGGAGTGCGACGACGTCGAAGACCCTGGTGGCGCCCCGGATCGCCGCCTCGGGGAAGGCGAGCTCGGCGGCGTCCGGCCCCGCCATCCCGAGCGGCGTGACGTTCACGAGCAGGTCGAAGCCGGCCTCGGGCTCCGGCAGGAACGCCGAGGAGAACCGGTCGGCGAGGGCCGTCCCGGTCGTCGCATTCCGCGCCGTCAGGGTGATATCCGCGAATCCCGCACGGCGGAATGCGGCGAGGACCGCGGCCGCCATGCTGCCGCTGCCGCGGAGCAGCACGCGCGATCGTGAAGGCACCGCATTCCGGCGCAGCAGCTCCTCGACGGCCTCGACATCGGTGTTCGCGGCGGTGAGCCGGCCGCCGTCGTTGACCACCGTGTTGGCCGCGTCGATCGCCGCCGCCGACTCCTCGACCTCGTCGACGAGCGGCAGGACCGCCGCCTTGAACGGCATCGAGACGGAGCAGCCGCGGATGCCGAGAGCCCGCACCCCGCGCATCGCGCCCTCGAGGTCGTCCGTCGTGAACGCCTTGTACACGAAGTCGAGGCCGAGCTCCTCGTAGAGCACGTTGTGGAAGCGGGTGCCGAGGTTGCTCGGCCGTCCCGCGAGGGAGATGCAGACGGTCGTGTCCTTGCTGAGGATCGGCATCCCCCGATCCTTCCGCCCTCAGACCGCCGGTGCCCCTGCCGGAGGTGCGAAGCTCACGGCCACGGCCGCGATGTCCTTGCCACCGTGGCCCTCGTCGCTCGCCCGCTCGAACACGGCGACCAGCGCATCGACGACGGTGGTCGGCACGGCGGCGTCCGCGGTCGCGGCGCGGATGAGCCGGAGGTCCTTCAGCAGGCCGTCGAGCCCGAACTGCGGCTCGAACCGGTCCTCGAGGATCGCCCTCCCCTTCGTCTGCAGGTAGGGGCTGTCGGCCGCGCCGCCGGAGACCGTCTCGAGGAACCTCGCGGGGTCGAGGCCGAACGCCCGAGCCTGCTGGACGCCCTGGGCGGTGCCGACGGTGAGCATCGCCAGCCACGAGTTCGCGACGAGCTTCATCGCGCTGGCGGCGCCGGGCTCGTCCCCGAGCCAGACCGTCTTGGCGCCGATCGCGTCGAACACCGGCTGCACGGTGTCCCGGGTCGCGGCGGGTCCCGACGCCAGCACGGTGAGGGCGCCGTCCTCGGCCGGCTGCTTCGTGCCGACCACCGGTGCGTCGACCATCGTCAGCCCGTGCTCCTCGGCCAGCCGGGCGAGCTTCGCGATGCCGTCGCGGCCGACCGTGGAGGACTGCACCCAGACGGCACCGTCCTGCATGGCGCCGGCGGCCTGCTCCATGACCTCGGCCACCGCATCCGCGTCGAAGAGCATGGTGACGACCACGTCCGCGTCCCGCACCGCCGCGAGCACCTCCTCGGCGACCGTGGCGCCGTCGTCCGCGAGCGGCCGCGCCTTCTCGGCGTGCCGGTTCCAGACCGTGAGCGGCAGTCCCGCCCGCAGCATCGAGTGGGCCATCCCGACGCCCATCGTCCCGGTGCCGAGCAGCGTGATCCGTGGTGCGTGCGCCATCCGTGTGGTCCTTCCCTGTCGATGCCGGACCGACCGTACGTCCGCGCCGCTGGGCGGGATCCGTGCCCCGGTAGCCTTGGCGCATGGCGGGGTTCGGGGCACGGCTGCGGAACCTGTTCGGCACGGTGCGCACGATCGACGAGGACACGTGGGACGACCTCGAGGCCGCCCTGATCGGCGCCGACTTCGGGCCGGACATCACCGAGGCGATGATCGCGGACCTCCGCGAGAAGGTCGACCGGTACCGCACGACGGATCCGAAGGATCTCCAGCGGATGCTCCGGGAGGACGTGGAGGAACGGCTCGCCGGCTTCGACCCCACCCTGAAGCTGTCGGAGCGGCCGGCGGTCGTGCTGATGGTGGGCGTCAACGGCGTCGGCAAGACCACGACGATCGGCAAGTTCGCCAAGTTCCTCGCCAACTATCAGCGGTCCGTGCTCGTCGGCGCGGCGGACACGTTCCGCGCGGCGGCCGTCGAGCAGGTCGCCACCTGGGCGGAGCGGGCCGGCGCCAGCGTCGTGCGGCCGCAGCATCCGGGCCAGGATCCGGCGTCCGTCGCCTATCAGACCGTCGAGCAGGCGAAGCGGGACGGCACGGAGATCGTGCTCATCGACACCGCCGGGCGGCTGCACACCAAGGGCGGCCTGATGGACGAGCTGGGCAAGATCACGCGGGTCGTCGAGAAGCTCGCTCCGATCAGCGAGGTGCTGCTCGTGCTGGACGCGACGACCGGCCAGAACGGCGTGCTGCAGGCGCAGGCGTTCATCGAGCACGCCGGCGTCACGGGTCTCGTGATCACGAAGCTCGACGGGTCGGCGAAGGGCGGCTTCGTGCTGCGCGTGCAGGACGAGACGGGCATCCCGATCAAGCTGATCGGGCAGGGCGAGCGCATCGGTGACCTGACGGGCTTCACCCCGCACGTCTTCGCACAGGGCCTGGTCGGCTGACCCTCACTCGCACACGTGCCACTTTCTGCCCTCATGAGGGGCGGATGAGGGCAGAAAGTGGCACGTCCGCGTTCGGTTCAGCGGGGCTGCGCGCGGTACTCGGCGGCCAGGTCGCGGTAGGTCGACGCGTTCGTGCGGATGCGGTCGAGCTCCTCGTCGCTGATCGCGCGGCGCACCTTCGCCGGCACCCCCGCCACGAGCGAGCGCGGCGGGATCTCCGTGCCCTCCAGCACGACGGCGCCGCCCGCGACGAGGGACCCCGTGCCGATCACGGCCCCGTTCAGGACGGTGGCGTTCATGCCGATGAGGCAGTCGTCCTCGATCGTGCAGCCGTGCACCACGGCGCCGTGACCGATGCTCACGTTCCGGCCGATCGTCGCGGGAGACCCCGGATCGCAGTGCACCACCGCGGTGTCCTGCAGGTTGCTGCCGGCGCCGAGCACGATCGCGTCGCGGTCGCCGCGCAGCACCGCCCCGAACATCACGACGGCGTCGTCCTCGATCCGGACCCGGCCGATCAGCGAGGCGGTGGGGGCGATGAACGCGGACGGGGCGACCTCGGGGCGCGCCCCGGCGAACTCGTACTCGGGCATGGCAGCACCGTAGGCGCCGATCGGGATGGCACGGAACCGACCACCGGTGGCGCGACCTCCGCTGCCGCCGGGGCGTGCCGGGGCGGCAGGATGCCGTCCATGCGCTTCGCCGACGCCGCCCTGCCCGACACACCCGCCACCGCCGCCGCGCTCGAGGTCGCCGGCCGGTTCTGCTCCCCGGCGCTGCTCGAGCACAGCATCCGCTCCTGGTACTGGGCGGTCGGGTTCGCGGCGGCCACCGGCGTGCAGCCGGCCGACCCCGAACTGCTCGCCGTGGCGGCCCTCCTCCACGACACCGGCCTGACGCCCGCCTTCGACAACGTCGCGCTGCCGTTCGAGACGGCGGGTGGCTTCGTCGGCTGGGCGGTGACGGCCGGCGCCGGCTGGGCGCCAGAGCGGCGCGACCGGGTGGTCGAGGTGATCGAGCGCCACATGTGGCGGGAGGTCGATCCGGCGGTGGATCCGGAGGGGCACCTGCTCGAGGTGGCGACGTCCCTCGACATCTCGGGCGCCCACGACGGCGTGCTCCCCGGGGCCTTCGTCGCCGAGGTGCTCGCCGCGCATCCGCGCGGCACCCTCGGGGCGGAGTTCACGGCCTGCATCACCGACCAGGCGGCCCGGAAGCCGGGATCGGAGGCCGCGCGGCTCGTGGCCGGCGGCGTCGCGTCGAGGCTCGCCGATCACCCGCTCGAGCGCTAGCGGACCGCCCCGACCCGGTCGAGCAGCTCCTCGTCGACCTCGGCCTCGAGCGCCTCGTGCACCGTCTCCCAGACCCGCTCCGAGCGGGCGACCACGATCGGTGCGGCGATCCGCGGATGTCCGAGCAGCCAGGCGAGTGCGAGGCCGGCGGTGCTCAGCGACCGCTCCCGGGCGAGGTCGCGCAGTGCCAGCAGCGCGGGCAGGGCCGGATCGGCGGGCGCCGACCGGCCGGCGCCGGTCGCTGCCAGCCGCTCGGCCTCCTCCTCGGCCTCGACGTGGGCGTCGGTGAGCCGGCCGCCGGCGAACGGTGCGCGACTCAGCACGCCGAGGCCCTCACCGGCCGCGAGGGGCAGCAGGTCGCGCTCGTCGGTGCGGTCGAGCAGGTTCATCCGGTTCCGCAGGAACGCCGGCCGGGGGAGCGCCGCCCGGTCGGCCGCCGTGAGCAGCGCCTCGAGGCGCCAGACGTCGACGTCCGCGGCGCCCCAGCCGGCGATCCGGCCCTCCTCGACGGCGGCGGCGAGGGCGGTGAGCGTCGCCTCGATCGGGGTCTCGGCGTCCGCTCCGGCGAGCCAGACGAGATCTGCCCGACCCAGGCGGCGGGACGTGGCGGCCAGGCCGGCCTCGACGCGCTCGGGCGCGTGATCGGCGCCCCGTTCTGGCCCCGCCGGACCGCCCACCCCGGCGAGGATCAGAGCGTCCTCCGGCTGCCGGTCGTCGAGGAACCGTTCCGCCGCGGTCTCCCCGGCGAATCCGACATCGGCGACGTCCAGGCTGCGCACGCCGAGGTCCCACGCCGTCCCGAGTGCGGCGACGCCCTGCTTCAGCGGCACGGGCCGGCGGGCAGCGCCCGCGACCACGGCCGTGACGGAGCGTCCGCTGGAACCGAGGGGTGTGAGGTGCACGGGAGGCACCGTAGCCCCGACCGGCACGCTTCGGGCGGCCCCTCCTCGCGGTGGGCGGCCGGCGGTCGGGGCTCGCCCTCACGAGGTGCATTGACGCTCACGGCGGCGGGGTGGATGATCCGCCTGTCGGAGTCGCGACATCGCACGCTTCGCTGCGACCGTGGCCGTCACCGATCCGAACGGAGACGACGTCGTGGCTGCGCCGCAGGGGCCCTTGAAGATCGGCACCACTGCAGGCGACATCGAGCTGCAGGTGGAACGGACCGCCGTGCTCGTCGTCGACATGCAGAACGACTTCGGCGACGCGCGAGGGATGTTCGGGCGGGCGGGTGTGGACGTGTCCGGCATCACGGCCGCCGTCGAGCCGACGGCGCGGGTGCTGCAAGAGGCGAGGCGCGTCGGCGTTCGAATCGTCTATCTGAAGATGGGGTTCCTCCCCGACCTGTCCGATCTGGGCGGCCCGGAGTCCCCGAATCGCATCGTGCACGAGCGCCTCGGTGTCGGGGACGAGATGATCGCTCCGGACGGAACGACGAGCCGGATCCTCATCCGGGACACCTGGAACACCGACATCCTTCCGCCGTTGTCGCCGATGCCTGACGACGAGGTGATCTACAAGAGTCGATACAGCGGGTTCTACCGCACCGGGCTGGAGGCGTCCCTGCGAGCGCACGACATCGG
>DASYJR010000013.1:0-5162 GCA_035996305.1 Amnibacterium sp. | reverse complement strand
CGGATGCGTCCTGCCGCGACGTCCACGCCCAGCACCGCCGTGACCGCCGTCCTGCGACGCCCCGGGTTCACCATGCGCCGGGCGACGCCCGTGGTCACGGCGCCCGCGAACACGGCGCCTGCGACGAGCACGCTGCCCGCGGCGACCGCACCGCCGATCACGCCGGTCGGGGGCCGCGGATGCGACCGGGACGTCATCGGCCGTGTCCTTTCGTTGCGGGAGGTCCCGAGTATGCCGGAGCGCGCCGTCCCCGCCCGGGAGCCCGCGGCACCCCGAACGGGGCGCGCGTCCGCATCCCGAGCCGCCCCGGTCCCCGCTCACCCGCGCGCGTCGCTCGCCGCCCGACCCGCCTGGCCGTACTCTCGAAGGGTGCCGATCGACGCGGGATCCGGGACGTCGGCGCCGTTCGAGCAGGCGCGGGCGTCGCTGGAATCCGCCCGGATCCGCAGCGACCTCCTGGTCACGTCGATCCCGTCGCCGACGCAGGTCGCCCCGTACTCCGTCGCCCTCGCCGGCGACGTGCGCCAGAAGGTGCACGGCGAGGACTCCGAGCTCGGCACGGGGCGTTTCATCCTGCTGCACGACCCGGAGGGGCAGCCGGCCTGGGACGGCGACTTCCGGATCGTCTGCTTCGCCCAGGCACCGCTCGAAGCCGAGATCGGCACGGACCCGTTCCTCGCCGAGGTGACCTGGTCGTGGCTGACGGATGCGCTCGACGCCCGCGGTGCGAAGTACACCGCCGCCTCCGGGACCGCGACGACGATCGTCTCGACGGGATTCGGCGAGCTGGCCGACCAGGGCACGGGCGCGAAGATCGAGCTGCGAGCCTCCTGGACGCCCACTGATCTCGACCTCGCGGCACATGTGGAAGGCTGGGGCGAATTGCTGTGCATGCTCGCCGGACTCCCCCCGGCGGCCGAGGGAGTGAGTGTGTTGTCGGTACGACGAGCAGGACGTGACTGACGCGAGTGAGGAGCCGGTCCTGCGCGACGCGGCGCCCGTCGAGCCGGTCGAGGTCGTCGACACGCAGGAGGGGTACCGCGACGCGGTCCGCCGCATCCGGGAGGGGCACGGCCCCATCGCCGTCGACGCCGAGCGGGCCTCCGGCTTCCGTTACTCGCAGCGGGCGTACCTGATCCAGCTCTTCCGCCGCGGCTCCGGCACGATCCTGCTCGACCCGCCGGCGATCGGCGACTTCAGCGACCTCGCCCACTCGATGGCCGGCGAGGAGTGGGTGCTGCACGCCGCGAGCCAGGATCTCGCCTGCCTCCGCGAGGTCGGCCTCGACCCGGACCGCATCTTCGACACGGAGCTCGCCGCGCGCCTCCTCGGCTTCGACCGGGTCGGCCTCGGCCCCGTCGTCGAGCAGCTGCTCGGGCTGCACCTCGCGAAGGAGCACTCGGCGGCCGACTGGTCGACCCGGCCGCTGCCCACCTCCTGGCTCGTCTACGCGGCGCTCGACGTGGAGCTGCTGCTCGACGTCCGGGACCGCGAGGCGGAGCTGCTCGACGAGGCGGGCAAGACCGGCATCGCGCAGCAGGAGTTCGAGGCCGTGCGCGTCAAGGAGGTGCGGCAGGCGCCCGCCGAGCCCTGGCGCCGGCTCTCGGGGGTGCACGCCGTGCGGGGCGCCCGGAACCTCGCGGTCGCCCGGGAGCTGTGGCAGGCGCGCGACGAGTACGCGCGCGCCGTCGACTCCGCGCCGGGGCGCCTCGTGCCCGACGCCTCCCTCGTGGCGGTCGCCCGCACGCCGCCGACGAGCAAGCGGGAGCTCGCCGCGATGCGCAGCTTCTCCGGCCGGGCGAGCCGGCCCGAGATCGACCGCTGGTGGGCCGCGGTCGAGGCGGGGCTGGCCACGGCGGATCTCCCCGCGACCCGTGTCCCGTCCGACGCGCCGCCGCCGCCGCGCGCCTGGGCCGACCGCGATCCGGAGGCCGACCGCCGGCTGAAGGCCGCGCGCCCAGCGGTCGCGGCGATCGCCGAGGCGCTGCGGCTGCCGACCGAGAACCTCCTCACACCGGACACGCTGCGCCGCGTGGCATGGGAGCCGCCCGCCGAACCGACCGCGGAGACGGTCGGGGCGGCGCTCGCGGCGTTCGGCGCCCGCCCCTGGCAGATCGAGGCGACCGCGTCCGCGATCGCCGACGCGTTTGTCCGAGCCGCCCAAACGCCGCCCGGGTCGGACGAGGACCCTTCGTAGGAACGCTCACCCGATTTGGGCGGCCGCATCCGCCCCGCGAGGATCGACCTCGGGTTCCGCGCCGATCCGGTGCGACCGGGAGGGACGGCGTGCAGCAGCGCAGCGAGGTCGTGTTCGTCGACGGGGTCCGCACCCCGTTCGGACGGGCCGGCGAGAAGGGCATGTACTGGGGGACGCGGGCCGACGACCTCGTCGTGAAGTCGATGGTCGGGCTGCTGGAACGCAACCCGCAGCTGCCGAAGGACCGCATCGACGACGTCGCGCTCGCCGCCACGACGCAGACCGGTGACCAGGGGCTCACGATCGGCCGCAGCGCCGCCCTCCTCGCCGGCCTCCCCCGCACCGTGCCGGGCTACGCCGTCGACCGCATGTGCGCGGGGGCGATGACCTCGGTGACGACGGTCGCCGGCGCGATCGCGTTCGGCGCCTACGACGTGGCGATCGCGGGCGGCGTCGAGCACATGGGTCATCATCCGATGGGCTCGGGCGTCGACCCGAACCCCCGCTTCGTCAGCGAGCGGATCGTCGGCACCGACGCGCTCGTGATGGGAGCGACCGCCGAACGGATCCACGACCGCTTCCCGCAGCTCACCCGGGAGCGGTCCGACCGCTTCGCCATGCGATCGCAGCAGAAGGCCGCCGCCGCCTACGACGCCGGCCTCATGCAGCGCGACCTCGTCCCGGTCGCGACGCGGAGCGAGTCGGGCTGGGGCCTCGCCACGCGCGACGAAGTCCTGCGGCCCGACACGACGATGGAGGGACTCGCGACCCTGAAGACGCCGTTCCGCCCGCACGGTCGCATCACCGCGGGCAACGCCGCGGGCCTGAACGACGGCGCGACCGCGTCGATCATCGCCAGCGCGGAGGCCGCAGCGCAGCTCGGCCTCCCCGTGAAGATGACGATGGTGAGCTTCGCCTTCGCCGGCGTCGAGCCCGAGGTGATGGGCATCGGCCCGATCCCGAGCACCGAGAAGGCGCTCGTCAAGGCGGGCCTCGCGATCGACGACATCGGCCTGTTCGAGCTGAACGAGGCGTTCGCGGTGCAGGTCCTGAGCCTGCTCGACCACTTCGGCATCGACGACGAGGACCCGCGGGTCAACCCGTGGGGCGGCGCGATCGCCGTCGGGCATCCGCTCGCCTCCTCGGGCGTGCGCCTGATGCTGCAGCTCGCACGGCACTTCGAGGTGCACCCCGAGGTCCGCTTCGGCCTCACCGCGATGTGCATCGGCCTCGGCCAGGGCGGCAGCGTGATCTGGGAGAACCCGCACTTCGACAGGAAGGCGGCCAAGAAGGCGGAGAAGGCGGCGAACCGATGACGGATCCGATGGACGAGCTGACCGCCCTCTCCGCCGACGAGGTGGTCACCCAGGCCTTCGCCCGGGATGTGGCGCTGCCGGACGGCGGGGTGCTCGCGCTCGTCACCCTCGACAACGGCCGGGACCACACCCGGCCCAACACCTTCGGTCCGCGGGGCCTGCTCGAGCTCGAGGCGGTCCTGCTCGCGGCGGAGGAGCGGGCGGCGCGCGGCGAGATCGTCGGCCTCGCGGTCACCGGCAAGCCGTTCATCCTGGCCGCCGGCGCGGACCTCAGCCAGGTCGGCCGCGTGCGGGACCGGGAGACCGGCAAGCGCCTCGCCCAGCTCGGGCACCGCGTGCTCGGGCGGCTCGGCGACCTCGGCGTGCCGACGTTCTGCTTCATCAACGGGCTCACCCTCGGCGGCGGGCTCGAGGTCGCGCTGAACGCGAACTACCGCACCGTCGACGCCTCCGCCCCGGCGATCGCGTTCCCCGAGGTGTTCCTCGGGCTGATCCCCGGCTGGGGCGGTGCGACCCTCCTGCCGAACCTCATCGGCATCGAGAACGCGATCAAGGTCGTCGTCGAGAACCCGCTCAAGCAGAACCGCACCCTCACCGCTCAGCAGGCGTTCGACCTCGGCATCGCGGATGTGCTGCTGCCGTCCGCGACCTTCCTGGAGCGGTCCGTCCAGTGGGCCGCCGACGTGATCGCCGGCCGGGTGACGGTGGAGCGGCCGCACGCGCCCGGCCGCCTCGAGCGGCTCGCGAAGTGGGATGTCGCCGTCGGCGTCGCGCGCAAGCAGCTCGAGTCCCGCATCGGCACCGTGCCGCGCTCCCCCTACGTCGCCCTCGACCTGCTGAAGGGCGCCAAGAGGGCCACGACGCCGGAGGCGGTCGCGGCGGGCTTCGCCGCGGAGGACGAGGCGCTCGCCGACCTCATCGCCGGCGATCAGTTCGTTGCGAGCATCTACGCGTTCGACCTGGTGCAGAAGCGGGCCCGCAGACCCGCGGGTGCGCCGGACGCGGCGCTCGCGAAGCAGGTGACGAAGGTCGGCGTGATCGGCGCCGGCCTGATGGCGAGCCAGTTCGCGCTGCTCTTCGCCCGCCGCCTGCGCGTGCCCGTCCTGATCATCGACCTCGACCAGGCACGGGTCGACGCCGGCATCCAGCGGATCCGGGACGACATCGCCGGCCTGCAGGCGAAGGGCCGCGTCGCCGGCGACGAGGCGAACCGGCTCGCCGCCTCGATCACCGGCACGACCGACGTCGCCGACTTCGCCGACTGCGACTGGGTGATCGAGGCCGTGTTCGAGGAGCTCGGCGTCAAGCAGGCCGTGTTCGCGAACGTCGAGCCGCACCTCTCCCCCGAGGCGGTGCTCGCCACGAACACGTCGTCCCTGTCGGTCGAGGCGATCGGCGCGCAGCTCGCCCATCCGGAGCGCGTCGTCGGGTTCCACTTCTTCAACCCCGTCGCCGTTCTGCCGCTCGTCGAGGTCGTGAGGACCCCGGCGACCGACGCGGAGACCCTCTCGACCGCGATGGTGGTCGCCGGGAAGCTGAAGAAGAACGCCGTCATCGCGAAGGACGCCCCCGGGTTCGTGGTGAACCGGGTGCTCGCGAAGGTGCTCGGCGAGGCGATGCACGCCGTCGACACCGGCACCCCGTTCCCG
>DASYJR010000012.1:0-9891 GCA_035996305.1 Amnibacterium sp. | reverse complement strand
CGTGGCCGAGAAGAGCATGGTGTGCCGGGCCGGTGGCGTCTGGGCGAAGAGCTTCTCGATGTCGGGCAGGAAGCCGAGGTCGAGCATCTTGTCGGCCTCGTCGAGCACCATCTCGCGCACGTTCGCGAAGCTGAGCAGTCGCTGCCCGGCGAGGTCGAGGAGTCGACCCGGCGTGCCGACGACGATCTGCGCCCCGGCCTTCAGCTGCTCGACCTGGCCCTCGTAGGCCTTGCCGCCGTAGATCGCCGCGACCGTCGTAGGCCGGTTCGCGGTGGCCATCACGAGGTCCTCGGCGACCTGCACGCAGAGCTCGCGGGTCGGCACGACGACCAGCACCTGCACACCGGGGGCCGGGTCGTGGCCGAGGCGCTGGATGATCGGCAGGCCGAAGCCGAGGGTCTTGCCCGTGCCGGTCTTGGCCTGGCCGATGATGTCCTGGCCGGAGAGGCCGAGGGGGATCGTCTGCGACTGGATGGGGAAGGGCTCGAGGATGCCGTGAGCGGCGAGGGCGTCGACCAGGTCCTGGTCGACACCGAGTTCTGAGAAGGTCATTCAGATGTGCCTGTCGGTCGTGCTGGAGATCAGCGGCGAGAAGCGGCCCGGAGGGCCGCACGGATCCGCGCCGATGTGACTGCCTGACCGGCGCGCAGGCGCCGCTCCACGGCGGGCGCCGGGCCCAGTGTACCGGCTGCCAATATGCTGAGGCGGTGATCCAGCCGGGACGGGGTCGTCCGCGTCCTCAGCCGTTCCGCGGCCGGCGCCGCCCCGTCCGGGTGGACCGGGTGCCGCTCGGGGATCTGCGACCGGATCCGGTCGCCCTGCTCGCGCGGTCCGCCTACCTCCAGCTGTCGCTGTTCGAGACGGCGTCGTCGATCGCCGCCAGGGCGTCCGACCTCGCCGAGCGCGAGACGGTGACCCGCGTCGCGGCCGCGATCCTGGCCCAGCACACCGCCCTCGTCGACCTGCTCGTCGCGGAGGGCCAGGACCCCGCGACCGCGATGCAGCCCTACACCCTCGAGATCGATCGGTACTGGCGGCGGTTCGGCGAGACCGGCTGGCACGAGTCGGTGCTCACCCTTCATCTCGCGACGGGGCTGCTCGACGACTTCTTCGCGCAGCTCGGCGCCGGGCTGCCCGGCCCGCTCGCCGACCGCTACTGCGCCGTCCTCGCCGCCGACATCGGGCAGGAGTCGCTCGTGTCGGTGCTCGCCGACGCGGTCGCGGCCGACCGGCGGATGACGTCCCGGCTCGCGCTGTGGGGGCGCCGCATCGTCGGCGACACGCTCCTCGTCGCGCGCAGCGCCGTCGCGACCGCGCCCGGCCCCGACGGCGCCCCCGCCGAGACCGAGGAGCGGCGCATCGAGCCCGTGCTGAACGACCTGATCGCGGCCCACACCCGCCGCATGGACCGGCTCGGCCTCACGGCCTGAGCGCCTGCCGCCCGTGCCGGGGGAATGCGACGCCGCGGCCAATCGTTGACGTGTCAGATATCCGCTCCTCACGGGCGGGCGAGGAGGAACCTCATGACCGACGACCTCGGCGCTGTGCGCTTCGGGATCGACACCTTCGGTGACGTGACGCGCGGACCGGACGGCGCGCCCACGCCGCAGCCCCAGGTGCTCCGCGACGTCGTGGAGGAGGCGGTGCTCGCCGACCAGGTGGGGCTCGACGCCGTGGGGATCGGGGAGCACCACCGCGCGGACTTCGCGGTGACCGCCCCCGACGTGCTCCTCGCCGCGATCGCGGCGCGCACGACGCGCATCACGCTCGGCTCGGCCGTCACCGTGCTCAGCTCCGACGATCCGGTGCGCGTGTTCCAGCGGTTCGCCACGCTCGACGCGATCTCCGACGGGCGCGCGGAGATCACCCTCGGCCGCGGCTCGTTCACGGAGTCGTTCCCGCTGTTCGGCTACGACCTGTCGCAGTACGAGACGCTCTTCACCGAGAAGCTCGACCTCTTCGCGCACCTGCGCAGCGAGGAGCCGGTCACCTGGTCCGGCACGGTGCGGGCGGGACTGACGGACCAGGAGGTCTTCCCGCACACCGCATCGGGTGCGCTGCGCACGTGGATCGGCGTCGGCGGCAGCCCCGAGTCCGTGATCCGTGCCGCCCGCTACGGCCTGCCGATGATGCTCGCGATCATCGGCGGCGCCCCTGACCGGTTCCTGCCCTACGTCGAGCTCTACCGGCGGGCGCTCACCCAGCTCGAGCTGCCGGCCCTGCCGATCGGCGTGCACTCGCCCGGCCACGTCGGCGCGAGCGACGAGGAGGCGCGCGAGGAGTACTTCGCGGACTACAAGGCGATGCGCGACCGCATCGGCCGGGACCGCGGGTGGCCTCCGATGAGCCGCCACGAGTTCGAGTCCGAGGTCGAGCACGGATCGCTCTACGTCGGATCCCCGGAGACCGTCGCCGCCAAGATCGCCCGCACCGTGCAGGTGCTCGGCGTGCAGCGGTTCGACCTCAAGTACAGCGCGGGCCCGCTGCCGCACGCGACCATGCTGCGCGGCATCGAGCGGTACGGCACCGAGGTGGTGCCGCGGGTGCGCGAGCTGCTCGCCGAGCGACCGGCCCCGATCGAGGCGTAGGCCGCCGGAGCGGCCGAGCACGCCGGCAGGACGATCTGGCTGCAGCAGGACGAGACGGCCCGGAATGTCCTGCTGAAGGGAACTCGTCCTGCTGGGGTGCTCGCGCTAGGCGGGGCGGCTGCCGGCGAGCTCCGCGAATCGGCGCTCGTCCTCCGCCGCGCGGGCGCGGCCGATCAGCATCCCGGCCCCCGCGACGGAGAGCACGGTCGCGGCGATGGTGACGACCCAGATCCAGCCGCCGTCCCACCGCCAGTGCGCCCAGGTCAGCGCGACCCACACGATCGCCGCCGTCGCGCCGCCGATCGCAGGCAGCAGGAACGCCCCGAGCAGCGCCCGGTTCGGCAGCACGCCCCGTCCCACCAGGCCGGCGATCGCGCCGATCAGGACGATGAAGAGCAGCTCCACGTCAGGCGACGAAGCCGACGCGGCGCGTCTTCTCGCTCCCGACCTCGACGTACGCGAGTGACGCGACCGGGACGATGTAGAGCCGGCCGCCCTCGTCGGTGAGGGTCAGGTGCGTCGCGCCCGACTCGATCGCGTCCGCAACCTTCTTCTGCACCGCGCCGGGTGCCTCGGTGCTCTCGAAGCCGAGCTCGCGCGGTGAGTTCTGGATGCCGATGCGGACCTCCATGACGGATCCCCTTCCGAAGCCGTGGGCCGACGGCATCCGCCGCCGAGCCCCACCAGTATCGCCCGCATCCGGTGTCGGCCCCGCCCTCTACCGTGCTGGCGATGCGCGACGACGACCTCGATGCCAGCCAGCGGGCGGTGCTCGACGTGCCCGTCGGGTCGAGCGCCGTGGTGCTGGGCGCGCCGGGCTCCGGCAAGACCCGCACCGCCGTCGAGCTGATCGCCCACCGGGTGCTCGAGCAGGGCCTCCATCCGGGCGAGGTGCTGCTGCTCGCCCCGCGGCGCACGCAGGCGGCGCGGCTCCGTGACCGCCTCGTCGTGCGGCTCGGCGTGCCGGTCGACGGTCCACCCGCACGCACGCCGGCCTCGCTCGCCTTCGACATCGCCCGCCGCGCCGCGATCGCCGAGGAGCGGCCGCAGCCGGTGCTGCTCGCGGGCGGCGAGCAGGACGCCCTCATCGCGCAGCTGCTCGAGGACGCCGAGACGGCCTGGCCGGATCGGCTCGGGCCCGAGGTCCGCGCCCTCACCGCGTTCCGCGGCGAGCTCCGCGACCTCTTCGCCCGAGCCGTCGAGCACGGGCTGGCCCCGGAGGACCTCGAGGAGCTCGGGGTGGCGCACGAGCGCCCGGCCTGGATCGCGGCCGCCCGGTTCTGGTCCGAGTACTACGACGTGCTCACCGCGGTGCAGCCCGACGCGTTCGACTCCGCCGAGCTGGCGGCGCTCGCGGCGGCGGCGGTGTACCGCGGCGCCGGCGGCGACACGGCCGACCGGCTGCGGCTCGTCGTCGTCGACGACCTGCAGGACGCGGGCGAGTCGACGGTCGCACTGCTCTCGGCGCTCGCGAGCCGCGGCACCGCCGTCGTCGTGTTCGGCGACCCCGACGTGGCGGCCGACACGTTCCGCGGCGGCGAGCCCGACCTGCTCGGCAGGTTCGAGTCCCGGCTCGGCCTCCGCTCCGCCGTCCGGCTCCGCCTCGACACCGTGCACCGGCACCCCGAAGCCGTGCGGCGGTTCGTGACCACCGTCACCGCACGGATCGGCACGGCCCTCGCCGGCCCGCAGCGGGAGGCGCGGGCCGCTGCTGCGGGCGGCACCCCCGTCACCGCGGTGGAGGCCGCCGGCGCGGGAGAGCTCGCCCTCGCGATCGCGCACCGGCTGCGACGACGGCACCTCGAGCACGGCGTGCCGTTCGCCGATCAGGCCGTCGTGGTGCGCTCCGTCGCGCAGGCGGAGCCGCTCGCGCGGGCGCTCGAGGCGGCCGGCGTGCCGGCCGTCACCGCGACCACGGGCCTGCCGGTCTCGTCGGATCGCGCCGCTCGGGCCCTGCTCGACGTCGTCGCCACGGCGATCGGGGTCGCCCCGCTCACCCCTGAGACGGCCGTCGACCTGCTCACCGGACCGTTCGGCGGGCTCGACCGCCTCACCCTCCGGCGGCTGCGGCTCGCCCTGCGGGTCGAGGAGCTCGCCGGTGACGGCACCAGGAACGCGGGCGAGCTGCTCGTCGAGGCCCTCGAGCGGCCGGGGCGGCTCGTCACGATCGAGTCCGCGTTCGCCCGCCGTGCGGCACGGTTCGCCGAGACCCTGCACGCGGTCCGCACCGCCGAAGCCGCCGGCGGATCGGCGGAGGAGCTGCTCTGGATCGCCTGGGAGCGCAGCGGCCTCGCCGGACCCTGGCGCGAACGCGCCCTCGCGGGCGGCACGGGTGCGGCGGAGGCCAACCGCGACCTCGACGGCGTCGTCGCCCTCTTCACGGCGGCCGCCCGCGCCGCGGAGCGCGCGCCGACGGATCCGGCGTCCGTCTTCCTCACGGCGCAGCTCTCGGCCGAGGTGCCCGACGACACGCTGGCGCCGAGGGGCATCCGCGACGGGGTGCTCGTGACGACCCCGGTGGGTGTCGCCGGGCTCGAGTTCGACACCGTCGTGCTGGCCGGCCTGCAGGACGGGGTCTGGCCGAACCTCAAGCCGCGCGGGTCGCTGCTCGGTGTCGGCGACCTCGTGCGCGTGCTCACGGCCGGAGCCGCGCCGTCGGGGCCCGCCGACGAGCGCCGCGCCGCCCTGTCGGACGAGCTGCGGCTCGTGGCCCTCGCCGCCTCCCGGGCCACCGACGTGCTCGTGCTCGCCGCGGTGGCGAACGAGGAGGAGGCGCCGAGCGTGCTCCTCACCCTCGCCGACGAGCGCGTGACCGAGCGGCCCGGGGACGCCGTGCCCAACGCGCTTCGGCCGCTCGTCGGCACGCTCCGCCGCCTCGCCGTGTCCGGGCCCGCCGCGCAGCGGCACGAGGCGGCCGCGGCGCTCGCGCGCCTCGCTCGTGAGGGCGTGCCCGGTGCCGCGCCGGAGAGCTGGGACGGCGTCCAGGACGTGTCGACCGAGGCGCCGCTCGAATCCGATCCCGAGGCGCCGGTGCGGGTCTCGCCGTCGAAGTTGGAGCAGTTCGAGCGCTCGCCGGTCGACTGGTTCGTCGACCGGGTCGCGGGGGGCGAGCCGCTGCTCGCGGGGGCCGTCGGCACGATGCTGCACTGGATCCTCGAGCACGCCGGCGAGGGCGGCGAGGCCGAGCTGCTCGCCGCCCTCGAGGGCCGCTGGACGGAGCTCGACTTCGAGGCCGACTGGATCGGCGCGAAGGAGCGGCGGCTGGCCGAGCGGATGATCCGCGCCATCGCGAGGTACCTGGCCGACCGCGGCCGCGACGGCAGCCGGCTGCTCGGCGGCGAGACCCCCTTCGCGTTCACGCACGGGCGTGCGGCCGTGCACGGCACCATCGACCGCGTGGAGCTCGACCCGCAGGGCCGCCTCCGGGTCGTCGATCTCAAGACCGGATCGAGCAAGGTCGCCAAGGCCGACGCGCTCACCCATGCCCAGCTCGGCGTCTACCAGCTGGCCGTGCTCGAGGGCGTCGTGCCCGGGGTCGAGCCGGGCGCACCGCGGTCCGGCGCGGCGCTGCTGTACGTACGGGAGAAGTCGCAGCGCGGCTACGCACTCGTCGAGCAGCCCGTGCTCGACGAGGAGGCGGCCGAGACCATGCGGGCGCGGCTCGCGGCCGCCGCCGACGGCATGGCCGCGGCGCGCTTCGAGGGGCTCGTGGAGCCCGAGGTGCGGCACGGGGGCTCGTCGTTCCGCGCGATGCTCGCGCGGATCCCGGAGGTGTGCGGTGGCTGAGCGGGTGGACGCTGCGGAGATCGCGCGGCGGCTCGGCATGTTCCCGCCGACCTCGCAGCAGGCGGCCGTGATCGAGGCGCCGCTCGCGCCGGCGCTGGTCGTGGCCGGGGCGGGCAGCGGCAAGACCGAGACCATGGCCCTCCGGGTGCTGTACCTGCTCGCGAACGGCCTCGTCGCCGCCCCGCAGATCCTCGGGCTCACGTTCACCCGGAAGGCGGCCTCCGAGCTCGGGGACCGGATCCGACGGCACGTCGGCCGCCTCGCCGCCGTCGGCCTCGCTCCGGGGTACGACCCCTTCGACCCTCCCACGGTCTCCACGTACAACGCCTTCGCCAACGGCGTCTACCGCGATCACGCGCCGCTCATCGGCCGCGAGTCCGGCGGCGTCGTGCTCGGCGAGGCGTCGGCCTGGCAGCTGGCCCGACGGGTGGTGCTCGAGTCCAGTGACGGCGCACTCGCCGATCTCGACCTGGGTGTCGACCGCATCACCGAGCTCGTGCTCGACACGGCGAACGGGCTCGGCGAGCACGCCGCCGACCCGGCGGCGGTGCGCGCCATGGCGATCGACTACGGTGCCGCGCTCGACGCGCTGCCCGTCGGCGCGGCCGCCTACCGGGCCGAGTTCGAGACGGCGCGGAAGCCGGCCGACACGCTGCCGGTGCTGCTGTCGCTCGTGGAGCGGTTCCGGGAGCGCAAGCGCGCCTCCGGCGCCGTCCAGTACTCCGACCAGGTGTCGCTCGCGCTCGAGATCGTGTCGGCCTCCGACGAGCTCGTCGACGACTTCCGCTCCCGCTACCGGGTGGTGCTGCTGGACGAGTACCAGGACACGTCGGTGGTGCAGGCGCGGATGCTCGCGCGGCTCTTCGCGGGCGGTGCCGTCATGGCCGTCGGCGACCCGCACCAGTCCATCTACGGCTGGCGGGGCGCCTCCGCGGCGAACCTCGAGGGCTTCGAGCGCGACTTCGGCGACGACCGTCCCGTGCGCACCTTCGCGCTCAGCACGAGCTGGCGCAACGGCACCGCGGTGCTCGGCGCGGCGAACACGTTGGCGGCACCGCTCGCCGCCGCGTCGCGGATCGACGTCCCACGCCTCGCGTCGGCACCGACGGCCAGCACGCACGCCGTCGAGTCGGTGTTCGCGGAGACGCTGGACGAGGAGGCGGACGAGGTCGCCGCCTGGTTCGCGGACCGCCTCGCCGAGTCGCCCGAGCCGCCGTCCGCCGCGATGCTGCTCCGGGCCCGGCGCACCCTGCCCGCGTTCCTCGCGGCGTTCCGCCGGCACGGCGTGCCGTTCCATGTGCTCGGTGTCGGCGGGCTGCTCCAGGAGCCCGAGGTCGCCGACCTGGTCAGCGCGCTCCGGGTCGTGCACGACGCCCAGGCCGGTGCCGAGCTCGTCCGGCTCCTCGCCGGAGCCGCCTGGCGCATCGGACCGGCCGACCTGGCGGCCCTCCAGCGGCTGGCCCGCTGGCTGGAGCAGCGCGACTTCGCGCAGCAGCGGCTCGGTCCCGGGGTCGCCGAGGTGCTCGGCCGGTCCGTCGCCGAGGGGGAGAGCGCCTCCATCGTCGACGCGCTCGACTTCCTCGCGCACCACGAGGGGCACGGCATGGAGGCCGGCTTCAGCCCGGCTGGGCTGGAGCGGCTCCGCCGTGCCGGCCGGGTCTTCGCGGAGCTGCGAAGCCGCTCGGGCGGCGACCTCGGCGACTTCGTGCACCTCGTGGTCGAGGCACTCGACCTCGACATCGAGGTGCTCGCCAACGAGGGTCGCGGCGACCTCGCCTCCCTGCACGCGTTCGACGAGGCGCTCGCGGGCTACCTGCAGGTCGCCGAGGGGGCGACGCTCGGCGGGTTCCTCGGCTGGCTCGCCGCGGCGGAGCAGAAGGAGGACCTGTCGCCGCGGAGCGACCCGCCCGAGGCCGGGACGGTGCAGGTCCTCACCGTGCACGGTGCGAAGGGCCTCGAGTGGGACGTCGTCGCGGTGCCCCGGATGGTCGCCGAGGAGCTGCCCGCGAAGCCGAAGAGCACCAGGGGCTGGCTCGCGCCGGGGGTGCTCCCGTGGGAGTTCCGCGGCGACGCCGCCGAGCTGCCCGTCTTCCCGTGGCGGTCCCTGGCCGACCGCGCCGAGCTGAAGGTCGAGCTGCAGGCGTACCAGGGCGCCGTCGCGGCGTCCCTGCTCGCGGAGGAGCGGCGGCTCGCGTACGTGGCCGTCACCCGCGCCCGGCACCGCCTGCTGCTCAGCGGATCGTTCTGGGCGACTCAGAAGACCCCCCGGTCGCCGTCCTGCTACCTCCTCGAGCTGGCGGACGTCGGCCTGATCGCCCCGCCGCCGAGTGCGCCCGACTCCGGGACGCGGCCGGAGGGAGCACCCGCCGAGCGCTTCGTGTGGCCCGCCGATCCGCTCGGCACCCGCCGCAGCGCCGTCGAGGCCGCGGCGACCGCGGTGCGGGCCGCCGACCCCGACGACGCCGGCCGCTGGCTCGCGCCCGTCGACGCGCTGCTCGCCGAGCGGGCGGAGCAGCTCGCCGGCGGCGGCCCGGTTCCGCTGCCCGACCGGATCCCGGCATCCCGCTTCAAGGACTTCGTCGACGACCCCGACGCGGTGCTCGCCGCCCTGCGACGGCCGATGCCGGAGCGGCCGTACCGCGCCACCCGGCTCGGCACGCTGTTCCACGCCTGGGTCGAGGACCGTGCGCGGCTCGCGCCCTCGACCGAGTTGGTCGACGCCCTGCTCGCCGAGCGCGACGGCGACCCCGAGGTCGGCGACACGGTGGCGGGCCTCGAGGCGCTGCAGGACCGGTTCCTTGCGAGCCCCTGGGGGCGGCTCGAGCCGCTCGAGGTCGAGACGGAGATCCAGGTGCCCTTCGAGGGCCGGGTGCTCGTCTGCAAGCTCGATGCCGTCTACCGCCGGGAGGGCCGGATCGAGATCGTCGACTGGAAGACGGGCGCGCCGCCGTCCTCCGCGGCGGACCTCGAGCTGAAGCAGTTCCAGCTGGCGCTCTACCGCTTCGCGTACGCCGAGCGCGAGGGCATCGATCCCGACGGCATCGACGCGGTGTTCTACTACGTCGCCCACGACCGCATCGTGCGGCCGGAGCGCCTCTACTCCGCGGCGGAGCTGCGCGAGCGGTGGGTCACGGTCGCCGGCAGGGGCACGGGCCCCGTCCTCTCGAGCATCATCGACCGCTGATCGTCGAGCATCCGCTCCACCTCACCGACGGTGAGGACCGGCAGCGGGTCCGCGCCGAGGGAGCCGGCGGTGTCGTCCTCCACACCGCGGGTGAGTGCGGTGAGCATGCCCACCGCGTCGTCGACGATCTCCCGCCGGCCGGTGTCGCGGCCGTAGAGCAGCCATCGCGCGAGCTCGAGCTCGGCGTGCAGCGTGGCCCGCTGGCGGAGGGACGGATCCGCCGCCCCCCGGCGCAGGGCGTGGTAGCCGGCGAACACGGCGCTCGCGGCGCCCTGCACGGGCAGGCCGAGCACCCAGGCGAGATCCCGGGCCGGGTCGCCGACCTGGAGCTCC
>DASYJR010000011.1:0-6069 GCA_035996305.1 Amnibacterium sp. | reverse complement strand
CACCGCCTTCAGCCGCTCGAGGTCCTCCCGGACGGCCCGGGCATCCGCGGCGAACGCCTCGTCGGTCACGCCGGGCTCACGCCGCAGGCTGAAGACGACCTCGGCGTCGTCCCCGTACGGGAGCACCCGGAGGGGGTTGTGGGTGCGGCTGCCGTCCGGCAGCACGACGTCGTGGTCGAGCACGCCGAGGCCGTTCGGTGCGGCGAAGACCACCTCCACCGCACCCATCGGGGAGTCCGCGAACCAGCGCCCCTGCTGCTGCCGGATCCCGGACGCGAGGCCCGCGGCCCACGCGGGCAGGTTCGCGGGGTCGCCGGCGAACCGGACGACGGCCGCGGGCGACCGGCGGATGACGACGGTCAGGTGGCGCGACTCGACGGGCACCCCGGAAGTCTGCCCTCCGCGTCGCGATCCGTGCCGCGTCGGCCGCGCGGATGCGGCAGGAGTCGCGACGCGGGACCGGAGGTCAGTCGTCGGCGACGAGGCCCGCCAGCAGGTCGAGCGATGCGGCCCAGTTCGCCTCGGCGTGCGCGGCCGACTCGGCGCTGGGGTTGTTGTCCTGCACCAGCGTCACCCGCGTGCGCGACCCGACCGGCTCCAGCCGCCACTCCAGGGCGTGGTAGTGCTCCGGCCGGTCGTCCTGCCCGCTCAGCGGACTGAAATGCGTCACCGCGAGCCGCGTCGGCTCCTCGACCGCGGTGATCTCGCCGCGGTCGCTGAAGGAGCGCCCCTCCCACGTCCCCGACCACGTGATGGCGGATCCGACCCGCCAGTCGGTCTCGACCCGCGAGCCGAACATCATCACGGAGTGCCGTTCAGGAGAGGTCAGCGCGGCCCAGACGGCCTGGATGGGGGCGTCGACGGTGCGCTCGGTGCGGGCGATGTGCTCCTTCATCCGGCCAGTGTGCTCCGGGCTGCGCGGTGGCGGAACGGTCGGCCGCCGTCGGCGACCCGTGCGACCATGCCGGGGTGCTCGAGCCCGCTGCCGCCGACTGGCGCGACGCCGTGGGGCGCCTCCTCGTCCCGTCAGCACCGGCAGCGGCGCCCGCGACGACCGCCCTCGGCCTCCGCTTCCAGCTGCGCCGGGTGCTGCCGCGCACCGCGACGCGCTGGAACGGCCCGACGTCGGAGGCGCTGAAGCGCGGCACGGGCGCCCTGCCCGGCGACGTCCGGCTCGCGGTGCGCCCCGTGCTCCGCACGGCCAAGGGCTGGACCGCCGGCGGCGTCACCTGGTCGAGCCTCCCGCACCAGCAGCACCGCCTCGAGCTCGACCGGGACCAGCAGGCCTGGTTCCGCGACTTCGGGGCGCTGCACCGCGCGGCCGTGCCGCCGGCCGTCGGGCAGGATCCCGACTGGGCGGTGCTCGACGGCTTCGGCAACGCGCTGCTCTGGCGGCTGCTCGATCAGGCCGCCGCGGCCGGCATCGTCGTCGTGCCCGGCGGGGCCCGCGGATCCGTGCGGGTCGGCCGCAGCGCGGCGGTGGAGCTCGACGTGCGGCGGATCGACGGCGCCCTCGTCGCGACCCCGCGCCTCCTGGTCGACGGCGCGGCGGTGCACCTGCCGCGTGCCCGCCCGCTCGGTACGCACGGCGTCTACGCCTTCGATCCGGCGGACCCGGGCGACGTGCTGCTCGCCCCGGTGGCCGAGTCGCTCGATCCGCAGGCGCTCGCGCTGCTCTCGACGGTCGGATCCGATCCCGTCGCCGTGCCGGAGCGGGACGCCGCCGAGTTCCTCGGCACGGCCGTCCCCGCCCTCCGCGAGCGGATCGAGGTGGTGAGCAGCGACGGCTCCGCCCGGCTGCCGCCGCCCGCCCCGCCGCGCCTCGTCGTCACCGCCGCGTTCGCGCCCGGCCACGTGCTGCGGCTCTCCTGGGCGTGGGAGGCGGCGCGGGCCCGCCTCCCGGCGCTCCGCGACGTGCTGCCGGCGGGCATCGTCCCCGCCGGCTGGATCGAGGACGACGGGCCCGGCGCCGTGCCGGCGACGGTCGTGCTCGACGGACTCGACGCCGCGGACGCCGCGTCCGACGTGCTGCCGAGGCTCGAACGGCTGCCCGACGTGCGGGTCGACAGCACCGGCCGCCGCCCCGACTACCGCGAGCTCACCGGGCCGCCGAGCCTCGCGATCACCGCGGTGCCGACCGAGCGCCCCGACTGGTTCGATCTCGGCGTCGTCGTCACCGTCGACGGCCGACGGGTGCCGTTCGCGCAGCTGTTCAAGGCGCTCGCGTCGAACCGTCGCCGCATCCTGCTCGCCGACGGCCGCCACCTCGCGCTCACGCATCCGGCGTTCGGGGAGCTGAAGGCCCTGCTCGAGGAGGCCATGGACCTCCCCGAGTGGGAGACGCGGCCCGCCATCAGCCGGTACCGCACCGAGCTCTGGGCGGACTTCGTGGACCTCGCCGAGCAGTCCGAGCCGGCCGCCACATGGCGCGGCCTGCTCGCGGAGGCACGCGGCGCACCCGAGCCGGTGGCTCCGCCGGCCGGCCTGCACGCCGAGCTGCGCCCCTACCAGGCCGACGGGCTGGCCTGGCTCGCGTTCCTGCACCGCCACCGACTGGGCGGGGTGCTCGCCGACGACATGGGGCTCGGCAAGACGCTGCAGTGCCTCGCCCTCGTGCAGCACGTGCGCGAGCAGGCGCCGGGCCCGCGCGTCCCCTTCCTCGTCGTCGCCCCCACCTCGGTCGTGTCCAACTGGGCGGCCGAGGCGGCCCGCTTCACGCCGGGGCTCGTCGTGCGCACCGTGCCGTCGACGGAGGGCCGCGGCCCCGCCGTCGCCGAGCTCGCCGACGGCGCGGACCTCGTCGTGACGAGCTACGCGCTGCTCCGGCTCGACGCCGACGCCTACCAGGCGATCGGCCGCGCCGGTGGCTGGGCCGGTCTCGTGCTCGACGAGGCGCAGACGGTGAAGAACGCCGCCTCGAGGATCCACGAGGTCGTCCGCGACCTCGAGGCGCCCCTCAAGCTCGCCGTCACCGGCACCCCGCTCGAGAACTCGCTCACCGAGCTGCGGGCGATCGTGGACGTCGTCGCCCCTGGCCTCTTCCCCTCCGCCCGGCGCTTCGCCGAGGAGTACGTGCGGCCGATCGAGCAGCCGGCGCCGGGCATCACGGCGGGTGCCGGCGCGGGCGACGCCCCGGCCGTGTCCGCGGGCCTCCGTGCCGAGCGGCTGGCACGCCTCCGGCGGCGCATCCGGCCGTTCCTGCTGCGCCGCACGAAGGAGCAGGTCGCCGCGGACCTGCCGCCGAAGCAGGAGCAGGTCATCACGGTCGACCTGGCGCCCGCGCACCGCGCGCTCTACGACGTGTGGCTGCAGCGCGAGCGCCGCAAGCTCTTCGGGCTGCTCGACGACCTGAACCGCAACCGGTTCATCGTCTTCCGCTCGATCACGCTGCTGCGCCTGCTCGCTCTCGACCCCGCCCTGCTCGGCGAGCAGTACGCCGGCACCCCGGGTACGAAGCAGGACGTGTTGCTCGAGCAGCTCGAGGACGTGCTCGCCGAGGGTCACAAGGCGCTCGTCTTCAGCGGCTTCACCTCCTACCTGCGGATCGTGGAGGCCCGGCTCGGCGCCGCGGGCGTGCGCACCGCCTACCTCGACGGATCGACCCGTGATCGCGACGCCGCGATCCGCGACTTCCGGGAGGGCGACGCGCAGGTGTTCCTGATCAGCCTGAAGGCGGGCGGGTTCGGGCTGAACCTCGTCGAGGCCGACTACGTGTTCCTGCTCGACCCGTGGTGGAACCCCGCGGCCGAGGACCAGGCGATCGATCGCGCGCATCGGATCGGCCAGGACAAGCCGGTGCTGGTGTACCGCCTCGTCGCCGCCGGCACGATCGAGGAGAAGGTGATGGCGCTGAAGGCGCGCAAGTCCGCCGTCTTCGACGCGGTGCTCGACGACGACGAGCTCTTCGCCTCGGCGGTCACCGCCGACGACCTCCGCGAGCTCCTCGCCTGACGCCGGCGACCTCCTCGCCCGGTGTCCGGCCGAGCACGCCAGCAGGACGAGATCGCTTCGGCAGGACGAGATCGGCTGTCTCGTCCTGCTGAAGCGGATTCGTCCTGCTGGAGTGCGGGGCGGATCCGGTCAGGGACGCCCGAGCGCTCCCTCGAGATCGGCCCACAGGTCGTCGGGATGCTCGAGCCCGACCGACAGCCGCACGAGGCCGTCGGGGATCGTCGGCGCTTCCGCCGGCCAGCGTCGCCGGCGCTCGAGCGTGGACTCGACGCCGCCGAGGCTCGTCGCGTGCCGCCACAGGCCGAGCGCGCGGATGAACCGGTCGGCGGCGTCGGCGTCCGCGAGCACGATCGAGACGATCCCGCCGAAGCCCGGGTAGCGCACGTCGCCGACGGCCGGATGCGCGCCGAGCCGCTCGACGAGCACCCGGGCGCTCGCCTGCGCCCGCTCGAAGCGCACCGGCAGCGTCCGCAGCCCCCGCAGCGCGAGGAACGCCTCGAGCGGGGCCGGGACCGCGCCCCGCAGCGAGCGGATCGCGAGCAGCGCGTCGTAGCGGCCGTCGTCCGCGACCACCGTCGCCCCCATCAGCACGTCGCTGTGGCCGGCGATCGCCTTCGTCGCCGCGTGCACCACGACGTCGGCGCCGAGCTCGAGCGGGCGCTGCACGAGCGGGGTCGCGAACGTGTTGTCGACGACGACCAGGGCGCCCCCGCGGCGGCCCGCGGCCGCGATCGCGGGCAGGTCGGCGACCTCGAGCGCCGGATTCGTCGGCGACTCGATCCAGACGCACGCGGCGTCCTCGGCAGCGGCGGTCACCGCGGCGGTGTCGGAGATGTCGACGAGGTCGACGGTGAGCCGCCCGCGCTCGGCCGAGTCGCGCAGCTGCCCGAGGGTGCCGGTGTAGGAGTGCCGGGGCGCCACGACGCGCGCGCCGGCGGGCAGCAGGTCGAGCACCGCCGCGATCGCCGCCATGCCCGACGCGAAGGCGAGGCAGCGGCCGCCCTCGAGGTCGCCGAGCGCGTCCTCGAACGCGGTCCACGTCGGGTTCGCGTAGCGCCCGTACTCGGCCTCGCCGCCCGCGATGTACGTCGACGCGAGCGTGACCGGCGCGTTCAGGGGCGCGTCCGGGACTGCCGCGGGGCGGCCGGCGGTCACGGCACGGGTCGTGATGTCGAGGGGGTGGTCGGGCATTCGGGGCTCCTTCTCGTCGGTGTCCATCCTCCCGGGTGCGCGTTGACGGTTCCGTCCGCCGCCTGGCACGCTCGCCGGATGGCCGTCCTGCTCCCCGACCTCGTCGTCGTGCCGGGCAACGAGGCGTCCTGGGCAGACGTGCAGGCGGTGTTCGGGATGCGCGGCGGCCCCGCGGCATGCTCCTGCCAGCGGTTCAAGGTGAGCGGCCGTGAGCACTGGGAGGCGCCGCCGGAGGCGCTCCGCGCCCGCTTCCGGATGGAGACCGCCTGGGGCGAGCCGGACGCGGAGACGACCGCCGGGCTGGTCGGGTACCTCGACGACGACCCGGTCGGCTGGGTCGCGGTCGAGCCGCGGGTCGCGTATCCGTTCCTCAAGCGGCAGCGGCTCGCGCTGAAGGAGCGCGGCGAGCGCCTCGCCGATTCGGGCGTCTGGTCGATCACCTGCTTCGTCACCCGCGCGGGCTTCCGCCGGCGCGGGGTGAGCAGCGCGATGCTCCGGGCGGCCGTGGCGCATGCCCGGGATCACGGGGCGCGGGCGCTCGAGGGCTACCCGATGCGCACCGAGGCCGGCGTCGACGTGCCGTGGGGCGAGACGCACGTCGGCACGGTGAGCCAGTTCGCGCGCGAGGGGTTCAGCGAGGTGGCGCACCCTACCCCGCGGCGCCTCGTGATGCGGATCGACCTCTAGCCGATCACGACGTGCTCGACGGCCGCGTTGAGCACGTGCAACGCACGAGCGTCAGCGGCCGGCGCCGGTGGGGTCGGCGGCGGCGCCGGCCGGCACCACGGGCTGCCCCGCGGGTGCCTGCCGCCACGCGCGCATCCGCCACGCGCCCGGGGCGCCCTCCACCGCGACGACCGCGGTGTTCGGCAGCGGATGCGAGGCGAGGAAGTCCTGGTCGGCGCCCTCGACCGTCGCCGACCAGCA
>DASYJR010000010.1:0-6662 GCA_035996305.1 Amnibacterium sp. | reverse complement strand
GGACCCCGCGGAGGGCGGCGGCGTCGAACCGCTGCGTCACGTGCCAGTGGTCCGGCACGGGGCCGAGCGTCTCCGGATCCGGGCAGACGACGAGCACCCGCACGCCGCTCGCCTCGAGCACGTCGCGGTAGGGCACGTCCTCACCGGTCGGCACCCGGTCGACGAGCAGCACGTCGCGCGCGGGCGCTCCGGCGGCGACCGCGGCCCGGTCCGCGGCGAGCTGGCTGACGAAAGGGGTGATCCCGATGCCGCTCGCCACGAGCAGCAGAGGCACGCCGCGGTCGGCGGGCAGCGTGAACGCCCCGGACACCGTCACGGCGCGCACCGGGCTGCCGACGGGCAGCACGTCGAGGGCCTGCTTGAAGCTCGACATCGGCTCGCGGGTGCGGACCGCGACGCGCACGGCCGGGTCGCCGGGGGGCGAGACGATCGTGAGCGTGCGGCGGATGCCGCGGCGGTCGGCGCCGCGGTGCGGCAGCTGCAGCTCCAGGTACTGCCCCGCCAGGTGGCGGACGGGCCGTTCGGGCCGGAAGGCGTACTCGGTCGCGCTCGCCGTGAGCGGCCTCCTGGCGACGAACCGCAGCTGGGCGGCGGCCGGACGGGCCAGCAGCAGTGCGAGCACGTTCCCGACGAGCAGCGCGAACTCGGGACTCGGACCGAACGTGAGCACCCGGACCGGCAGCACGTAGGGCAGTGCGAGCAGCACGGCGACGACGACCGCGACGAGCATCCGCTGACCGGTGCGCGGCGGCAGCGTCACGGGTTCGGTGAACATGAAGCCGGCGAGGAAGACGAGCGGCGTGCTCGTGAGCGCGGCCACGAGCGCGGCGATCGGGTCCGCACCCTGCGCCGCCGATACCGCCGTCTCGAGCAGGGCGCCCGCCGCCACGAGCACGAGCGCGGGCAGCGCCGCGCCGACGCGGATCGCGACGACCAGTCCCGCGACCGCGACGAACGGCAGCAGGACGGGGTTGGCGACCCACCAGACGCCCCCGGACAGGCCCGTCAGCCCCACCACGAACACGCCCGCGGCGGCCGGGTTGAGCACGTGGCGGCCGCCGACCGTGACGAGGTACTTCGACGCCGCGGCGACCACCGCCGCTGCGACGAGCAGCAGGAGGTCGAGCGGCCGCGTCGACGGGTACATCAGCAGCATGAGGATCAGGCCCGTGATCAGGGAGGACGTGCCGTGCACGGGGGCGCGGGCGATCGCCCCGACGAGGCTCGCGGCGAGCCGCGCGGCGACGACCGCCACGACGAGGCTCGCCACCAGCCCTGCGGTCGGGTATGCGATCCAGCGCGGGATCGACGCGGCGACCGCGACCCCGGCGACACCCGCGAGGCAGAGGAGCACGAGCCTCGCCATCGGCACCCGGCCGAGCGTGCCGCGGATCCGGTCGACGACGATCACGCGAACACCTCGCCCGGGAGGCGGGGCGACCAGTGGGCCCGGCCGTCGGTCGCCATCCGCAGCCACGTGAAGGCGAACGCGTCCTCGAGGGTCTCGGGCGACACGACGAACAGGGCGGTCGCGAGCGCGTCGGCGAGCATCGCCGAGCCGGCGAGCGCCCAGGTGGCCGCGACGGTGTCGATCGGCCTGCCGGTGCGGCCGTCGAGCACGTGGTGCAGGCGACGCCCGTCCGGCGCCGTCCACGCCCGTCGGTTGGGGGCGGATCCGGCGATCGCCCCGTCTCGCACCTCGACGACGCCGATCGCCGACTCGGGGTCGAAGGGGTGCTCGAGCGCCACCCGGACCGCGGGACCGGCTGCGCGCAGGTCGCCGCTCGCGTCCACGGTGAACGCCGAGTGGCCGGCGTCGGCGAGCAGCGCGCTGACGAGATCGACGAGCTGCCCCTTGCCGGCGGCGCCGACGTCGAGCACGACGGGGAGGTCGACGCGCACCGTGCCGCCGTCGACGTGCAGCGCCTCGACGGGCGGGGCGGCCAGGTAGCCCGCCCGCGCGTCGAGCCCGTAGCCGGGCCCGTAGCCGAGGTGCTCCAGGGGGCCGCCGATGAGGGGCGTCATGGCGCCGTCCGTGCGTCGCGCGAGCGCGATCAGCAGGTCGAGCAGGGGCGCGGCCCAGGGCCCGAGGTCGACGGGTCCGCCGGTCCGCGCGAGGCGGGTGACGGCGGAGTCCGGACGGAAGCGCGAGAAGGTGCGGTCGTACTCCTCGACGAGGGCGTCGACGGCTCGGCGCAGGTGCGGCTGCAGCGGGGCGTCCGTCGTGATGCGCCACGCGGTGCCGATCGCGTCGAAGGCGGTGACCGCGCCCCCTGCGGTCACGAGGCCGCTTCCCGGCGGATGGCGTCGAGCGCCGCGTCGAAGCCGGCGCCCGTCAGGGACGAGCCCGACACGGCGCCGACCGTCAGGCCCGCGAGCCTCCTGCCGACCACGACGCCGGAGACGCCCGACTCGAAGGCGGCCTCGTAGTGCTGCGCGTTCGGCGTCGTGCCGGATCCGGTGACGGTCACGGCGCGGACGATCCCGGACCGCACGGTGAGGCTCACGGTCACGGACTCGGGGCCGCCGGGGGTGCCGTAATCGCCGGTGGCCCGGTAGGTGCCGTCCTTCGCCGGGCCGGCCGGCGCGGCGGTGGCCGCGGCCGCGCCGCTCTCCGTGGCGGAGCAGCCGGTGAGCAGGCCGAGGGCGGCGAGGCTCAGGGCGGCCGCCGCCGCCGATCGGGATCGCACCGGTCGGACTCCTCTCTCGCTGGCCCTGTCGAGCGTAGGTGGCCTCACGCGGCGAGCAGGCCCGCCAGCACCTCCGGGAGCGCCTCCGCGATGTCGAGCGCGACGATCGGGCCCCCGCGCGACGCGCGGCGGCCGGCCTCGCCGTGCAGCCATGCGGCCGCGGCGGCGAGCTCGGCCAGCACCGAGGCGTTCTCCGCGACCTCGTCGGCGTGGGTGGCGACGAGCGCCCCGAGCACGCCGCCGAGCACGTCGCCGGCCCCTGCGGTCGCCACCCAGGGGGGTCCGGCCTGCACGGCGAACCGCGGGCCGGAGGGGTCCGCGATCCACGTCGTCGAGCCCTTCAGCAGCACCGTCGCGCCGGTCGCCGCGGCGGCACGGAGCGCCCAGGTCCGCGGATCCGCCTGGACGGTCCCCCGGTCCGTCTCGATCCCGGCCGAAGCGAGCACGGGCACCAGCTCGCCGTAGTGCGGGGTGAGCACCACGGGACCCGTGCCGGCGGTCGCGAGGTCCAGGGCGCCGGCGTCGAGCACCACGGGCACGCCCTGCCCGAGCAGCTCGCGCACCTGCGCCTCGAGGGCCTGGTCCCGCTCCGGCGGCATCCCGGATCCGACGAGCCAGGCCTGCACGCGGCCGTCGACGGTCACGATCTCGGGCCGGCGGTGCAGCACGAGGTCGGCGGCCCGCTGCGGCCCCACGTAGCGGATCATGCCGACGCCCGTGCGGCTCGCTCCCTCGACCCCCAGCACGGCGGCGCCCGGGAACAGGTCCGAGCCGGTCAGCACCCCGAGCACGCCGCGCGAGTACTTGTCGTCGCCCGCCTCCGGCACCGCGATCCACCGCGTCGACTCCGCGGCGCCGAACGACGCCCATTCCGCCTCAGGCATGCGGGCAGCGTACGGCCGTCGCACGGGAGACCCCTCGGTAACGTCCAAGGGTGCAGATCCGGATCCCCGACCGCGTCGTCCTCTTCGACTACGGCGAGGTGATCTCCCACACGCCCTCCGAGGCCGATCGCGCCGCCCTCCTCGCCGTCGCCGATGTGCCGGCCGACGCGTTCTGGGCCGCCTACGACGCGCACCGGAACGCGCTCGACGGAGGCTCCCTCTCCTCCGACGCGTACTGGACGCGCATCGCGGAGGACTGCGGCGCCACGTGGGACAGCGCCAGGCGGCAGGCCCTCTGGGACGCCGACATGCGGGGCTGGATCAGCACCGAGCCGCGGGTCGTCGCGACGATCGAGGGCCTCGCGGCCGGCGGCACCCGCCTCGCCGTGCTCTCGAACGCGGCCGCCGAGTACGGGGGCCTCTTCCGCCACTCCCCCATGAGCCGGTGGTTCGAGCAGGCGTTCGTCTCCGGCGAGCTGCGGATGCTGAAGCCCGAGCCCGCCATCTACCTCCACGTATGCCGCGAGCTCGGAATAGCGCCGGCCGCCCTGGTCTTCGTGGACAACAGGGCGGAGAACGTGCGCGGCGCCGAGTCGGTGGGCGCCACCGGGCACGTCTACACCGGGCCGGACGGGCTCGTGGCGTTCCTGACCACCCTCGCCGACACCCTGCCCGAGGAGGCCTGAATGACGACCACGCTGTTCTCGCCCATCGCGGTCGGGGGCCTGACCCTGCCGAACCGGCTGTGGATCGCCCCGATGTGCCAGTACTCGGTGGAGGACGAGGACGGGGTGCCGACCGAGTGGCACCTCGTCCACCTCGGCTCGCTCGCCCGCGGCGGCGCGGGCCTCGTGCTCACGGAGGCGACGGCCGTGAGCGCGGAGGGGCGGATCTCCCCGCAGGACACCGGCATCTGGAACGAACGGCAGGCCGCGGCCTGGTCCCCGATCGTCGACTTCGCGCACGGCGTCGGCACCGCGATCGGGGTGCAGCTCGCCCACGCCGGCCGCAAGGCGTCGACCTACTCGCCGTTCGCCGGCGGATCCGGCACCGTGCCCGTCGGCGGCGGCGGCTGGCCGACGGTGGGTCCCTCGGCGATCGCCTTCCCCGGCTACGCGGAGCCGCGGGCGCTGGACGCCGCGGGGATCGCGAAGGTCGTCGACGACTTCGGCGCCGCCGCCCGCCGCGCGGTCGCGGCGGGCTTCGACGCCGTCGAGCTGCACGCCGCCCACGGCTACCTGCTGCACCAGTTCCTCTCGCCGCTCAGCAACACGCGCACGGACGCGTACGGCGGCCCGCTCGAGCACCGCGCGAGGCTGCTGCTCGAGGTCGTTCGCGCGGTGCGGACGGCCGCGCCCGGCATCCCGCTGCTCGTCCGCTTCTCCGGCACCGACTGGCGGGACGACGGCTGGACCGTCGAGGAGACCGCGACGGTCGCCGGCTGGGCGCGTGACGCCGGCGCCGACTTCTTCGACATCTCCTCCGGCGGCAATGCGCGCGCCGAGATCCCGGTGGCTCCCGGCTATCAGGTGCCGCTCGCGGAGGCGGTCAAGCGCCTCGCCGGGGTGCCGGTCAGCGCGGTCGGCCTCATCACGACCGCCGAGCAGGCCGAGGAGGTCGTGAGCGGCGGGCACGCGGATGCGGTGATGGTGGCGCGGGCCGCCCTCCGCAACCCGCACCTCCCGCTCGAGGCGGCCGAGGAGCTCGGCGCCCCGGCCCCGTGGCCACCCCAGTACGAGCGCGCCGCCCGGCCCGCCGCGAAGGCGGCCGGCCAGCGCTGACCGCCCGGCGGGCCATTTCGGGCACGACGGGCGTCCGATGACGCCCCGCGGCGCCCGAAGTGGCCCGTCGAAGCGCGAACGCGTGGCCGGTCAGCGGCGGGTGGCGTCGTGGACCTCGCCCACGAGCTCCTCGATCACGTCCTCGAGGAACAGGATGCCCGTGGTGGTGCCCCGCTCGTCGAAGACGCGGGCCAGGTGGTTGCCCCCGCGGCGCATGGTCGCGAGCGCGTCCTCGAGCTCGGCGTCCGAGAACACGGAGATCAGCTGCCGTACGAACTTCGCCGGCACCGGGCGGTCCGAGTCCTCCGCGTCGAGGGCGAGCACGTCCTTGAGGTGCAGGTAGCCGATCGGCTCGCCGGATCCGTCCACGAGCACGTACCGGGAGAAGCCGGAGTGCGCCACGGCCCGCTCGAGGTCGGCCGGTGTCGCGTCCTCGGCGAGCGACACGATCCGGTCGAGGGGCACCGTGACCTCGGCCACGCGCTTCTCCGTGAACTCGAACGTGGCGGAGAGGGTGCCCGACGCGTCCTGGAGCGTGCCCTCGCGCCGGGAGGTGTCCACGATCGTCGCGACCTCGTCGAGCGTGAACGTGCTCGACGCCTCGCTCCTCGGCTCCACTCCGAAGAGGCGCACGAGGCCGTTGGTCGTGCCGTTCAGGACCGAGATCACCGGTTTGAAGACCCGGGACACGAACACCAGCGGCGTGGCGAGCACCAGCACCGACCGGTTCGGGGTCGAGAACGCGATGTTCTTCGGCACGAGCTCGCCGAACACGACGTGCAGGAACGTCACGACGATCAGGGCGATCACGAAACCGATCACGCCGATCGCCTGCTCCGGCAGCCCGGTGAGTGCGAGCGGGCCGTCGAGCAGGTGGTGGATCGCCGGCTCGGACACCTCGAGGATCAGCAGCGAGGCGACGGTGATGCCGAGCTGGGTCGTCGAGAGCATGAGGGTCGCATGCTCGATCGCGCCGAGCGCGGTGCGCGCCGACCGGCGGCCCTCCTGGGCGAGCGGCTCGACCTGGGAGCGCCGGGCGGAGATGACCGCGAACTCGGCGGCGACGAAGAACGCGTTGACGCCGAGCAGCACCACCAGCCAGAGCAGTCCAGCCCAGTCGCTCATGACGCCTCCACCTGGACCGGCGGCGTCTCGGCCTGCGCCGACGGATCCGGCACGAAGCGCAGCCGGTCGATCCGGCGACCGTCGAGCCGCAGCACCTCGAGCACGCCCTGCTCGATCCGCACGGTGTCGCCGACCCGCGGCAGCCGGCCGAGCCGGCTCACGACGAAGCCGGCGACGGTCTC
>DASYJR010000009.1:0-35662 GCA_035996305.1 Amnibacterium sp. | reverse complement strand
CGACGACGGCGAGTTCCTCGAGACGCAGCCGCTCTACTCCCCCAACATCGTCGTCGGCTTCGGCCGCATCGAGGGCCGCACGATCGGCGTCGTCGCCAACCAGCCGAGCGCCATGGCCGGCACGCTGAACATCGACGCGGGCGAGAAGGCCGCACGCTTCGTGCGGTTCTGCGACGCGTTCTCCATCCCGATCCTCACCCTCGTCGACGTGCCCGGCTACCTGCCCGGCACCGACCAGGAGTGGACCGGCGTCATCCGCCGCGGCGCGAAGCTGCTCTACGCCTACGCCGAGGCGACCGTGCCGCTCGTGACCGTGATCACCAGGAAGGCGTACGGCGGGGCCTACATCGTCATGGGCTCGAAGCAGCTCGGCGCCGACCTCAACTACGCGTGGCCGACGGCCGAGATCGCCGTCATGGGCGGCCAGGGCGCCGTGAACATCCTGTACCGCGGCGAGATCCGGCGGGCCGAGCAGGCCGGCGAGGACGTCGACGCGGTCCGCACCCGCCTCGCGAACGAGTACACGTACAACGTCGCGAGCCCGTTCCTCGCCGCCGAGCGCGGCGAGCTCGACGGGGTCATCGAGCCGGCCTCCACGCGGATCACCGTCATCAAGGCGTTCCGTGCGCTCCGCAGCAAGCGGGCGAGCGTGCCACCGAAGAAGCACGGGAACATCCCCCTGTGACCGACGCTCCGGAGAGCCCGCGGGTGCTCGGCGGCTCCGCGACCGACGACGAGGTCGCGGCGATCGCCGCCGTGTTCGCGCAGCTGCAGCTCGAGCGCGCCGCAGCCGTCAAGGCGCTCCCGCCGACCCACGTCGCGTCGGCGTGGAACCGCAGCCGGAGGGGCCTCCGGCGGACGACCGACACCGAGGGCCGCTGGAACGATCCACGCTGACCCGAACGGGGGTCGGAGAACGACCGGTCGAGTGCTGCTTTGTACCCCGAATGTCCCCGTAACGGCCTACTGCGAACCCCTTGAGGCGGCGGCAGAATAGGGGTACAGCGTCGGCCGACCCACGGCGACGCGACCGGGCGGACCGCCGATCAGGGTAAGCAGGCGTCCGTCGGGGGCGAGTCGACGAGATATTCGGGTTGTCTCCTCGACTCGGGGGTGTACAGGGGCCGGTCTGGGGAGGCCGGCCCCTTCGCCGTCTTCCTGACGCACACTTGCCACTTTCTGCCCCTTCCGGGCCCCTGAGGGGGCAGAAAGTGGCAAGCGTGCGTACGGGTGGTCAGACCTGGACCGGGGTCGGAGCACCCGCCGGCCGCTCCAGCTCCAGCCAGAGGTCGACGTCCTCGTCCTCGTCCTCGATGCCGAGCGCACTCGCGGCCGACGTGCCGCTCGACAGGCCCACGACCGTGACCGCCTTCGCGGAGCCCCTCGGGGCCGTGCGGATGATGATGCGGTCCGAGCGCACGCGGCTCAGCGCATCCGCCACCTGGTCGAGCACCGGGTCGAGCAGCTCGGCGTCGATGTCGTCCACGCCGCCGTCGTCGAGCACCTGCACGAACGCGCCGCGGCGCCTGGCCGCGATCACCTGCTCCCGCACCCGGTCGTTCAGCAGCCGCCGCCCGCGGATCTCGTCGCGGATCGACTGCTCCAGCACCCGGCACTCGTGCCGGTCGTCCTCGTCCAGCTCCCCGCCGACCTCCGCGATGCGGCGCAGCATCGGCAGCGCCATCCGGCTCGTCTGCGTGAGCCGCACCTGCCGCTCGAAGTGGTGCGCGTCCTGCGCGGCCTGCCACTCCACGGCCTCCCGCTCCGCGCGGGCGAACTGCCGCACGTCGACCGTCGCACGCGCGAGGGCGCGGGTGAAGACGTGCGCGATGCCGACCCAGAGGATGTCGCCGACCACGCCGAACCGCGTCAATCCGATCGGGCCGGCCCACACCACGGTCTGGGTGACGAGCAGGCCGAGACCGAACCACGCGTAGGTCGTGTGCCGGCGCACGGCGGTGACCGTGAGCAGCGTGCCGACCGCCGCCACGTACCAGGTGGCGTAGCCGAGGTCGCCCTTGTGGCCGAGGTCGATGGCGCTCGCCACGAGCAGCGTGATCGACAGGCCGGCGCCGACGTTCAGCCCGGCGAGCCACACCGGCATCTCGACGCCACGGCCCACGGTGACCGACAGCACGGTGACGACCGCGAACAGCACGAGCGCCGCGATCACCCGCTCCACATGGTCGCTGTACTCGCCGGCCAGCACCGCGGAGACGCCGAGGATGACGTGGTACAGCGAGAACCCGACGGCGAGCGCCACGAGCAGCGGGCGCGGGAGGGTGATCATCCGAGCGCCAGCGCCCTGATGTCGACGGGCTCCGACGCCTCGCGGGCCGCCGCGGGCCAGGACAGCAGGACCGTCGTGCCGAGCCCCGGGGCCGTGCGGATGTCGGCGTCGCCGCCGACGAGGCGGACGCGCTCGAGGATCGACACGCGCACACCGAGCCGCTCGCTCATGATCAGGGCGGGATCGAAGCCGGCGCCGTTGTCGCTGATCACCGACTGCACGCCGCCCGCGGTGGTGCCGCGGAGCACCACGGACCGCCGCAGCTCCGGGCCGCCCGCGTGCTTCACGCTGTTCGTCATCGCCTGCACGGTCGCGGAGACGAGCGCCTCGGCGACCGTGGTCGGCACGGCGCGGCCGTCGAGGGACTCCGTGCGGACCTCGAACCGGTCGACGACGGCGAGGGCGTCCTCCCGGATCCGCGGCACGAGGTCCGCGAGGGTGACATGGGGGCCGGTCTCCGCCGCGACGGTCGCCCGCGACAGGTGGCCCATCGCGTTGCGCGCCATGCGCGCCGCGAGGTCCTTCCCCTCGGCCGTCTGCGCGGCCGCGGCAGACAGGAACGTGGTGAGCACCGAGTCGTGCACGAGGGCATCGGTGCGCACCCGCTCGGCCTCCATGGCCTGGTCGATCTGCGCGGACGCGTACCGCTGCAGCGCGTTCGTCTGCGCCTGGTCGACCTGGCGGGCGGCGAGTCGCACGGCGACGGTGAGGATGAGCAGGCCCAGGTTCAGCGCGACGGCGTAGACGGCGTCGAGCAGCGCCCGGCCCGGGTCGACCGCCCCGCCGTAGACGGACGAGCGCAGCAGCCCGATCACGATCCCGATCGCGATCGTGTAGATCGCCGGCGTGACCCACTCCCGGCGCGCGACGATCACGAACCCGCTCGGCACACCCGCGAGCCCGATGATCCAGGGGATCTCGAGCCGCGGGAACGCGCCGTGCAGGGAGGGCACCCACAGCGCGAGCGCGACCAGGTAGGCCGCCGCCGCGGTGAGGAAGATCTGGGTCGTCCACTGGCGCAGCACGGCGGCGAGCCCGGCGATCAGGATCGTGCCGTAGACGAGCACGACGATGGCACGGCCCAGCGCCGAGTCCATGGAACCGGCCTGCGCGATCAGTGCCGGCAGGCTCTGCACGCTGAAGAGCAGGCCGAAGAGGCTCATCGCGACGGCGAGGGTGACCTCGACGCGGCGCGTGCCGATCGGCGAGACGAAGCCGCGGGCCTCAGGCGCCGGTTGCTCGGTGAGCGCGGGCTCCTCAGACCTCATCGTCATCGGCGTCGATGTCGAGGTTCGGCAGGATGCCGTCCTCCACCGCGCGGCGGAGCAGGTCCACCTTGGTGGGGGCAGGGCGGCCGACCTCGACGTACTTGACGCGGATGCGGTCCAGGTACTCGCGGACCGTCGACGGGGCGATGCCGAGCTGCTCGGCGACCATCCGCAGCGGGAGGCCGGAGGCGTACAGGTTCAGCACGTCGCGCTCGCGGCGGCCGAGCTGCGCCTTGGCGAACTCGACGTCCGCGTCGATCGCGCTCGCCCACTCGAGGTTGTTCAGCACCTCGCCGCGGGCGACCGTGCGGATCGCGGCCATGACGGTGGCGGTGGCCGCCGACTTCGGGATGACACCGGCCGCACCGGCGGCCAGCGCCTCGCGGACACCGGCGGCGCGGTCGGCGATGGAGTGCACGAGCACGCCGGCACCGGTGGCCTGGATGTTCTTGACGTTCTCCGTGATGGTGGAGCCGTCGCCGAGGGACAGGTCGAGCACGACCACGTCCGTCTCGCGGCCCTTCAGCCGCTCGATGAGCTCGCCGACGGTCGCGCCCTCCTCGACGAACTGGAAGCCCTCCCGCATGCAGGCGGCGCTGAGGCCGAGCCGGACGGATTCGTGGTCGTCGACGACGGCGACGCGGACGAGCAGGGTCTGCGACTCCGGCTGTGCGTTCGTGATGGTCATCAGGATCAACTCCTTGGATCGAACGGCAGCGAGTCTACGGATTTCGGGGGACAGAACGGACTGAAAGGTGCACCCCGATCGGGGCTGATCCGTCCCCCAGTTCGGGTGCGGCCCGCGACCGCCGCGTGTCAGCCGCGGTCCAGGGCCACGACGGCCTCGAGGTGGTGCGTGTTCGGGAACAGGTCGAGGGCCTCGAAGCGCACGGGCGACCAGCCGTGCTCCGCGAACGTGGCGAGGTCGCGGGCGAGAGCGACCGGATCGCAGGCGACGTAGACGACGCGGGCGGGACCGAGCGCCGCGACGGCCTCGACCACGGCGCGCCCCGCGCCCGACCGCGGCGGGTCGAGCACGACCGTCGCGCCTGGCCGCTGCTCCCGCTCGCGGGCGAGGAACGCGTCGACGCGGGCGGAGACGGCGGTCGCACCCCGCCACGACGCGAGGTTGCTCCCGGCGTGACGGCTCGCGGCCCGGTCGGCCTCCACGGTCGTCACGCGGGTGCCCGGGCCCCCGGCGTCCCCGAGGGCTGCCGCGAGCAGCCCGACGCCGCCGTAGAGGTCGAGGTTGCCGGCGCGCGGATCGAACCGGACGGGGTCCAGCGCCGCCCGCACGGCGGCGGTGAGCACGTCCGGCGCGGACGGATGCACCTGCCAGAAGCCGGTCGCCTCGAGGGAGAAGGTGCGCTCCCCCACCCGCTCGGCGATCGGCGGATGCGCGGTCCGCGCCGCGAGGGCGAACGGCTCCCCCGCGGACGGCGCGATCAGGTCGACGGCGTCGCGATCGCGGGGCGCGCCGGGGAGCAGGGCCTCGAGGGCCGGCACCCCGAGCGGCAGGTCGTCGACGGGCACGACCTGCCGCGTCCGCGCGGCGTAGGGTCCCAGGGCGCCCCCCGGGTCGACGTGCAGGCGGATCCGTGTGCGGGACCGGGTGCCGTCGTCGGGTCCCGGGACGGCCCGCACGACGGGGTCGAGGGCGTCGATCCGAGCCTGCGGCATCCGGCCGGTGCGGGCGAGCGCGTCGCGCAGCACCTCGGTCTTCAGCGCGCGCTGCCGGTCGGGGGCGATGTGCCCGAACTCGGCGCCGCCCGCCCGCTGCGCCGGCTCCCGGTCGACGGACGCCGCCGGCCAGATGTGCGGTCGGCGGTCGGGGGACGCCTCCAGCACGGCGACGGTCTCGGCCCGCAGCCATCGCTCGTGCCGGTCCTCGGTCACCACGGCCCGCACGCGCTCACCCGGCAGCGTGTCGGTCACGAACACGACCCGGCCCTCGTGCTCGGCCACCGACACCCCGCCGTGCGCGATGCGCAGCACGTCGAGGTCGATCTCTGACCCCTCGAGCCCACCCGCATCCGTCACGGCTCAAGGGTGCCCGATCGGGGCGGGTCGCGCAGGCGGCGCCGTTAGCGTGACGCCATGCGCCTCGTGCTCGCCTCCACCTCCCCCGCGCGGCTCGCGCTGCTGCGCGCCGCCGGCGTCGAACCCGAGGTGGTGCCCTCCGCCGTGGACGAGCCCGCCACCGTGGCGGCCGAGGAGGAGCGGATCGGCCGGCCGCTCGACGCCGGCGAGACCGTGCTGCTGCTCGCGCGGGCGAAGGCGGAGGCGGTCGCGGCGGTGCACGGCGCGGAGGACGCGCTCGTGCTCGGCGGCGACTCCGCCTTCGCGATCGACGGGCACGTCCACGGCAAGCCGGAGACCCCGGAGCGGGCGCTCGAGCGCTGGCGGGCGCAGCGGGGCCGCGAGGGCGTGCTGCACTCCGGCCAGTGGCTGATCGACGGCCGCACCGGCCGCGGCGACGGGCTCGTCACCCGCGCGCTCGTCCGTTTCGCCGCGGACGTCACGGATGCGGAGCTCGCCGCGTACGTCGCGTCGGGCGAGCCGCTCGCGGTCGCGGGCGCGTTCACGATCGACAGCCTCGGCGGCCCCTTCATCGACCGGATCGAGGGGGATCCCTCCACCGTCGTGGGCCTGTCGCTGCCTGCGCTGCGCCGCCTCGTGCGGGCGACGGGCGTCGAGTGGACGGATCTCTGGTCACGCTGACGGCCACCGCCTCACAGCCCTGCACCGGAGTCGTCCTGTAGGAATCGGACGGCGCTTCCCGCAGGACTTTGTCGCACGCTTCCAAGGGAGCAGCGCCCGCCCCGAATAGGGTGAGGGATCATGTCGCGACCAGACCAGCGCCGGATCACGAAGGTGCTGATCGCGAACCGGGGCGAGATCGCCGTGCGGATCATCCGCGCCGCCCGGGACGCCGGCATCACGTCGGTCGCCGTCTACGCCGATCAGGACCGCGACGCCCGCCACGCTCGGCTCGCCGACGAGGCGTACGCGCTGAACGGCACGACGAGCGCGGAGACGTACCTCGTCGTCGAGAAGCTGCTCTCCGTCGCCCGCCGCAGCGGTGCGGACGCGGTGCACCCCGGCTACGGCTTCCTCGCGGAACGGTCCGACTTCGCGCAGGCCGTGATCGACGCGGGCCTGATCTGGATCGGGCCGCCGCCGTCGGCCATCGACCAGCTCGGCGACAAGGTGACGGCGCGGCACGTCGCGGAACGGGTCGGGGCACCGCTCGCGCCGGGCACGCTGAATCCGGTCGCCGACGCGAGCGAGGTCCTCGCCTTCGCCGACGAGGTCGGACTGCCGATCGCGATCAAGGCGGCGTTCGGCGGCGGCGGCCGCGGGCTCAAGGTCGCCCGCACCCGCGAGGAGATCCCCGAGCTCTTCGACTCGGCGACCCGCGAAGCGATCGGTGCGTTCGGCCGCGGGGAGTGCTTCGTGGAGAAGTACCTCGATCGGCCCCGCCACGTGGAGACGCAGTGCCTCGCGGACGTGCACGGGAACGTCGTCGTGGTCTCGACGCGCGACTGCTCGCTGCAGCGGCGTCACCAGAAGCTCGTCGAGGAGGCGCCTGCGCCGTTCCTCACCGAGGAGCAGACCGCGCTGCTCTACTCGGCGTCGAAGGCGATCCTGAAGGAGACCGGCTACGTCGGCGCCGGCACCTGCGAGTTCCTCGTCGGCGCGGACGGCACCGTCTCGTTCCTCGAGGTGAACACGCGCCTGCAGGTGGAGCACCCCGTCTCCGAGGAGGTCACCGGCCTCGACCTGGTGCGTGAGCAGTTCCGCCTCGCGGAGGGCGAGGAGCTCGGCTACGACGACCCGGTCGCGCGGGGGCATTCGTTCGAGTTCCGGATCAACGGGGAGGACCCCGGCCGCAACTTCCTGCCGTCCCCCGGTCCCGTGCAGTCCTACCGGGTGCCGGGCGGCCCCGGCGTCCGCATCGACTCCGGCGTCACGACCGGCGACGTGGTCGCCGGCGCGTTCGACTCGATGCTCGCGAAGCTCGTGGTCACCGGATCCGACCGCAAGGACGCCCTCGAGCGCTCCCGACGCGCCCTCGCCGAGTTCGAGGTCGCCGGCCTGCCGACCGTGATCCCGTTCCACCGCGCCGTGGTGCGCGACCCGGCGTTCACCGCCCAGGACGGCGTCTTCGCCGTGCACACGCGGTGGATCGAGACCGAGTTCGTCAACGACCTCGAGCCGTGGAGCGGATCGCTCGGCGACCTGGACCCGCGCGGCGCTGCGGCCGACGACCGCCACCGCGTCACCGTCGAGGTCAACGGCAAGCGGATCGAGGTGTCCCTGCCGTCCGCGCTCGCGAAGGGCGACAGCGGGCTCACCCCTCCCCCGCCCCCGCCGCGTCGTCGCAGCACCACGAGCCGGGCGACCGGTGCGTCCGGGAACACGGTCAAGGCGCCGATGCAGGCCACCGTCGTCAAGGTCGTGGTGGAGTCCGGCCAGCGCGTCGTCGCCGGCGACCTCGTCGCGGTGCTCGAGGCGATGAAGATGGAGCAGCCGATCACGGCGCACCGCGATGGTGTGATCTCGGGCCTCGCCGCGAAGGCCGGCTCGACGGTCGCGGCCGGCACCGTTCTGCTCGAGATCCTCGACCCCTCGCCCGCGCTCGCGACCGCCGTCTGAGCGGAGCCGCTCGGGCGCTCGCGAGGCGTCGCTGACGCCTCCGGCGCGCGCTCCCCGATGCCCGGGATCCCCTGGGACCGCGGCGCGCTCGGACCGGTACCGAACCGGTACTTGCGGAGGGGCCCGTGCCCCCCGATATGGTGGCACCAGTCGCTCCGTCCCCAGTTCAGGGGTTCCCCGTTCGGGGGCCGGGGCGGGGGGATCAGTCGGGCAGACGGGGGTCGGTCCGCGCGTCCGCCACCGTGGTGGCGTCCGTCGCTGTGCGCCCCCATCCGGGTCAGGGGGCAGAGGTGGACGGTCCGTCGTCGCCGCGGAGCCGGTTCGCGTTCCTCGTGCATCCGCGCACGGACCTGCGTGCCGACCTCGCCACCGTGCATCCGCTGCTCGGCGCCCTGCCCACCGCCGTGTACGAGCGCGCCCTCCGGAGCCTGCCGCTGCGCCCGTGGGTGCAGGCGACGATCTCGGCCCAGGACCGACCCGGCGAGCCGCTCGGGGAGGTGATCGTGCTGCCGCTCAGCCCGCGGCAGCTGCTCGGCGCGGATCGCGCGTTCGTGAAGCGACGGATCGACGAGGGTGTCGACTTCGCGGTCTCGCGGGGCGCGCGCCTGATCGGCCTCGGCGCGCTGACCGCGCCGGCGACCGCCGGCGGCGCCCGGCTGCGGACCCGCACCGACGTCGGCGTCACGAACGGCAACGCCTTCACGGCGGCCGCCACCGCCCGCGCGACGGCGGCCGTCGCCGCGGCGCTCGGCCGGCCCGCCGTGATCGCGCTGGTCGGCGCGACCGGCTCGGTCGGGGCGGCCGTGGCCCGGCTGCTGGCCCGCACCGGAGTCGCCGCGGAGCTGCTGCTCGTCGCCCGCAGCGCGAACCCCCTCGCCGCGCTCGCGAAGGACCTGGGCCCCGTCGCGACCGCCTCCGTCGATCTCGCGGACTGCCGCCGTGCCGACGTCGTCGTGCTCATGACGTCCGCGATCGACGCGGTGCTGCAGCCGGAGCACCTGAAGCCGGGCGCCGTCGTGATCGACGACACCCAGCCGCGGAACACGACGCCCGATCTCCTGCTCCGGCGGCCCGACGTGACGGTCGTCGACGGCGGCCTCGTGCTCACGCCCGGCCTGATCCGCCGAGGCCGGAGCATCGGCATCGACGCCGGCAGCTCGTTCGCCTGCCTCGCCGAGACCGCCCTGCTCGCCCTCGACGGGCACCGCACGCACGGCACCATCGGCCGGCCGACCCTCGCCCAGGTCGAGCACATGGACGCCCTGGCGGACCGCTACGCGACGCTCGGCTTCGACCTCGCTCCCCCGACCGGCTTCGGCGAGCCCGTCGAGGTGCCGGGCCTCGGCGGCACGGCCGGATTCGCACCCACGAACGACGAGGTGGCCGCATGAGGATCGTCCTGCTGGGCGGCGGCTACTCCGCGATCTGGTGCTACCGGGCGCTGCGCCGGCACCTCGGCAGATCCGCCGACATCACGGTCGTCGCGCCGTTCGAGGACCACGTGTTCCACGGATTCACCGGCGAGGTGCTGAGCGGCGACCTGCCCGCAGCGCTGCAGGTGAGCCCGCTTCCCGAGTGCCTCCCGCACGCCACCCGGGTGCGCGGCTGGGCGACCGCGGTCGACGCCGAGCGCCGCACCGTCACGGTCGAGTGGCGGGGCACCCGGCGCGAGGTGGCGTACGACCACCTGGTCGTCGCGACCGGGGCGCGGGAGCGGTCCTCGTCCGTGCCGGGCCTGGCCGAGCACGGGCTCCCCCTCCGGTTCCCCGGCGAGGTCGGCGCGCTCATCGACCACCTGTCGGCGCTCGAGGCCGAGCCGGCAGCGGATCCGGACGACGCGCGGCGGCGCCGCACGATCGTCGTCGCCGGCGGCGGGTTCGCGGGCACCGAGGTCGCGGCCGCCCTCGGCCGCCGCTACGGCGGCACGCACCGCGTGGTGCTCGTCTCCGCGTCGCCGGCGGTCGCTCCCGCCTGGCGGGACCAGCCGTGGATGCACGACCGGCTGCTCCGCAACCTCAACGCGGCAGCGGTGACGGTGCTGCCCGACGCCCGCGTCGCCCGCGTCGACGAGTACGGCGTGCGGCTCGCCTCCGGCGCCGTCATCCCCGCCGCGACGGTCGTCGCGACCCTCGGCAACGCGGTCCCCGGCCTCCCCGGCCTCGAGCGGTGGCAGCGCGCCGACGGGCTCCTGCAGGTCGACGACGTGCTCCGCGTCACCGACCGGATCTGGAGCGCCGGCGACGTCGCCGCGGTGCGCACGCCGGGCGGCGCCCTCGCCTCCAAGGACGCGATCTGGGCCATCCGCGCCGGCACCCGAGTCGGCCGCAACATCGCCAGGGAGGTCCGCGGCGGCGCCGCCCGGCGGCTCGGCTTCCGCGGGATCGGCACGGTCGCCGCGTTCGCGCCCGGCAAGGCCGTGGCCCGCGTCTACGGCATCCGGATGTCCGGCATCGTCGCCTGGACCGTGCGGGCGGCGTTCTTCCTCTGGTACGTCCCGTCGCGCCGCACCGCGCTGCGGATCCTCGGCGCGAGCGTCGCCGCCGGGCCGCTGCGGGCCACCGCCGCCCTCGGGGCCGCGCTGCGGGGCGCCGCCCGCACCACGACGCCGACCGGGCCGATCGCCGCACCGTCGCTGTTCCCGATCACGGGCGGCAAGGGCCGCCCGGCCGAGGCCGTGCTGGGCGCCGTTCCCGCAGAGCGCCGGCGGGCTGCCGGCGCCTGACACCGCTCAGACGAGCGACTCCGCCTCGACAGCGGTCCGCCGTGCGGCGAGCTCGAGGCGCTGGAGCTCGTCCTGGGCCTGCAGAGCGAACCGCTCGAGCGCCGCGATCGGCACCGACCGCTCGCTCTTCGGCAGGCCGTGGAGGAGGCAGAGGGCCCCGACGGTGTGCCCGTCGGCCGCGTGCAGCGGGAAGCCGGCGTAGAACGCCGCGTGGGTGACGCCGAGCAGCGGGTTGCCGCGGAAGCGCTCGTCGCGGCTGCTGTTCGGCACGACCAGGGGCTCGTCGGAGTCCACGACCACCTTGCAGTGCGAGAGATCGCGGGGCACCGAGTTCGGCAGCCGGTCGGTGTTGATCGTGTAGTAGAGGCGGTCGCCGTCGAGGATGCTGACGGTGGCCATCGCCACGCCGAACTCCGCGCGGGCCTCGTCCGCGATGCGCTGCAGCACCTCGGATCCGCCGGTACGGGTGATCTCGACGATCTGGGGCGCGACGTCCCACTCCCAGTGCCGCGCGGTCGCGGCGGGCACCGTGCCGTGCTGCGTCCGCAGCGCGTCGTGCACGACCTCGGCCAGCTTGTGGCCGAGCTCCTGGTAGGCGGCGGACGAGTCGAAGGGCTGCACCTTCGCGGGCGGCAGCGGGTGGAACCGCACGGACGGCCGTGCCGCGACGATCCGCTCCGTCGCCGCGTTCAGCACCAGCGCGTGATGGTCGGCGACACCGGCGAACGGGCCGACGAACCGGCTGCTGCGACTCGGGATGACGATGCCGGCGACGACCACGGGGCGCCCCTGCATCTCCCGCTCGAGCCGGTCGAGCAGCGCCGTGAGGTCCCGCTCCCAGTCCTGCACCGGCGTGAGGCGGAGGGCGTCGTTGGTGCCGAGCACCAGCACGGCCGCGCGGCACGAGGCCACGTCCGAGTTCCCGAGCCAGGCCGACGCGGAGGCCATGTTCATCTGCTCCTCGCCGACGAAGTCGGCGTCCCACGCGGTGCCGGTCCGGCCGGTGAGGGCACGAGCGAGGTGGCCCACCAGGGAGAGCTGGTAGGTCAGGGTGCCCCATCCGCTCGCGGGTCCGTTGCCGAGCAGCAGGACGCGGTCGGCGTCCGGGTCGCCCGAACGCACGACGGGCATGTCACGGGGCTTCGGCGGGAGGGGTCCCGCGCCGAGGGCGCGCGCGTACCAGAGCCGGGTGATCGGCCGGAGGTACTCGTACATCGCCATAGCACTCCATCGATGGGTCGGTCGACGGTAGGCGCGCGACGCGCGGGAGGGGCAGTCCCCAGTTCGGGCGTCCGCCCTGATCAGGCCACGATGTGCATCGCGCGGGCCGCGTCCGTGATGGCCCCGGAGAGCGACGGGTAGACGCTGAACGCCCGCGCCAGCTGGTCGACGGTGAGCCGGTGCTCGACCGCGAGGGCGATGGGCAGGATCAGCTCGCTCGCCCGGGGCGCCACGATGACGCCGCCGATGACGGTGCCCGATCCGGTGCGGGCGAACAGCTTCACGAAGCCGTCCTTGAGGCCCTGCATCTTCGCGCGGGGGTTCTGGCTGAGCGGCAGCTTGTAGATCTCGCCCTGCGCGATGCCGTCCTCGATCTGCCGCTGCGTCCAGCCGACCGTGGCGATCTCGGGCTGCGTGAACACGTTCGAGGTGACGTTGCGCAGCTCGAGCGGCGTCACGGCGTCGCCCAGCGCGTGGAACACGGCGGTGCGGCCCTGCATCGACGCCACGGAGGCGAGCGGCAGCGACGTGGTGCAGTCCCCGGCGGCGTAGACGGACGGCTGAGAGGTGCTCGCGACCCGGTTCACGCGGATGTGGCCGGACGGCGCGAGCTGCACGCCCGCCTCCACGAGGCCGATGCCGTCCGTGTTCGGCACGGAGCCGACCGCCATGAGGCAGTGGCTGCCGTGCACCTCGCGGCCGTCGGAGAGCACCGCGACCACGCCGTCGCCGTCGCGGCGCACCGAGGTGGCACGGCTGCGCGACAGCAGGTGCATGCCGCCGCGGGTGAAGACGTCCTCGAGCACCTCGGCGGCGTCGGCGTCCTCGCCGGGGAGCACGCGGTCGCGGCTCGAGATCAGGGTGACCTCGCTGCCGAGCTGCATGTAGGCGGAGGCGAACTCGGCGCCGGTCACGCCCGAGCCGACGACGATGAGGTGCTCCGGCACCTCGTCGAGCTCGTAGAGCTGCGTCCAGGTGAGGATCCGCTCCCCGTCCGGCATCGCGGCGGGCAGCTTGCGCGGGCTCGAGCCGGTGGCGATCACCACGGTGTCCGCCTCGACCTCGTCGAAGTCGTGGGCGGTGCGGCCCTTTCCCGTGGAGACGATCACGCGGCCGGGCGCGTCGAGGCGCCCCTCCCCCGCGAGGATCCGGACGCCCGCGTTCTCGAGGTTCGTGCGCATGTCGTCGGACTGCTGGCGAGCGAGCGCCCGCACACGTCGGTTGATCACGGCGAGGTTGACCGCGACGTCCGGCCGGGTGGCGCGGCCCGCGGCGTTCGGCACGGAGAACTGCACGCCGAGGTCCCCGGCGCCCGAGATGCCGTCGGTGGCCTCGGCGGTCGCGATGAGGGTCTTCGAGGGCACCACGTCGGTGAGCACCGCGGAACCGCCGACCCCGACGCGCTCGACGATGGTGACGTCGGCGCCGAGCTGGGCGCCGGCCAGCGCTGCCTCGTACCCGCCGGGGCCGCCGCCGATCACCGCGATGCGCTGCTTGCGGTCGAACTCGTAGGACATGCGGCCATTCTGTCGGGATCGGGGCGCCGGGACCGTCGCTCGTAGCATTGCGGCATGCCCGAGCCCTCCCTCGACGACCCCGAGACCCCACCCACCGCCGTCGCCGAGCTCGCCGCCGCGGCGCTCGCGGAACGCACCGGCGTCGCGCGGCACGACATCGCCCTCACGCTCGGCAGCGGCTGGGGCCGCGCCGCCGAGCGGCTCGGCCGCACCGTCGCGGTCGTGTCCGCGGAGGACGTGCCCGGCTTCAGCGTCTCCGGCGTGCCGGGGCACTCGGGCACGCTCACCTCCATCGAGCTCGAGCACGGCCTGCACGCGCTCGTGATCGGGGCGCGCACCCACTTCTACGAGGGCCGCGGCGTCCGCCGCGTCGTGCACAGCGTCCGCACCGCCGCCGTGGCCGGGGCGCGCGTGATGGTCCTCACGAACGGCGCCGGGGGCATCCGCCCGCACTGGACGGCGGGCACGCCCGTGCTCATCGAGGACCACATCAACCTGACGGCCGCGTCGCCCCTCGAGGGTGCCACCTTCGTCGACCTCACCGACCTCTACTCCCGCCGGCTCCGGGCGATCGCGCGCCGCGCGGAGCCGAGCCTCGACGAGGGCGTCTACGTGCAGTTCCGCGGGCCCCACTACGAGACGCCCGCCGAGGTGGCGATGGCGCGCACGATGGGCGGCTCGATCGTCGGCATGTCGACCGCGCTCGAGGCGATCGCCGCCAGGGAGGCCGGCGTCGAGGTGCTCGCGATGTCGCTCATCACGAACCTCGCGGCGGGGGTCCAGTCGACCCCGCTCAGCCATGCGGAGGTCCTCGCGGCGGGCAAGGAGGCGGAGCCCCGCCTCGCCGACCTGCTCTCGCGCATCGTGGCCGCGATCGCGGACGACCTGGCGGCGGCGTGAACGACGAGCTGCGGGCCTCGGCCGAGGCGTGGCTCGCGATCGATCCGGATCCCGACACCGTCGCGGAGCTGCGCCGCCTGCTCGACGAGGACGACCGCGAGGGGCTCGCGGAGCGGTTCGGCGGGCGGCTCGAGTTCGGCACGGCCGGACTGCGCGGCGCGCTCGGTGCGGGACCGAACCGGATGAACCGGGTCGTCGTGATGCGCACCTCCGCCGGGCTCGCCCGCTTCCTCGCGACCCGCACCGACCGCCCGTCCGCCGTGATCGGGCACGACGCGCGCCACAAGTCCGACCGCTTCGCCCGGGACGCCGCCGAGGTGCTCGCCGCCGCCGGCGTCGACGTCACGCTGCTGCCGCGGGCCCTGCCGACGCCGGTGCTCGCCTTCGCGGTCCGCGACCTCGACGCGAGTGCCGGCGTGATGATCACGGCGTCCCACAACCCCGCGCCCGACAACGGCTACAAGCTCTACCTCGGCGGCGCCGACGCCGGCTCGCAGCTGGTGAGCCCCGACGACGCGCGGGTGCTCGAGCAGATCGACGCCGTCACCGCCCGGGGTGGCCTGCCGGACCGGGCCGACGCCGTGACCGTCGCGGGCGACGACCTCGTCGACCGGTACGTGACCGCGACCGCGCAGCTGGCCGACGGCGTCCGGGGCGACCTGTCCTGGGTCTACACGCCGATGCACGGCGTCGGGCTCGCGACGGTTCGGCGGGTGCTGGCCGCCGCCGGGCTGCCGGAACCGGTCGTCGTGCCGTCGCAGGCGGACCCGGATCCGGACTTCCCGACGGCGCCGTTCCCCAACCCCGAGGAGCCCGGCACGCTCGACGCGGCGTTCGCGACCGCGCGGGCGTCGGACGCGGCGCTCGTGCTCGCGAACGATCCCGACGCCGACCGGCTGGCCGTCGCGATCCCCGGCGGCGAGGGCGGCTGGCGCCGGCTCAGCGGCAACGAGACGGGCCTGCTGCTCGGCTGGACGATCGCGAAGGGCACGCACGCGGCGGGCGGCACCCTCGCCACCTCGATCGTGTCCACGCCAGGACTCGGCCGCATCGCGGAGGCGTTCGGCTTCTCGTCCGCGCAGACGCTCACGGGCTTCAAGTGGATCTCCCGCGCACCCGCCCTGCTCTTCGGCTTCGAGGAGGCGCTCGGCTACCTCGTCGATCCGGCCACCGTGCGCGACAAGGACGGCGTCTCGGCGCTCGTGGTCGTGCTCCGCGAGGCGGTGCGCCTGGCCGCGGAGGGCCGCACGATCGGCGACCGGCTGGCCGAGATCGAGGCGGCGATCGGCCGGTTCGACTCCGACCAGGTCTCGCTCCGCGTGGCCGACCTCGCCGAGATCGACCGGATCATGGCGCGGCTCCGCCGGACGCCGCCGGCCGACATCGGCGGTCTGGACGTCGAGTCGATCGACGACCTGCGCGACGGGGCGGACGGGCTGCCCCCCTCCGACGTGCTGCGCTTCACGCTGTCCGGCGGCGCCCGCCTCGTCGTGCGGCCGAGCGGCACGGAGCCCAAGCTGAAGGCGTACCTCGACGTGTGGTCCGATGCGACGACGCCGGAGTCCCGCCGGTCGGCGACGGACGCGACCCTGACGTCCCTCCGGGAGGGCGTCCGCGCCCTCCTCGCCTGAACCGCACACTTGCCGCTTTCTGCCCTCAAACCACCCGGATGAGGGCAGAAAGTGGCAAGTGTGCGTGTGGGGTGGTCAGTCGCCGAGGGCGTCGGCCAGCTTCTCCGTCAGCTCCTCCTGATCGAGGATGTTCTGGATGACGATCACCTGCGCGTAGGTGCGGCCGATGTGCTTCACGTGCTCCGGCGTCGCGAGGATGACCTGCGCGTCGTCGGCGAGCTCCTGCACGTGCTGCACGTCCGTGGCGACGACCTCGGCCTCGATGCCGAGCCGGGCGAGCGCCCGCGAGGCGGAGACCCGCAGGATCTCGCTCGTGCCGACGCCCGCGCCGCAGATGGTGAGGATCTTCACCGCCACGTCAGATCGCCTCGAAGCCGCGGGTGATCGTGTCGCCGAGCTCGTCGCGGTCCTCGAGCGGCAGGAAGGCCGCCTCGGCGGCGTTCAGCTGGAAGGTGAGCAGGTCGTCGAGGTCGTAGTCGAACGCGTCGGTGAGCAGCGACAGCTCCTTGGAGAGGCTCGTGTCGCTCATCAGCCGGTTGTCGGTGTTCACGGTCACCCGGAAGCCGAGCTGGTAGAGCAGGTCGAACGGATGGTCCTCGAGCCGGTCGCCCCACGCGGCGATCGCGCCGGTCTGCAGGTTCGACTGCGGCGACAGCTCGAGCGGGATCTGCCGGTCGCGCACCCACCGGGCGAGCCGCCCGACCGTGACGTAGGAGTTCTCCTGGTCCTCGCGCTCGAGCACCAGGTCCTCCGCGATCCGCACCCCGTGGCCGAGCCGCAGCGCGCGGCCGTCGACGAGGGCCGAGCGGATGGAGTCGAGCCCGTCCGCCTCCCCCGCGTGCACGGTGGCGGGGAAGCAGTGCTCGGCGAGGAAGTCGAAGGCGATGCGGTGCCGTGAGGGCGGGAAGCCCGCCTCGGCGCCCGCGATGTCGAAGCCGACGGCGCCGTGGTCGCGGTGGCGGAGCGCCAGCTCGGCGATCTCCAGGCCGCGGTCGTTGTGCCGCATCGCCGTGATGAGCTGGCCGACGCGGATGCTGCCGCCGTCCTGGCGCACGACCTCGACGCCCTGCTCGAGCCCGGCCTGCACGGCCTCCACGGCCTGGTCGAGGCCGAGGCCGCCCGTGAGGTGCTGCTCTGGCGCCCAGCGCACCTCGCCGTAGACGACGCCGTCGGCCGCGAGGTCGAGCACGTACTCGCGGGCGACGCGGGTGAGCGACGCGGCGGTCTGCATCACCGACGTGGTGACGTCGAAGGTCGTCAGGTAGTCGACGAGCGAGCCCGAGTCGGCCTGCTCGTGGAACCAGGTCTCGAGGGCCGACGGATCCCTGTCCGGCAGCTCGATCCCCGCCTCATCCGCGAGCTCGACGATCGTCGCGGCGCGGAGGGCGCCGTCGAGGTGGTCGTGCAGCGACACCTTCGGCAGGCGCGCGGCGTCCACGTCGTTCCACAGCAACCACCCTGAAGCCCCCGACACGCGGCCCAGGCTACCGGGCGCGGGCCGTCCCGCGCCCGCCGGTTCAGCCGCCGGCGGCGATGCGGCCGGCCACGAGCGGACGCGGCTCCACGGCGGTGCCCGCGGGAGCGATGCGCAGCGCCTCCCTGAGCATCGATTCGGCGCGCGGGATGCGGCCGGCGTCGTCCGTGAGGAGCGTCGCGAGGGGCTGCCCGGCGGTCACGCGGTCGCCGCGCTTCGCGTGCAGGAGCACGCCCGCCCCGGGCTGCACCGGGTCGCCCTGGCGGGCCCGGCCGGCGCCGAGCCGCCAGGCGGCGACGCCCACGCCCTTGGCGTCCTGCTCGACGAGCACGCCGCCGGTCTCCGCCGTGATCGTGGTGCGCTCCCGCGCCTCGGGCAGCGGTGCGTCGGGATCGCCGCCCTGCGCGGCGATCATCCGCCGCCACACGTCCATCGCCCGGCCGTCGTCGAGGGCGGCCGCCGGGTCCGCGTCGGGCTGCCCCGCGAGCGCGAGCATCTCCCGGGCGAGCGCCAGGGTGAGCTCGCGCACGTCGGCCGGCCCGCCGCCCGCCAGCACCTCGACGCTCTCGGCGACCTCGACCGCGTTGCCGATCGCCAGGCCGAGCGGGACCGACATGTCGGTCAGCAGCGCGACGGTGGTGACGCCCGCGTCGGTGCCGAGGTCGACCATCGTGCCGGCGAGCTCGTCCGCATCCTCCCGCCGCCGCATGAAGGCCCCGGACCCGAACTTCACGTCGAGCACGAGCGCGGCGGTGCCCTCGGCGATCTTCTTCGACATGATGCTCGACGCGATGAGCGGGATCGCCTCGACGGTCCCCGTGGTGTCGCGGAGGGCGTAGAGGCGCTTGTCGGCTGGCGCGAGGTCGCCGCCGGCGGCGCAGATCACCGCGCCGATCTCCGCGAGCTGCCGACGCACGGCGTCGGGCGCCACGTCGGCCCCCCAGCCGGGGATCGACTCGAGCTTGTCGAGGGTGCCGCCGGTGTGGCCGAGCCCGCGGCCCGACAGCTGCGGCACGGCGACGCCGAAGGCGGCGACGAGCGGCGCGAGCGGCAGCGTGATCTTGTCGCCGACGCCTCCGGTCGAGTGCTTGTCGACCGTCGGCCGTCCGAGGCCCTCGAACGACATCCGCTCACCGGACGCGATCATCGCGAGGGTGAGGTCCCGGATCTCGCGGCGGTCCATGCCGTTCAGCAGCACCGCCATCGCCCACGCCGACATCTGCTCGTCGGCGACGACGCCGCGCGTGTAGGCGTCGACCAGCCAGTCGATCTCGCCGGTCGCGAGGGTGCGGCGCTCCCGCTTGGCGACGATGAGGTCGACGGCGTCGAATGCTTCGGTCACGCCGATCACGGTATCCGGGTCAGGGCAGCGCCCCGGCGACGACCTCGCCCCGGCTGACGACCGCCACGATCTCCTCCACCCGGAGCGCGTCGAGGTCCTCCCAGGGCCGCCGTTCCAGCACGACGAGGTCCGCCTTCGCGCCGGGACGCACGCGGCCGACGTCCTCGCGGCCGATCGCCCCCGCCGCCGCGGACGTGGCGGCGACGAGCGCCCGCTCCGCGTCCCAGCCGAACAGCGCCGCCATGCGGCGCACCTCCGTCATCTGCTCGCCGAAGCGGACGTGGAACCCGTTCGCGTCGGTGCCGAGCACGAAGTCGACCCCGCGCCGCGCGGCGTCTCCGAGCAGGCCGTCGCGCCGCTCGAGCAGCTCCCGGGCCTTCGCGGCCTGGTCGTCGGACGCCCCGCGGCCCTCCGCGATCCGGTCGTTGATGAGCAGCGTCGGTGCGACGGGGATCCCGCGCCGCACAACGGCCTCGGCCTGGTCCCCGGTGATCAGGGTGCCGTGCTCGATCGAGTCGACGCCCTGCTGCAGGGCGATGCGAATGCCCTCCTCGGTGTGCGCGTGCGCGGCGACCCGCATCCCGAGCGCGTGCGCCTCGTCCACGATCGCGGCGATCTCCTCCGGTGTGTGGTTGCGCCACGCGGCCCGGTCCCCGACCGAGAGCACCCCGCCGCTCGTCGCGATCTTGATCCCGTCCGCGCCGGCTCGCGCCCACCGGCGGACGAGCCTGCGGCACTCGTCGGGGCCGTCGGCGACCGGCGGCCGGTCCGTGATCGCGGGCGGCGTGAAGAGGTCGGCGTGGCCGGCCGTCATGCCGACCATGCCGTGCGCGACGAGCCGCGGACCGGGCACCACTCCGGCGTCGAGGGCCCGGCGGAGGGAGAACTGCACGTCGTCGGCCGCGAGGTCGCGCAGCGTGGTCACGCCGCCGGCCAGGGCCGCCCTCGCGTTCGCGAGCCCGTGCAGCACCCGCTCCTCCGGCCGGGTGACGAGCGGCCAGGTGAGGAAGTCGGCCCGGGCGCCCGTCGCCTCCCCGATGAGGTGCACGTGCGTGTCGACCAGCCCCGGGATGGCGGCGTAGCGGGCCGTCGCAGCGGGTTCGACGGCGTCCACGACCGCGTCGGGCCCGTCCGCGCGCAGACGGATGTCGACCGGCCCGCGGAGGCGCTCCCCGTCCCACAGCTCGACGCCCGGTATCCGCTCGAGCATGCCGCGTCCTTCCGCCGAGATGATCCTTCCATGCCGCTCCTACGATGAACGGGTGACGGACGCCGACGGCCCGACGGGCTCGCCCTCCCCCTCCCTCGTGATCACGGGCGCCACCGTCCTGACGCACACGGAGCCGGCGGCGCCCGGATACCCGGACTCCCCGGAGGCGCTCCGGGCGAAGGCGGTGCTGCTCCCGGACCACGCGATCGGCGTCGTCGACGGCGCGATCGCCTGGGTGGTGCCGACCGAGGACCTCACCGACGACGACCGGCGCGGCGCCGAGATCATCGACGCTCGGGGCCATGTCGCGATCCCGGGCCTCATCAACTGCCACACCCACTCGGCGATGACGATGTTCCGTTCTGCGGCGGAGGACGTCCCCACCTCCTCGTGGTTCAACGACCACATCTGGCCCATGGAGGTGAACCTCACGCCGCGCGACGTGGCGCTCGGCGCCCGGCTCGCGATCGGCGAGATGCTGCTCGCGGGGGTCACGACGTTCGCCGACCACTACTTCTCGATGGACGAGATCGCGCGCGAGGTCGAGGCGTCCGGCATCCGGGCCCTGCTCGCGCCGACCTACTTCTCCTCCGAGGGCCCGGCGGGGCTCGAGCGTTCCGCCGCCTTCGCCGAAGAGTGGCACGGCCGCGCCGGCGGCCGCATCACCGCCGCGATGGGCCCGCACGCCACCTACACGGTGAACGACGCCGACCTCGCCCGCACGGCGGAGATCGCGTCGCGGCTCGGCGTGCTCACCCACATCCATGCGGCCGAAGGCATGAACCAGACGGAGTCGAGCCTCGCCGCCCGGGGCATCACGCCGGTGCAGGTGCTGCACGACACCGGCCTGCTCGACTCGGGGGTGCTCATCGCGCACGGCGCGGGCATCACCGAGGACGACCTGCGCTGGCTGTCCCCCGCGGCGGACCGGATCGGGGTCGCCTGCTGCGACAAGGTCTACCTCAAGCACGCGCAAGGCAGCACGACACCGGTGCGGCTGCTGCACGACGGCGGCGTGCCCGTCGGCGTCGGCACCGACGGCCCCGGCTCGCACAACACCCTCGACGTGCTCGAGAGCATGCGGATGCTGTCGCTCGTCGAGAAGGACAAGGCGCGCGACGCGACCTGGCTGACCTCCGCGCACGCGCTCGACCTCGCGACCCGGCAGAGCGCCCTCACGGTCGGGCAGGGCGGCCGCATCGGGGCGCTGCTGCCCGGCCATCGCGCGGACATCGCCCTGATCGACCTGTCCGGCCCGCACCTGCAGCCGATGCACGACCTCGCGGCGGCGCTGGTGCTGAGCGTGAAGTCGACGGACGTCCGCACGGTCGTCGTGGAGGGCCGGGTGGTCGTGCGCGACGGGCGCCTCGTGGGCCTCGACCTCACCGAGGCGATCGAGGAGCTGAACCGCCGCGTACCCGAGCTGCGCGACACCTCGCACGGACGCCGCATCCAGGACTACAACCCGTGATGCTCGTCGCGGCGACGGCGAGCGCCCCGCAGGTCGCGGCGCATCTGGCCGGCACGCGCGGCATCGCGGTGCTGCCGTTCGGGGCCCTGGAGCAGCACGGCCCGCACCTGCCGCTGGCGACCGACACGATCACCGCCGAGGCGGTCGCGGCCGCCCTCGCCGGCCGGCTCGACGCGCTGCTGCTCCCGGCCGTGCCCTACGGCGACACCTGGAACATGTCCGGCTACCCCGGCACGGTGTCCCTGCGGGCGGAGACCGTGACCGCGATCGCGGAGGACATCGGCCGTGCCGTCGCCGCCTCCGGCGCCCGCGCGCTCGTCGTCGTGAACGGCGACTGGGGCAATCGGGCGCCGCTCGCCGTGGCCGCGCGGCGCCTCGCGAGCGTGCTGCCGGCGGTCGTCCTCGACCACCCGGGGCTCGATGCCGCGATCGAGCGGGTGCGGGAGAGCCGTCCCGCGGCCGCGGGCCTCGCGCACGCCGAGGAGATCGAGACGTCGCTGCTGCTGCACCTCGCCCCGCGCCTCGTCGGCGACGAACGGCCCGCGGAGTATCCGGCCTTCCCCTCGGACTTCGGCGTGCGGCCGATGCGGATGCATCCGTTCTCGGTCAGCGGGGTCTTCGGCGACGCCGGCCCGGCGACCGCTGCGAAGGGTGCCGCGCTGCTCGACGCGATCGTCGAGGCGTCGACGGCGGTGCTGCGGGACCTCCCGACCTGACGCCGCGGGGACGCGCGCCCTACGCTCGGGCTGACGAGGCGGCTGGAGGCGAACGGCGGTGGAACCCGGTCCGGGAGGTGCCGTGCGGACGGACTGGCGCGCCGAGGCGGAGACGCTCGTTCGAGCGGACGCGGCAGGACGCCTCGGCGCCGAGGGACTCGCGCGGCTCGGGCTCGCCCTCGAGCTGACGGGCCGCACGGACGACGCCGTGCACGCGTGGGATCGCGCTCACCGCGCGTACGACACGGGCGGCGATCCCACCGCGGCGGCACGCTGCGTCTTCTGGATCGGCTTCACCCTCGGCAACCGCGGGGACGGCGCCCAGGCCGGGGCCTGGGGAGCCCGCCTCGTGGAGCTCGCCGCCGACGCGCCGCCGGACTCGTCGACGACCGTCCTGGTCCTGCTCGCGCACGCGTTCCGCGGCTGGTCCGCCGGCGACGGGCCCGGTGCCGTGCGGCTCTTCGAGCAGGCGGCCGCCCGGGCGGATCGGCTGGGCGATCCGGATCTGCTGATCCTCGCGCTCATGGGCTGCGGGCGCGCACTCGTCGCGGCGGGAGACACCGAGCGGGGCTTCGCCTGCATGGATCGGGTGATGCTCCAGATCGCGTCCGGCGCGGCCGGCGACCTGGTCGCCGGAGCCGGCTACTGCGCCGTCATCGCCAGCTGCATGGCACGGCGTGACCTCGCCCGCGCTCGCGAGTGGACCGCGGCCCTGTCGGACTGGTGCGACGCCCAGGTGGGGCTGGTGCCGTTCCGCGGCGCCTGCATGCTGCACCGGGCGACCCTGCAGCAGATCGGCGGGGCGTGGTCCGACGCGAGGAACACCCTCGACGGGCTCGACGAGCCGTCGACCGGCGTGCCGCCCGGCGAGCGGGCGTACCGGGAGGCGGAGCTCGCCCGCCTGGGCGGCGCGACGGGCGAGGCCGAGCGGGCGTACCGGGAGGCCGCCGACGCGGGACGCGATCCCCAACCGGGGCTCGCGCTGCTCCGCCTGCGTCAGGGCCGGTCGGCGGCCGCCCTCGCAGGGGTGGCCCGTGCCCTGGCCGCGGCTCCGCCTCCGGGGGATCGGGCGGACCTGCTCGACGCGGCGTGCCGGATCCGGCTCGCCGTCGGCGACCTCGACGGCGCACGGGAGGCCGCCCACGCCCTGGCGGACCTCGCGGACCGGGTGCGCACCTCCTACCTGCACGCGCAGGCCGACCGGGCGCGGGGGCGCCTGCTCGTCGCCGACGGCCGGGCGGACGAGGCGCTGCCGGTGCTGCGTCGCGCCTGGGTCGCCTGGCGATCGATGGCCGCCCCCTACGAGGCGGCGGTCACCCGTGTGGTGGTCGCCGCCGCCGCCCGCGCCCTGGGCGACGAGGACGCCGCCGGGATGGAGCTCGACGCGGCGCGGCACGTGTTCGCGGACCTCGGCGCTCTCGCCGAGCTCGAGGACCTCGACGGCGCGGACCGGAGCGGCCTGCCCGCCGCGGTCGCGCCGCTGACCCCCCGCGAGGTCGAGGTGGTGCGCCTGGTCGCCCGTGGACTCGGCAACCGGGAGATCGCGAACCACCTCGTCATCAGCGAACGGACGGTGGCGCGCCACGTCGGCAACGTGCTGAGCAAGCTGCAGCTCGCCAACCGCGCCGCCATGACGGCGTTCGCGTACGAGCACGCGTTGATCCCCGACTGAGCATCGCGCGCCACCCCCGTGCGCGCAGATGGTCATTCCTGCCGACGCCGCGGCGTTCGCCCCCGCCTACCGTCGGGTCCGGAGGTCGTCATGAGCAGAGATCAGGTGGATGTCGCCGTCGTCGGAGCCGGCCCGGCGGGACTGTGCGTCGCGCGCAGGCTGCAGGAACGGGGCCTCGACGTCGCCGTGCTGGAGGCGCACGCGCGGCCGGGGGACGGCTGGCGCGAGCGGTACGCGTCCCTCCGGCTCTTCAGCCCCAGGTGGGCGTCCAGCCTTCCGGGGTACCGCCTGCCGATCGGGATGCGGGCCTGCCCGTCGGCCGATCGGATGGCGGACTACCTCGACGAGTACGCGGCGCGGTTCGCCCTGCCGGTGCGGCCGAGCATCCGGGTGCTCCGGCTCGGGCGTGAGGAGGGACGCTTCGTGCTCGACCTGGGCACCCCGGACGGCCCCGAGCGGGTCACCGCCGACCGCGTCGTCGTCGCCGCCGGCGCGCACCGCCGGCCGGTGCGCCCGCCGTTCGCCTCACAGATCTCGGCGTCGGTGCGGCAGCTGCACTCCCTCGAGTACCACCGCCCCGCCGACCTCGCGCCCGGCCCCGTCCTCGTGGTCGGCGCCGGCAACTCGGGGACCGACATCGCGCTGGAGGCCGCCGCGGCCGGGCATCCGACCGTGCTGGCGGGGCGTCATCCGGGACAGGCACCGGTCCGGATCGACACCGTTCCCGGCTTCCTCGTCGGCGGCGTGATCCTCGGCCTGCTGCGGCACCTCACCGTGGCGAGCCCCGTCGGCCGGGCCGCGAAGCGTCGCCAGGCCGGCCACGGGCTGCCGCTCATCCGCAACAAGGTCGCCGACCTCGACGCGGCCGGGGTGCGGCGCACGGGGCGGATCGTCGGCGTCGAGGCCGGTCTGCCCGTCGGTGCCGACGGGGATCGCATCGACGCGTCGACGATCGTCTGGTGCACCGGGTCCCGCACCGAGCTGTCGTGGATCGACGTCGACGGCGCCCTCGACGAGGACGCCCAGCCCCGGCAGACGCGCGGGATCGCGGACGCCGTGCCGGGGCTCGGGTTCGTCGGGCTGGACTTCCAGTACTCGGCCGCGTCCTCGACCATCCAGGGCATGGACCGGGACGCGCGCCACGTCGTCCGGCGGCTCCTCGAAGCCCCCGGGGTGCCGGCGATGCCGGCGCGGCGAGCCGCCGCTCAGCCCTTGACGTAGGGCCGGCCGGCCGCTGCCGGACCGCGCACCCGGCCCACGAGGCCCGCGACGGCGAAGATCGTCACCACGTACGGCAGCGTCAGCAGCACGTCCGACGGGACGGGGCTGCCGAGGATCCCGAGCGTGTTCTGCAGACTGCTCGCGAAGCCGAACAGCAGCCCGGCGAGCGACGCGCGCAGCGGATCCCAGCCGCCGAAGATCACCGCGGCGAGGGCGATGTAGCCGGCCCCCGAGGTCATGTTCTGGCTGAACGCCCCCACCGAGCCGAGCGTGAAGTACGCCCCGCCGATGCCGACGATCGCGCCCGCGAGCGCCACGTTCCAGAAGCGCGTCCGTCCGACGTCGATGCCGACGGTGTCGGCCGCCTGCGGGTGCTCCCCCACCGCGCGGACGCGCAGGCCCCACCGGGTGCGGTAGAGCCCGACGAACACGGCGACGACCGCCACGTACATGAGGTAGGTGATCACGGACTGGTCGAAGAGCACCGGTCCGACGACCGGGATCAGGGACAGGCCGGGGATCGGGAGGTCGCCGAACCGCGGCGGCGAGTTGAGGACGTCGGACGCGTTCACGAGCACCGTCTCGTAGAAGAACGTCGTGAGGCCGAGGACCAGCACGTTCAGCACGACGCCGACGATCACCTGGTTCACGACGTACTTGATCGAGAACGCGGCGAGCACGAACGAGACGAGCACGCCCGCGACGAGGGCGCCGATCAGGCCGACGACGAGGTTCTGGGTGATCGACGCGACGACGGCGGAGACGCACGCACCGGCGAGCAGCTGCCCCTCGATCGCGATGTTCACGACGCCCACCCGCTCCGAGACCACGCCGCCGAGGGCGCCGAAGATGAGCGGGGCGGACAGGGCGAGCGCGCTCTCGAGCAGTCCGGTGACGGGCAGGGTGTGGCCGGCGGTCGCCCACGCGAGGAAGCCGATCACGAGGATCACGGCGAAGGCGACGGTGTACCAGAGCGGCACCCGCCGCCCCGCGCGGACGAGCAGCCCGGATCCGATCGCCATCAGCACGGCGAGGATCGAGACGACGATGCCCGTGGTGCGCGCATGGAGCGGGATCTGCGGCAGCTGGACGGCGCCGCTCCCGCTGGCGCTCAGCGAGAACGTCGACGTGCCGGCCGGCGCGAGCACCACGAGCAGCAGCACCGAGATCAGCGCGAAGACACCGAGCGCGATCGGCACCTTCGGGCCCGGCCGCTGCAGGGACGCGACGGCAGCCGTCGCCGGCTCGGCGCGCACGGCGGTCACGCCGGCACCGCCTTCCCGCGCTTCGCCGGCTTGGGCCGCGCGCCGGGCTGCGGGAGCCGGAAGATCGCCCGGACCAGCGGCGGCGCGGCGATGAAGAGCACGATCACCGACTGCACGATCTGAACGGCGTTGATGTCGACGCTCTGCGCCGCCTGCATCGTGTAGCCCCCCGCCTGGAACACGCCGAAGAGGATCCCCGCCCAGAACACGCCCCATGGCCGGGAGCGGCCGAGCAGCGTGACCGTGATGGCGTTGAACCCGATGCCCGCGTCGATGCCGGAGGTGAAGCCGGTGGTCGTCGTACCGAGCACCTGGTACACGCCCGCGAGGCCGACGAGCACGCCGGAGACCACCATCGCGGCGATGACGATGCGGTTGACCTCGATGCCCGCCACCCGGGCCGCACGCGGGTTCTCGCCGACGGCCCGCATCTTGAAGCCGATGGACGAGCGCGACAGCAGCCACGAGCAGAACAGGGTCGCCCCGATGACGAGCAGGAACCCGACGTTGACCTTGTACTCGGCGGGCAGGATCGGGAAGAAGACAGCGCTCGCGTGCTCGGAGGGGCTGATCGGGTTGTTGCTGCCGGGCGCCCGCAGGAAGGGGGTCTGCAGGGCGTAGTCGAGCAGGTAGAAGACGATGTAGTTGAGCATGATCGTGACGATCACCTCGTTCGCGCCGGTGCGGGCCTTCAGCACCCCGACGAGGCCGGCGAGCAGGCCGCCGCCGAGCATCCCGAACGCCACCGCGACGAGCATCGTGATCACCGGCGGCCCGTTCCAGGTGAAGCCGACGTAGCCGGCGAACGCCGCGCCCATCAGCACCTGGCCCTGGCCGCCGATGTTGAACACGCCGGAGCGGAAGCCGACGGCGATGCCGAGACCCGCGGCGATCAGCGGCGTCGCGAACCCGATCGAATGGCCGAGCGACTGCAGCCCCTGGAAGAAGCTCGGAGCCGTGTAGTCGTAGACGCCGCCCTGGAACAGCGCGGCGTAGGCCCCGGCGACCGCGTGCCAGGCCGCGGCGATCGTGTCGGTCGGCCGGGCGAAGAAGTACACCGCGGCCGTCTGGGTGGCCACGTCGGTGACGGCGATGAGCACGGCACCGACCACGAGGGCGATGAGCACCGCGAGCACCGTGATCAGCGCGCTGCCGTCGCGGATCCGCAGGAGGGCCGCCGCGAAGCGGTTCTCGGGCGGCTCGGGCAGCCGTGCCCGCTCCTCCGGCGGGATCTGGTCGAGGTCGAGCGGTCCGTCGACGACGCCGGTCTCGCCGACGGGGACCGGCGCCACCGTGCCGTCGCTCGGGCTCATGCCGCCATCCTCGTGCCTTCCGGCACCTCGCCGGCCATCATCAGCCCGAGCACGTCGCGGGACGTGTCGCCGGGGACGATGCCGACGATCCGGCCGCGGTACATGACCGCGATCCGGTCGGCGAGCGCGACGACCTCGTCGAGCTCGGTGGAGATCACCATCACCGGCACTCCGGCGTCCCGGGTCGCGACGACGCGCTCGTGCACGAACTCGATGGAGCCGACGTCGAGGCCGCGGGTCGGCTGGGCCGCGACGAAGAGCCGCAGGTCGCGCGACAGCTCGCGGGCGAGCACGACCTTCTGCTGGTTGCCGCCGGACAGCCGGCCGACGGCGGTCTCGATGCTCTGCGCGCGGACGTCGAACTCCCGCACCGTCTCGGCCGCGAACTTCGCGAGCGCGCGCCGCTGCAGCGCCGCGCCCTTCACGAAGGGGGCGCCGTCGGAGCGGTCGAGGATCAGGTTCTCGGCGATCGAGAACTCGGCGACGAGCGCGTCCTCCTGACGGTCCTCCGGCACGAACCCGACGCCCGCCTGCAGCACGCGCCGAGTCGGCAGGCCGGTGAGGGGCCGGCCGTCGAGCTCGATCCGCCCGGTGACGTGCTCCTGGAGGCCGAGGATCGCCTCGGTCAGCTCGGTCTGGCCGTTGCCCTGCACGCCGGCGATGGCCAGGATCTCGCCGCGACGGACGCCGAAGCTCACGTCGTCGACGACGGTCTGACCCCGCGGGTCGAGCACGGTGAGGCCCTCGACGACGAGTCCGGTGTCACCGCCGCGGGAGGGGGTGCGCTCCACCGTGAGCTCGACCGACCGGCCGACCATGAGCGACGCCAGCTCGCTGTTCGACGCGGTCGGCTCGGCCTCGCCGACGACCTTGCCGAGCCGGATGACCGTGATGCGGTCCGCGACCTCGCGCACCTCGCGCAGCTTGTGGGTGATGAAGACGATCGCGGTGCCCGACTCCTTCAGCTGGCGCATGATCGCCATCAGCTCGTCGGTCTCCTGCGGCGTGAGCACGGCGGTCGGCTCGTCGAAGACGAGCACCTCGGCGTCGCGGGAGAGGGCCTTGATGATCTCCACGCGCTGCTGCACGCCGACGGGCAGCTCCTCGACGAGCGCGTCGGGATCGATGTCGAACCCGAACCGGGCGGAGATCTCCCGCACGCGGGCCCGGGCGGCGGGCAGGTCGAGGAAGCCGAGGCGCGCCTGCTCGTGGCCGAGCATCAGGTTCTCCGCGACGGTGAAGACGGGGACCAGCATGAAGTGCTGGTGGACCATGCCGATGCCGGCGCGCATCGCATCGCCGGGGCCGCTGAAGTGCTGCTCCTCGCCGTCGAGGAGGATGGTGCCCTCGTCGGCCTGGTAGAGGCCGTAGAGGATGTTCATCAGCGTCGACTTGCCGGCGCCGTTCTCGCCCAGCAGGCAGTGGATCTCACCGGGCCGCACATCGAGATCGATGTGGTCGTTGGCGGTGAGGGCGCCGAAGCGCTTGGTGATGCCGTGCAGCTCGAGGCGCATGGGCGGCTCCTTCCATCCGCTCGCGGCCGGATGCCGGACGGGTGCGCAGACCCGCCCGGCATCCGCCGCGCCGAGGTGCTACTTCTTCAGCGACGAGGGCGAGGCGACCTTGATCGACCCGTCCAGGATGCCCGCCTTCACGGCGTCCAGGTCGGTCTGGAGGCTCGACGGCACCTTCGACGAGAAGTCGTGGAAGGGCGAGAGGCCGACGCCCCCGTTCTTCAGGTCACCGATGTAGGTGGTGTTGTCGAAGGTCTTCGACTTCGCCGCCTGCTCGACGACCTGCATCGCCGCGACGTCCACCTTCTTCAGGATGGAGGTGAGGATCAGCGCCTTGTACTTCGGGTCGGTGAGGAACAGGTCGGCGTCGACGCCTTCGAGCACGGCGGAGCTCTTCGAACCGGTGATCGCGGCCGCGGCGCCCTGGTAGAGGGAACCGGCGACGGGGATGATCACGTCGGCCTTCTGGTCGAGGAAGCCCTGCGTGAGCTGCTTCGCCTTGTTCTGGTCGGTGAAGCCGCCGACGAAGCTGCCGTTCTGCGTCGCCTCGTCCCAGCCCAGCAGCTTGACGTTCTTCTTCTTCTGCTGGTTGTAGTACTTCACGCCGTCGGCGATGCCGTCCATGTAGATCGTGACGGTCGGGTACTTGGCCCCGCCCCACGTCGCGACGACGCCGGTCTTCGAGTACGCGGCGGCCGCGTAGCCGCCGAGGAACGCCGCCTCGTCGGTCTCGAAGACGATGTCCTTGACGTTCGGCTGCTTGAGGCTGTTGTCGTCGATCATCGCGTAGTTGATCTTCGGGTTGGCCTGCGCGGAGGCGCCGAGCGCCTTCGGGAACTGGAAGCCGGCGGCCACGATGATGTTGCACTTCTGGGCCACGAGGCTGGAGAAGGCGGGTGCGTAGTCGCTGGAGCTCTGCGACTGGATCTTCTTCGGGGTCTTGGTGCCGAGGGCCTTCGCGGCCTCCTGGACGCCCTGCAGCGACAGCTGGTTGAACGAGTGGTCGTTGAAGCCACCGACGTCGCCGACCACGCAGGGCAGGTAGTTCGCGGTCGCGGACGTCGAGCTCGACGCGCCGCCCGAGCTGCTGCTCTTGGGGGCCGCGCCGCATCCGGCGAGCATCGCGACGACGCCGACGGCCGTCATCCCGCTGAGCAGGATCTTCTTGGGAGTAAGGGGCATGAGTTCCTCAGTGCTGTGATCGACAGGGAGTCGGACGGATGCGGCCCGGGTCGCGGGCCCCCGTATGCGTGACGGGCACAGGCTATCGATCCGCGGCCCCCGCGCCAGGGCCCGTCGGCGTCGGCGGCCGGATGGTTATCCAGCCGAGACGGGGACCCCGTCTCGTCGCATCCCGATCCGCCCGGTCAGGGCGTCCGGCGTGCCGCGAACTCGTCGAGCTGGCGCGGACCGAACGCGTCCGGCAGCACCTCGTCGATCGTCCGCACACCGCTCACCGTCTCGAGCAGCATGCCGGGCGCGGAATGCTCGAACAGCAGCTGCCGGCACCGGCCGCAGGGCATGAGCACGCCCCCGTTCCCGTCCACGCAGGCGAACGCGACGAGGCGGCCGCCGCCGCTCATCGCGAGGGCGGAGACGAGCCCGCACTCGGCGCAGAGGGTGACGCCGTAGGAGGCGTTCTCGACGTTGCAGCCGGAGACGATGCGCCCGTCGTCGACCAGGGCGGCCGCGCCGACCGGGAAGCGCGAGTACGGCACGTAGGCGTGCCGCATCGCGTCGGTGGCCGCGGCGCGCACGGCCGACCAGTCGACATCCGTCACAGCACGTCCGTGCGGCCCGAGAGCTTCAGGGCGTCGACGACCGACTTCACCCGCTGCGCGTGCTCGCTCGTCGTGACGAGCAGGGCGTCCTGGGTGTCGACGACCACGATGTTGTCGACACCGATGAGCGTGATGAGGCGGTCGCTGTCGGTCACGACGATGCCGCTGGAGGAGTCCGCGAGCACCCGGGCGTGGGCGCCGAGGATCGCGAGGTCGCTCCCCCGGCCGCCCGACTGGAGCTTCGCGATGGAGGCGAAGTCACCCACGTCGTCCCAGCTGAAGTCGCCGGGCACCACGGCCAGCCGGCCCGCCGCGGCCGCCGGCTCGGCGACCGAGTAATCGATGGCGATCTTCTCGAGCCCGGGCCACACGCGGTCGACGACGGCGCCCCGGTCCGCGGAGTCCCAGGCCTCTGCGAGCTCGCGGAGTCCGCGCACGAGCCCCGGCTTCGTCTTCGCCATCTCCGTCAGCAGCACGTCCGCGCGCGTGATGAACATGGACGCGTTCCAGAGGTAGCCGCCCGACTCGACGTAGCCGCGCGCGGTCTCGAGGTCGGGCTTCTCGACGAACCGCTCGACGAGGAGCGCGGTCGGCGCCCCCTCCACCTCGAGCACGCCGCCGCGCTTGATGTAGCCGAAGCCGATCGCCGGCTCCGTCGGCATGATCCCGATCGTCGCGATGTAGCCGGCGTCCGCGACCGCGACCGCCTCGACGACGGCCTGGCGGAACCTCCGCAGGTCGCCGATCACGTGGTCCGCGGCGAACGAGCCGATGATGACACCCGGCTCGCGTCGTTCGAGGATCGCCGCGGCGAGGCCGATCGCGGCGGACGAGTCCTTCGGCTCGCTCTCCAGCACGATGTTACGGTCGGGGAGCCCCGGCAGCTGCGCCTCGACGGCGGCCCGGTGGGCCCGGCCGGTGACGACCATCACGCGGTCCTCCCCCGCGATGGGTGTGAGCCGGTCCCACGTCTCCTTGAGCAGCGTCTGGCCCGAGCCGGTGAGGTCGTGCAGGAACTTCGGGGCGTCCGCGCGCGACAGGGGCCACAGGCGTGACCCGATCCCGCCGGCGGGGATCACCGCATAGAAGCGGTCCACCGCGTCGGGCTCCGTCCCGCGGCCCGCCCAGCGCATCGTGCTGTCCGTCATGCGCGCCACTGTAGCCAGCACGCCCACGAGCCCGCCGGAGGCCGGGATCCGCCGACGTAGGATCGAGAAGCTTTACGGGAACCAAGAGGAGGCGTTGCAGCGCATGGTGTCGACGAGGCCCGCGCACGAACTGCCCCCCACCCGCACCTCGCCCCGACTGTCGCTGCCGAAGGCGCCGGCCGGAACGGTGTACCGCGGGCACGAGGGGATGTGGTCGTGGGTGCTGCACCGGATCACCGGGGTGGGGATCTTCTTCTTCCTGCTGGTGCACATCATGGACACCGCGCTGGTGCGCGTGTCCCCCCAGGTCTACGACGGGGTCATCGCCACCTACAAGAACCCGATCATGGGGCTCGGTGAGCTGGCGCTCGTCGCCGCGATCGTCTTCCACGCCTTCAACGGGCTGCGGATCATCCTCATCGACTTCTGGAGCTTCGGCACGAAGCACCAGCGGGCGATGTTCTGGACGGTCGTCGTGCTCTGGCTGGTCGTCATGGCCGGGTTCGCGCCGCGCCAGCTGATCACGATCATGGAGGAGTTCCCCCGCTGATGGCGACCACGATCGATCCTCCGCGCAGCGCCCGGGCGCATCCGAACCGCCGCTTCAACATCGAGAAGTGGGGCTGGATCTACATGCGCGTCTCCGGCGTCGTGCTGGTCGTGCTGATCTTCGGCCACCTCTTCGTCAACCTCGTCGCCGGCGACGGTGTGCGGCAGATCGACTTCGCGTTCATCGCGGGCAAGTACGCGACCCCGTTCTGGCAGATCTGGGACGCGCTCATGCTCTGGCTCGCGCTCGTCCACGGCAGCAACGGGATGCGCACGATCGTCAACGACTACGTCGTGTCGCCCACCGCGAACCGGCTGACGAAGTACGCCCTCGTGGCCGCCACCGCCGTGCTGGTCCTACTCGGCACGCTGGTGATCTTCACGTTCGACCCGTGCCCCTCCAACGGCCTGGCCGCGAACCTCCCCGACTTCTGCAAGGCGGTCCGATGACTCCGGAGAACCCCCTCAAGCGCCTGGGCGGAGCCCTCCGCGGCAACGACCGCTCGACGAACCCGGGGGGGCCGGAGCGCGACCCGGAGGACGTCCTGTCGTGGACGGACGAGGGGCCGGACGAGCGCGAGATCGACGGCATCCACTACCACCGGCACGACGTCGTGATCGTCGGCGCGGGCGGCGCGGGCATGCGCGCGGCGATCGAGGCGGGCCCGAAGGCGCGCACCGCGGTGATCACGAAGCTCTACCCCACCCGCTCCCACACGGGCGCGGCGCAGGGCGGCATGGCCGCCGCGCTCGCGAACGTGGAGGAGGACAGCTGGGAGTGGCACACCTTCGACACGGTGAAGGGCGGCGACTACCTGGTGGACCAGGACGCGGCCGAGATCCTCGCCAAGGAGGCCATCGACGCGGTCATCGACCTCGAGAACATGGGCCTGCCGTTCAACCGCACGCCCGAGGGCAAGATCGACCAGCGCCGCTTCGGCGGGCACACGGCCGAGCACGGCAAGGCGCCGGTGCGCCGCGCCTGCTACGCGGCGGACCGCACGGGCCACATGATCCTGCAGACGCTGTACCAGAACTGCGTCAAGCACGGCATCGAGTTCTACAACGAGTTCTACGCGCTCGACCTCGCCATGACGACGGTCGTGGAGAACGGCCGGGCCGTGCAGCGCCCCTCCGGGATCGTCGCGTACGAGCTCGCGACCGGCGAGATCCACGTCTTCCAGGCGAAGTCGATCGTCTTCGCGACCGGCGGGTTCGGGAAGATCTACAAGACCACCTCGAACGCGCACACGCTCACCGGCGACGGCGTCGGCATCATCTGGCGCAAGGGCCTGCCGCTCGAGGACATGGAGTTCTTCCAGTTCCATCCGACCGGCCTCGCCAAGCTCGGCATCCTGCTCACCGAGGGCGCCCGCGGCGAGGGCGCGATCCTCCGCAACGCATCGGGCGAGCGGTTCATGGAGCGCTACGCGCCCACCATCAAGGACCTCGCCCCCCGCGACATCGTGTCGCGCTGCATGGTGCAGGAGGTCGCGGAGGGCCGGGGGGCGGGGCCACTGAAGGACTACGTGCTGCTCGACTGCACCCACCTCGGGGCCGAGGTGCTCGAGACGAAGCTGCCCGACATCACCGAGTTCGCGCGCACCTATCTCGGCGTCGACCCGGTCACCGAGCCGGTGCCCGTCATGCCGACCGCGCACTACGCGATGGGCGGCATCCCGACGAACGTGAACGCGGAGGTGCTCGCCGACAACGACACCGTCGTGCCCGGCCTGTACGCGGCGGGCGAGTGCGCGTGCGTGTCCGTGCACGGATCCAACCGGCTCGGCACCAACTCGCTGCTCGACATCAACGTGTTCGGGAAGCGCGCCGGCAACAACGCGGTCGAGTATGCGAGGACGGCGTCGTTCGTGCCGCTGCCGAAGGATCCGGCGAGGGCGGTGCGCGACCTCGTCGAGCGGCTGCGCGGCTCCACCGGCACCGAGCGGGTGGCCGACCTCCGCAAGGAGCTCCAGGACAACATGGACGCATCCGCGCAGGTGTTCCGCACCGACGCGTCGCTGGCGAAGGTGACCGAGATCATCCACGGGCTCCGCGAGCGGTACAGGAACATCGGCATCCAGGACCGCGGACGCCGGTTCAACACCGACCTGCTCGAGGCGATCGAGCTCGGCTTCCTGCTCGACCTCGCCGAGGTCGTGGTCTACTCGGCGCGCAACCGCAAGGAGAGCCGGGGCGGGCACATGCGCGACGACTACCCGAAGCGCGACGACGCCGAGTACATGAAGCACACGATGGCCTACCTCACCGGCGATCCGCATTCGGCGGATGCGGCGGACCACATCAAGCTGGACTGGAAGCCCGTGGTGATCACGCGCTACCAGCCGATGGAGCGGAAGTACTAGGCGTGACCCTCACCGTCGCCGACACCGGCATCAATCCCGCGATCAAGCACCGGCCCGCCGAGGGCTTCTCGACGATCACGCTCATCATCCGGCGCTTCAACCCGGAGCTCGACGCCGAGCCGTACTGGCGCGACTACGACGTGGACGTGCTGCCGACGGACCGCATCCTCGACGCCCTCCACACGATCAAGTGGGAGCAGGACGGGTCGCTCACCTTCCGCCGCTCGTGCGCGCACGGCGTCTGCGGCTCGGACGCGATGCGGATCAACGGCCGCAACCGGCTCGCCTGCAAGACGCTGGTGAAGGACCTCGACCCGTCGAAGCCCATCTACGTGGAGGCGATCAAGGGCCTGCCGCTCGAGAAGGACCTCATCGTCGACATGGACCCGTTCTTCGAGTCCTTCCGCGAGGT
>DASYJR010000008.1:0-15788 GCA_035996305.1 Amnibacterium sp. | reverse complement strand
GCCGGCGCCGGTGTCCCAGCTTCGCGCGAACGTCGACACGGCCGGCGCCCTGGTGGTCTCCTGGCGTGCGGGATCGGGAGACACGTCCTTCACCGTCACGGCGACGGCGGCCGGGCGCACACACGCCGTGGAGACGACCTCCACCAGCGCCTCGTTCGCCGGCTTGCCCGCCGGTTCCACCGTGCAGATCGTCGTGGTCGCGCACGGCGACGGCGGCGACTCGCCGCCCGCGACGATCCGCGGAGCGATGCCCTCGGCCGTGCCCGGGGTGACCGCAGGGACCATGCGGTCCGCGGCGACGGGCATGCTCGTCTCCTGGAATCCGCCGGCGACCCTGCCGGTGGGCGCCCGCTACCTGGTCGAGCTGCGAGGCGCCGACGGCGCGGTCCGCTCCCGCATGGTCACCGGCACGAGCATCACGGTCACCGGCCTCGTCCGGGGGCAGCTGTACACGGGCTCCATCACCACCGTCATGGACTCGCGCCGGAGCGCGGCCGTCCCGGTGGGGGGCGCCGTCTGGGTGCCGACGTCCACCACGGCTTCGGGCCCCGTGACGGTCCCGAAGGCCGCGCCCTCGTCCCCGGCGTCGGCGGCGGCCGCTGCTCCGCACACCGCCGCTCCGTCGCTCGCGGACTCGCCGACGCGGCACACCCTGGTCTCGTCGCCGATCGCCGCCGCGGGCCTCGCCGGGCTGGCGGTGGTGCTCGGCGGCAGCGCCATCGGTCTCCTGCTCCGGCGGCCCAGAGCCTCCGCAGCCGCCTCCGTGACGCAGGCCGGCCGCCTCGCGCGCGCGCCGCATCGCTGATCCTGGGCCCGACGGGCGCGTACGGCGGAGCTCAGATCAGGGCGTCCGTGAGGTGGTTCGGCGTCCCGAAGCGGTGCGCGGTGATGCTGATCGACTGCTCGTGCAGGAACGGCAGCAGCTCGAGCCGTCCGGCGGTCGTGACGGGATCGGCCCAGACCGCGAGATCGGGGTCGCCCTCGGCGGCGGTGAGCAGCGTCGCGGCGCTGCCCCCGATCAGCCGCACGCGGCCGCTGAGTACGGGCGCCTCCTCCACGCGGTGCTCGATGTGCAGCCCGTCGAGCAGGGCGCCGATCGCCGGTGCCAGCGGCGTCGCGCTGGACACCGTCAGGGGCGCGCCGGATCGGGCCCCCGCGGCGAGCACGCGCAGCAGGTCCCGCCGAGCGGCTCCCACCTCCGCACGGACGGTCACGGGCACCGGACGGTAGCGCAGCAGGTTGCGCTCGGCCGAGAGCCCCTGCAGCTCGCGAGCGATGCCGAACTCCCGCCGCCACGCCTGCTCGTCCGACCGCGCCCCGGCCGCGACGAACTCGTCCGACGCCGCCGTCACGATCCGCCTGACCGGACCTGCCAGGGTCGCCTCCGGCGCACCCGCCACGCCGTCCGGCGTCCAGGCGCCCAGGCCGATCAGATAGTTCGGGCCCCCGGCCTTCGTGCCGGGACCCACGGACGAGCGCTTCCAGCCGCCGAACGGCTGGCGCCCGACGATCGCGCCGGTGGTTCCACGGTTCACGTAGCAGTTGCCCGCCTGCACCGCGTCGAGCCAGGTGGCGATCTCCTGCGGCTCCAGCGACTGCAGCCCTGCGGTGAGGCCGAACGCCACGTCGTTCTGGAGCGCGACGGCCTCCTCGACCGAGTCCGCCGTCATGAGGCCGAGCACCGGCCCGAAGTACTCCGTGCGATGGAACGGGGAGCCGGGACGGACCCCGGTCCGGATGCCGGGCGACCACACCCGGCCGGCGGTGTCGAGCTGCTTCGGCTTCAGCAGCCACTGCTCGCCCGGTCCGAGCGTCGTGAGGCCCTCGAGCAGCTTCCCGGCGGCCGGTTCGATCACGGGCCCCATCTGCGTCGTGGCCTCCCACGCCTGTCCGACGGTGAGCGAGCCGACGGCGTCGACGAGCTGGCCCAGGAAGCGCCTCGAGCTCGCAACCGGGCCGACGAGGATCGCGAGGCTCGCTGCGCTGCACTTCTGGCCGGCGTGGCCGAAGGCGCTGCTCACGAGATCCTTCACGGCGAGATCGAGGTCGGCGGAGGGCGTGATCACAATCGCGTTCTTGCCGCTCGTCTCGGCGAGCAGCGGCAGCTCGGGCCGGAAGGAGCGGAACAGCTCGGCGGTCTCCCACGCCCCGGTGAGGATCACTCTGTCGACCCGGGGGTCCGCGATGAGGGTCGACCCGAGCTCCCGCTCGTCGACCTGGACGAATGCGAGCACGTCCTCGGGGATGCCGGCGGCCCAGAGGGTCTCGGCGAGCACCGCGCCGCAGCGGCTCGCCGGCCCGGCGGGCTTCAGCACCACGGCACTGCCGGCGGCGAGGGCTGCGAGCACCCCACCGGCCGGGATCGCGACCGGGAAGTTCCACGGCGGGGCGACGACCGTGAGTCGCGCGGGCGTGAACCGGGCACCGTCGACGGCCTCGAGCTCGAGCGCGCCCGCCGCGTAGTAGCGGGCGAAGTCGGTCGCCTCGCTCACCTCGGGGTCGGCCTGGTCGATGGTCTTGCCGGCCTCGCTCATCATCACCTCGACGAGCTCGCCACGGCGGGCTGCGAGGAGGTCGCCGGCGCGCTGGAGGATCGCGGCGCGCTCCGCCGCCGGCCGGGCGCCCCACCCGGCGCCGGCCGCCCGCGTGCGCTCGATCACCGCGTCGAGCCCTGACCGCTCGCGGAGGGTGTGCGCCTCGAGGGTCCCGACGCCGAGCCGGGAGCCCTCGGCGCGGCTCTGGATCCCCTTCGCCCAGGCCCGATGCTCGTCGACCGACGGGTCCGTGTCGACGGCGTTGGTGAACCGCTCGTCGCCGGCGTGCGGCCGGTCCTCGCGCGGGACGCGGTGGGGCTCGGGCACGCGGTCGTCGAGCAGGGCGAGCGAGGTGAGGAACCGCTGCCGCTCCCGCTCGAAGAGGTCCTCCCGGGTGGCGAGGTCGAAGACCGACGACATGAAGTTCTCGTCGCTCGCCCCCTCCTCGAGGCGGCGGATGAGGTAGGCGATCGCCACGTCGAACTCGCGCGGCTGCACGACCGGCGTGTAGACGAGCAAGCCGCCGACGTCCTGCCGCACCGCCTCCGCCTGACCGGTGGCCATGCCGAGCAGCATCTCGAAGTCGATGCCGTCGCGGACCCCTCGGTCGCCTGCGAGGAGCCACGCGTGGGCGACGTCGAAGAGGTTGTGCCCGGCGACCCCGAGCTTCACGGCGTCGATCCGCTCGGGGGTCAGCGCCCAGTCGAGCACGCGCTTGTAGTTGGCGTCCGTCTCGGCCTTCGTGTGCCAGGTGGCGAGGGGCCAGTCGTGCAGGGACGACTCCACGCGCTCCATCGGGAGGTTCGCGCCCTTCACGAGCCGCACCTTGATCGGGGCTCCTCCCCGGGCCCGGCGCGCACTGGACCAGCCCTGCAGCCGGATCATGGCGCCGAGCGCGTCGGGCAGGTACGCCTGGAGGACGATCCCGGCGGGGTAGCCGAGGAACTCGGGCTCATCGAGGAGCCGCTGGAACACCTCGAGGGTGAGGTCGAGGTCCTTGTACTCCTCCATGTCGAGGTTGATGAAGGTGCTGCGACGCTGCGCCTCGCGGTAGAGCGGGCGCAGCCGCTCGACGATGTCGACGACCGCCGCGTCGAACGCCCACGGTCCGTGCGGCGTCACCGCCGCGGAGACCTTGATCGACACGTAGTCGACGTCGGGCCGCTGGACGAGCGCGGTGGTCCCCGCGAGCCGGCGGTCCGCCTCGGCGCTGCCGAGCACCGCCTCGCCGAGGAGGTTGAGGTTGAGCCGCACGCCCCTGGACCGGATCCGCTCGATGGCCGGCCCGAGGCGCTTCGGCGTCGCGTCGATGATGAGATGCGAGACCATGCCGCGCAGCGCGGCCCGGGCCACCGGCACCACGATGCCGGGGAGCACGGGTGCGAGCAGGCCGCCGAGTCGCACCGCGAGCTTCAGCGGCAGCGGCAGGAACGCCGGCACGTCCGGTGCGATGGCGGCGAGGCGCTTCGCGGCGGCGCGGAGGTCCTCCGGTCGCACGACGCCGTCTACGAAGCCGACCGTGAAACCGAGGCCCTTGGGGTCGCGGAGCACGCCCGCCAGCCGGGCCGCGGAGGCGTCGGGCTTCTCCGCCGCGGCGCGGGCGAGCCAGCTTCGGACGAGTTCCGTGGACCGGGCGGCGAGGTCCTGCTCGGACTCAGGGACGTCGGATGCGGCGCGTGGGCCCGACAGGGTCGTCATGCATCCATTGTGCGGGGCCGGACGAGGGGGCGCCGAACACCGTGCAGGTTCGTGCCGCTGGGCGCAACGAAACGCCGGGTGGTCGCAGGAACGCGACGGTTCGTGGCGCGGGCGGAACCGGGTGGATCAGGGGGCGGGCGTGCTCGGTGTGCCGGCGTCGGGCTCGTCGTCGGCGACCCAGAGGTCGTCGTCGGCGCGCAGCGTCTGCCAGACCGCGTAGGCGATTCCCGCGATCGCGGCGACGCCGAGCAGGATGCCGATGGTGCCGCCGATCCCGATGCCGCCGGACGACTTGCGCTTCGCCGCCTTCGCCGCCGCCTTGGCCGCGACGATCGCTGCGGCGGTCTTCGCTGCTGCGCGCCTGTCGGCCTTGTGGCCCTTCTTCGTCACCACGCCGACGGCCTGAGCCGCCCGCTTCGCGGTGTCGCCCGTGAACCCCAGGCGGTTCGACGCCTCGTCGGCCAGCGTGAGGGCGGCGCCGGCGATGCTGCTGAGGGCCGGCACCACCGTGCCGAAGACCGTGTCCTTCGCGGTCGATGCGGCGACCTTGCCTGCCGCCGCGCCGACCACGGCGCCGCGCTCGACGACCGGCTTCACGCGGTCCTCGTAGAGCGTGGCGGCGGTCGGGCCGACGCGGCCCTTGGCATAGGCGGTGGCGTGGGGCCACGCGGCGCGGGCGACGTCGTTCGCCCGGTTCAGCAGCTCCTGCTGGTCGCTCCACAGCCGCTGGGCATCCTTCTTCAGGCGCTTCAGTTGCTTCTCGCGCGAGACCATGGCATCTCCTGCTTCCTCGTCGGTGCCGTGGGCACGGCGTGGCGATCGATCGAACCCATCCTGGCATCGAGCCCGCTGCGCGGCACCTGAAAGTTCCGGATCCGTTCCGACGCCTCGCGCGGGAGGCTACCCGGTGCGGATGGGAGACTGGCGGCATGACGAACACCACCGCCACGGCCGTGCTGCACACCACCCAGGGCGACATCCGCGTGAACCTGTTCGGTCTGCACGCCCCGAAGACGGTCCGCAACTTCGTGGGGCTGGCGACGGGGACCCAGTCGTGGCGCGACCCGCGCACGGGCGAGGAGCAGACCGGCCCGCTCTACAAGGACCTGGTGTTCCACCGCATCATCCCGAACTTCATGATCCAGGGCGGCGACCCGATCGGCACCGGCACCGGCGGTCCCGGCTACGAGTTCGACGACGAGATCACCTCCGACCTCGACTTCACGAAGCCGTACATGCTCGCGATGGCGAACGCCGGCAAGCGGGGCGGCCGGGGCACGAACGGCTCGCAGTTCTTCATCACCACCGCACCCACCACGTGGCTGCAGGGCGCGCACACGATCTTCGGCGAGGTCGCCGACGACGAGAGCCGCGCGGTGGTCGACAAGCTCGGCGCCGTGCCGACGGACCGCTCCGACCGGCCCGTCGAGCCCCAGGTGCTGACGAGCGTCACCGTCGATCCGACGTGAGCGGGGTCCGCGCCGACGCCCGGCGGGCATGGCGGCGCAGCGCGAAGTACCGGCCGCGCACCGCGACCGGGTGGATCATCGTGATCACGGTCGCGGCCTACCTGGTCGAGCTGGCCGCGGTCGGGCCGATCCTCGGCGCGTTCACGCTGGACACCCGCTACCTCGTGTCCGCCTCGGCATTCGAGCCGTGGCGGCTGCTGACCTCCGTGCTGCTGCACGCGCCCGTGGGTCCCGGCATCGGGGTGGTCGGCCTGACCCACATCGGCTTCAACATGTACGCCGTCCATCTGTTCGGCCGGCCGCTCGAGAACCTCATCGGTGCGGGCCGACTCGTGGCGCTCTACGTGCTCTCCGGGCTCGGCGGTTCGGTCGCGGTCCTTTACTGGTCTCTGTTCGTGCTCCAGGCGCCGATGCAGGTCTACGGGGCATCCGGGGCCGTGTTCGGCATCCTCGGCGCCTCCGCGGTGATCCAGCGGCGCCTCGGCATCGACGTGCGGTACCTCTACCTGCTGATCGTCATCAACTTCGCGCTCGCGTTCGTGGTCTCCGGCATCGCCTGGCAGGCGCACGTGGGGGGCCTGCTCGTGGGAGCGCTCACGGGATGGGTGTTCGTCGCGAACCGCGGTCCCCGACGGCGCAGCCGTGCGACGCTCGCCGGAGCCGGGATCGGCGCCGTGCTGATCGTGCTCGCGCTCGCTCCGGCCGCCGTCTCGGCCCTCACCCGCTGACAGGTCTCCACGCGGATCCCCAGGCCGTCCACGAAGTTATCCACAGGCCCACCCACAGTGTGGACGGAATCACAGGCCTGGGATTCGACCGCTGTTCGAGGGTCCGCTGCGCTTCATCCCGCAGAACGGCGCGCGGAGGCGCCGCGCGGCGCGTGCGCATGCGCTGCACGAACGGTCGTCAGCGCCACCAGAGGGTCATCAGGAAGCCGACGAAGGCGATCCCGAATCCGATGAGGATGTTCCAGCTGCCGATGCCGCCGATCGGGAACTGGGCGCTGCTGATGTAGAAGACGACGATCCAGGCGAGCCCGATGAGCATGAAGCCGAACATGATCGGCTTGAACCAGACGGGGTTGGGCGCGTCCTCGCCGGCGAACCGGCGCTCGTCCCGCCTCCCGGGCGCTGTCGTGCGAGGGGTGCGGGCCATGACCGGGAGTGTAGCAACGCCCCCGCGGGGGCCCGGTGGCCGACTTCCGGGCGTGTCCGGCGTCTCGAGTGCACGCCCTACGATGTCGGGGATGACCCGCGTGCTCGTGATCGACAACTACGACAGCTTCGTCTACACGTTGAACGGGTACCTGCGGCAGCTCGGCGCGCAGACCGAGGTCGTCCGGAACGACGTGCTGTCGGTCGACGGGCTGGCCGCCGCGCTGCAGGACTTCGACGGCGTGCTCGTCTCGCCCGGTCCGGGCAAGCCGGCCGACGCGGGGGTCTCCGTGCCGATGGTGCATGCCGCCGTGGCGGCCGAGGTCCCGCTGCTCGGCGTCTGCCTCGGGCACCAGGCCATCGCGGAGGCCTTCGGCGGGGTCGTGACGAACGCCGAGGAGCTCATGCACGGCAAGACGAGCCGGGTGGTGCACGACGACAGCCCGCTCTTCGCCGGCGTCCCGCAGCCCTTCACGGCGACGCGGTACCACTCCCTGGCGGTCGTCGACGGGACGGTTCCGGACGAGCTCGAGGTCACGGCCCGCACCGAGGGCGGCGTGATCATGGGGCTGCAGCATCGCAGCGCACCGGTCTACGGCGTGCAGTTCCACCCGGAGTCGGTGATGACCGAGGGAGGCCACCGCATGCTCGCGAACTGGCTGTCGGCGGTCGGCGACGAGAGGGCGGTCGAGCGCTCGATCGGGCTCGACCCGCGGCTCACGAGCCGTCGCACACGTTCAGCGTGACCGTCGAGCCCTGCGGCACCGCCCCGGCCGGCTGCTGCTGACCGATGATCACGTCGGACGCGGCTCCGCAGCCGCCGATGCCGACGACCTGCGGGGTGAGGCCGAGATCGGTGAGATCGGCGGACGCCTCGCTCTTCGGCTTGCCGATCTCGCTGCTGAGCTGCACCTGACCGTCGGAGATCGTGAGGTCGACGGACGATCCGGTCGGCACGGAGGCGCCGTCGCTCGGAGCCGCGCTGATCACGACGTTCTTCGGCACGTCGGGCGAGTGCTGGGTCGTGATCGAGCCGTTCGTGAGGCCGGCGCCGGTGATCGCCTGCTGGGCCGCGTCGAGCGAGAGGTTCTTCAGCGTCGGGACGGCCACCTTCGGCACGCCCGTCGACACCCACACCTCGACCGTCGTGTTCTGCTGCACCGTCGTGCCGCCGGTCGGGCTGGTGCGCACGACCTCCCCCGACGGGACCGACGTGTTCGCGGTGTGATGCACGAGCGGATGCAGGTCGAGCTTGTCGAGCGCACCGACCGCGCTCGTCTCGGTCGACCCCGCCAGCCCGGCCGGCACGGTGCGACGATCCGCGCCGAACCCCCCGGTCGAGAGGCTGATCACCCAGAGCGCGACGGCGAGCACGACGACGGCGACGCACAGCACGCCCGCCCAGATCCAGGCCACCGGCGGCCGGTTCGACGTGGAGACGTGCTCGAAGTCGTCGAACGCGAGCTGCCGGACCGTCGACTCGGGTGTCTCGACGGCGCCGCCGAACAGGTCCGTGGTCGGGTCGATCACGGGGAGTCGCGCGGTCGGGGCGCGGCCCGCGACCACCGCCTCCACGTCCGCGCGGAACTCGTCCGCCGACTGGTAGCGGTGGTTCTTGTCCTTCTCGAGGGCACGCAGCACCACGGCGTCCATGCCCTCCGTCACCCGCGGGTTCAGCTCGGAGGGCGGCGTGGCCGGCTCGCTCACGTGCTGGTACGCCACCGCGATCGGGCTGTCGCCGCGGAACGGCGGCCGGCCCGTCAGCATCTCGTAGAGCACGATGCCGGTCGAGTAGAGGTCGCTGCGCGGGTCGACCGTCTCGCCCTTCGCCTGCTCGGGCGAGAAGTACTGGGCGGTGCCGAGGATCGCGGTCGTCTGCGCGACGGTCGCGGACGAGTCGCTGATGGCCCTGGCGATGCCGAAGTCCATCACCTTGACCTGGCCCGTACGGGTCACCATCACGTTGCCGGGCTTGATGTCTCGATGCACCACCCCGGCCTCGTGGGAGTACTCGAGGGCGGTGAGGATGCCGGTGACGATGTGTCCGGCCTCCGCGGCCGACATCGGGCCGTCCTTGATGAGGTCCTTCAGCAGCTTGCCGTCGACGAACTCCATCACGATGAACGGCAGCTGCGCCTCGCCGCCGCCGGACTCGAGCACCGTCTCCTCGCCCGCGTCGAACACGCGGACGATCGTCGGGTGCGTCATGCGGGAGGCGGACTGCGCCTCCTGCCGGAACCGCATCCGGAACGTGGGGTCGTTGGCGAGCGAGGAGCGCAGCAGCTTGATCGCGACCCGTCGGCCGAGCCGCAGGTCCATGCCGAGGTGGACCTCGGCCATGCCCCCGCGGCCGAGCAGGTGCTCCACGCGGTAGCGGCCGGCGAGCAGCCGTTCGCCGGATTCGAGGTTCGCGATCCGTCCTCCGGGCGCGTTCCCGAGGTCGCTCATGCTCATTGCCCGAGGAGGCCCGCGGAGGTGCTGGGGCTCGGGCTCGGCGTCGTCGGGCCAGGAGAGCTCGCAGGCTGCTCCACCTGCACGGAGAGCGTCGGCGAGTACGCGGAGTCCTTCGACCCGCAGTACACCTTGTACTTGACCTTGATCGGTCCGCTGCCGGCCGGCCCGGTCGGGATGGTGATCTGGTTCGCGTTGCGGCCCTCGGCGGTGTCGCCGTTCTGCGCGGCGCCGCTCACGGTCACGGTGTAGCCGGAGCGCGACTGGCCCGCCGGGCAGGCGTTGTACGCCGGCCACGACACCGTGATGCTGCTGTTCGCCTTCACCGGCTGCGACGACGGGTTGGTCAGCACGGGAGCGGACGACGGCGCCTGGGCGGTGGCGGTGTCGTTGTAGTAGGTGACCGTGATCGACGAGCCCTTCGGCACGTTGCCGGAGCGGCTCAGGTCGTACACGTTGCCGACGTCGGCGTCGGTGGGCGCTGGGTCGCCCTTCTGCGGTGTCGCGTCGAGCCCGAGCGCCTTGAGGTTCGAGACGACCTGCGCATACGGCTTGCCGATGTAGTCGGCCAGGTTGATCGCGACGCTCCCGCCGCCGGTCGAGGTCGCCGAGGCGCTCGCCGAGGCCGACGGGCGGGTGGACGTGGACGCGGACGTGGAGTTCCGCGTGGACGCGTTCGACCCCGCGAACTGCGCCACCGCCCAGGCGATCACCACGATCACGAGCAGCAGGATGAGCGCGATGAGGGGCCAGGTCCAGGGGCTGCGGCGGCGCCGGGGCTCCTCCGGTCCGCCGTCCACCGGGGTGACCCCCGTCGTCGCGGCCGTCGGGGGGCCGGCGTATGCGGCGCCGGCGCCCGCCGCACCCGCGGCCGGCACGCCGAGCAGCGTGGTCTCGAAGCCGGGCGCCTGCGTGGGCAGCACGGTCGTGGCGCCCTCGGTCTGCAGCGCCATCGTCGGAGCCGCGACCCCGGCGGGAAGGACCGCGGGCACGGCGGAGGCCGCGGCGAGCACGTCGCCGCGGCGCAGCGCCTGCGCGGCGCGGGCGAGGAGCGCCGCCGTGGCCGGCCGGTCGGAGGGCGCCTTCGCGATGCAGGCCATCACCAGCCTGCGTACGGGCTCGGGGATGCTCGTCGGCAGGTCCGGCGGGGCGTCGTTGATCTGCGCCATGGCGATCGCGACCTGCGACTCGCCCGTGAACGGGCGGTGCCCGGCGAGGGCCTCGTACGCGACGATGCCGAGCGAGTAGATGTCCGTCGCGGGCGATGCGGGCTGGCCGCTGGCCTGCTCGGGCGACAGGTACTGCACCGTGCCCATCACCTGACCGGTCGCGGTGAGCGGGACCTGGTCGGTGATGCGGGCGATGCCGAAGTCGGTGATCTTCACCCGGCCGTCGGGCGTGACGAGCAGGTTGCCCGGCTTGATGTCACGGTGCACGAGGCCCGCGGCGTGCGCGGCCTGCAGGGCCATGGCGGTCTGCGCGACGACGTCGAGCACCCGGTCCGGCGGCAGCGTGTGCTCACGCTCCAGGATCGAGGAGAGGGGTTCGCCGGGGACCAGCTCCATGACGAGGAAGGCGGAGCCGTCCTCCTCGCCGTAGTCGTAGACGTTCGCGATGCCCTCGTGGTTCACGAGCGCCGCGTGGCGCGCCTCCGCCCGGAAGCGCTCGAGGAACCCCGGGTCGCCGAGGTACTCGTCCTTCAGGATCTTGATGGCGACGGGACGCCCGATGACGAGGTCCGTGGCTTCCCACACCTCGCCCATGCCGCCGATGGCGACGCGGGACGACAGCTCGTAGCGGCCCCCGAAGGTGAGCCCGGCGACCGGTCTCATTTGTTCAGCACCGCCTCCATGACCTTCTTGGCGATGGGCGCGGCAACGAGGTTGCCGTACCCGGTCTGGCCGAGCCCCCCACCGTTCTCGATCACGACCGCGACCGCGACCTTCGGGCTCTTCGCCGGAGCGAAGCCCGTGAACCAGAGCGTGTAGGGATCGTTCGCCCCGTTCTGCGCGGTGCCCGTCTTGCCGGCCACGTCGACCCCGTTGATTCTGCCATTGGTCGCCGCCCCAGTGGCCACCGACGAGACCATCATGTCGGTCACGGCGTTCGCCGTCGCGGAACTCACCGGTTGCGAGAGCTGCTGGGGGGTCATCTGCTCCACCGTGTCGAGGGTCGGGCTCAGCACTCGCTTCACCAGGTTCGGCTTCATCAGCACGCCATGGTTGCCGATCGCGGCCGAGACCATGGCCATCTGCATCGGCGTGACGCGATCCTCGAACTGGCCGAAGGCGGTCTGGGCGAGCTGGGCCTTGTCGAGGCCCTTCGGGTACACCGACGGCGTGACGCTCAGCGGGATGGACAGCGGCTTGCCGAAGCCGAACTTCGCCGCCTGGTCGGCGATGGCCTGCTCGCCGAGCTGATCACCCAGCTCCGCGAACGGGATGTTGCAGGAGAGGCTGAGCGCGAGCTTCAGCGTCGCCTTCGGGCCGGTGCCACAGACCTCGCCCTGCGAGTTCTGGATCACGAGCGAGGTCCCGGGAAGCCTCAGCGAGGTGGGGCTGTCGAACTGGCTCGACTCGGTGTACCGGCCGCTCTCGAGCGCGGCGGACGACACGACGACCTTGAACGTGGATCCGGGCGGGTTGAGGTTGCCGGCGATCGCCCGGTTGGTGAGCGGGCTCGGGTTCCGGTTCAGCAGGGTGTTGTACGCCTTCAGGGCGCTCGAGTCGTGCACGGCGATGAGGTTCGGGTCGAAGGACGGCTTCGAGACCATCGCGAGCACCGCGCCCGTCGACGGGTCGAGCGCGACGACCGCGCCCCGCTGGTTGCCGAGCGCGTCGTACGCGGCCTTCTGCACCTTCGGATCGATGGTCAGCTCGACGGAGTCGCCCTTCGGGTCCTGCCCGGTGACGATGCTCTGCAGCCCGTCGAAGACCTGGTTGCTGCCCGTTCCGGCGAGCTTCGCGTCCAGCGCGCCCTCGATCCCGGTCGGCGCACCGTTCACCGGGAAGTAGCCCGTCACGGAGGCGTAGAGCGGCCCGTCGAGGTAGGTGCGCTGGAACTGGTACTCGTCGGTCGACTCCTTCTTCGACACGACGATCGCCTTGCCGTCCGAGGTGAGGATCTGGCCGCGTTGGATCTTGTACTGGTCGGCACGCGCGCGGGCGTTCCGGGAGTCCGCGCCGAGCGCGTCGGCCTGGAACACCTGGATGATCGACGAGGCCGCGAAGAGGGCCACGAACATCACCACGACGAGTGCGCTGATGCGCTTCAGCTCTCGGTTCATGCGCTAGATCACCGTCCTCGGGGAGCTGCGGATGGTGTCGGAGATGCGCAGCAGCAGGGCCGCGATCATCCAGTTCGCGACGAGCGAGGAGCCGCCCGCCGCGAGGAAGGGTGTGGTGAGCCCCGTCTCGGGGATCACCCGCATCACGCCGCCGATGACGATGAAGCACTGCAGCGCGAACACGAACGACAGCCCGACCGCGAACAGCTTGCCGAAGTCGTCGGGCCCGGAGAACCCGATGCGGAGGCCGCGGGACACGAAGAGCAGGTAGAGGCAGAGCACGGCGAAGACCCCGACGAGCCCGATCTCCTCGCCGAGCGAGGCGATGATGAAGTCGCTGTCGGCCGCCGGCGTGAGGTCGGGGCGACCCTGGCCGAGACCGGTGCCGAAGAGGCCGCCGTGTGCGAGACCGAAGATGCCGTTCACGATCTGGTAGCTGCCGCCCACCTCGTTGTAGAGGTTCCCGGAGAACGCGTCGAGCCAGTTCGTCACCCGGCCCTGCACGTAGGTGAGCACCTGCGCGGCCGCCCAGGCGCCGGCGGCGGCGAGCAGCAGGCCGAGGACGATCCAGCTCGTGCGGCCGGTCGCGACGTAGAGCATGGCGACGAACATGCCGAACAGCAGCAGGCCGGTGCCGAGGTCGTGCTCGAACACGATCACGGCGAGGGCGAGCGCCCAGACGACGACGATCGGACCGAGATCGCGGCCGCGGGGCAGGCGGACGCCGAGCACCTTGCGGCCGACCATCGCGAGGGAGTCCCGGCGCGCGACGAGGAAGCCCGCGAAGAACATGGCCAGCGCGATCTTCGCGATCTCGCCGGGCTGGAAGTTGAGCGGCCCGACGTGGATCCACACGGCGGCGGTGACGTTCGACAGCTTCAGGCCCGGCACGAGCGGAAGGAGCAGCAGCACGATCGCCACGAGCATCGCGATGTAGGTGTAGCGCTGCAGCGCGCGGTGGTTGCGCACGAGCAGGATCGTCACGATCGCGGCGCCGACCCCGAACGCGGTCCAGAGGATCTGCCTCGTGCCGTTGTCCGCGTGGTGCGCGAGGCCGGTCGGGGAGAGGTCGATGCGGTAGATCTCCGCGATGCCCAGCCCGTTCAGCGTCGTCGCGATGGGCAGGATGAACGGATCCGCGTCCCGGGCCGTGAACCGCAGCACGACGTGCATCGCCAGCACGAGCGCGGCGAGGCCCGCTGCCAGGGTCAGCAGGTGCGTGTCGATGTGGCCGAGCGCGCCGAGCTGCACGAGCAGGATCGACGACGCGGCGACCGCCAGGGCGAGCAGCAGCAGGCCGAGCTCGATGTTCCGCACGCGGGTGGACGGCTTGGTGACCGGGACGCGGTCGTCCGCCGCCCTGGTGAGCGTGGTGGTGGCTCCCAGGTCAACCACTCGAGCCCCCCCTCGCGTTCTCGACGATGCGTTCGGCCGCCGCGAGGCTGTCCGCGCTGATCGTGCTCTGGATCTGCTCCAGCGTGTACCCGGACAGCATCGACCGGGTGAGGTCGGTGTCCTTGACGACGTGGCTCAGCTGCACGGGCCCCACGGACGCCTGCACGCCCTGGTAGATCGCCACCCTGTCGCCGTCGAACCCGACGTAGTAGCGGGTCTGCGTGTAGCGGTAGCCGGTGACCACGCCGACCGTGAGCGCCGCGAGCAGCGCCGCGATCGCGGCGAGCCAGATCAGCCGCCGGCGCCACACGCGACGGCGGTCCTCACGGATGAGGGCGTCGAGGTAGTCCTCGGAGTCGGGGACGAAGCTCGCCTCGGGCGGCTGCGTGCGCAGCGGGTGCAGCAGCAGGGAGGGCAGGCGCGCGTGCTGCCGCGATCCGTCGCCGGTGTCGAACTCGAGCGGTTCGGCGGCCGCACCGACGATGGCCGCCCGCGCCGCGTCCTCGCCGCCGTGGTCGATGTCGACGACGATCGCCGTCACGTTGTCGGGAGCGCCGCGGTCGAGCGCCTCCTCGACGAGGGCCTCGCACGCGTCGCGGGCCGAGTCGGCGTCGGCCAGCAGGGCTCGGATCCGCTCCTCGGTCACGTAGCTGGAGAGGCCGTCGGAGCAGAGCATCCACCGGTCCCCGGGGACCGTGCCGAGGATGCCCGTGTCGATCTCCGGAGACTGGTCGATGTCGCCCAGCACCCGCATCAGCACGCTGCGGCGCGGATGCACCGCCGCCTCCTCGGGCGTGATCCGGCCGGTCTCGACGAGCCGCTGCACGAAGGTGTGGTCGTTCGTGATCTGGCTGAGCTCGCCGTCGCGGAGCAGGTAGATGCGGGAGTCCCCGATGTGGGCGGTGGCGACGGCGTCGCCGACGCGCACGAGGGCGCTCACCGTGGTGCCCATGCCGGTGAGCTCGGGATGCTCGAAGACGGCCTCGCTGATGAGCTGGTTCGCGGCGACGAGCGAGGCCTGCAGGGCGAACTCCGCCTCCTGCGGGTTCGCGAAGTCGAGCCGGTCCGTCTGCGCGATGCGGTTCACCGCGATCGCCGAGGCGACGTCGCCGCCGGCGTGGCCGCCCATGCCGTCGGCCACCACGAACAGCTGGACGCCGGCGTATCCGGAGTCCTGGTTGTTCGTCCGCACGCGACCGACGTGCGAGACCGCTGCCCCTGCGGTGACGATGGTCATGCCCTCACGCACGGAGCTCGAACGTGGTCGCGCCGACCTTCACCGGCACGCCGAGCGGCACCTGCGTCGGCGAATCGATGCGCTGGCCGTCGACGAAGGTGCCGTTCGTCGAGTCGAGGTCCTGGACCACCCAGTCGGAGCCCCACAGCAGCAGCCGGGCGTGATGGGTGGACGTGTAGTCGTCTCGGATCTGCAGGCCGGCGTCGCTCGCCCGGCCGATCGTGAGCGGCTCGTTGCCGAGCGGGATCTCGAGCCCGGCCTTGCCCCCCGAGGTGATGACGAGCCGTGTGGCCGGGCCCGTCTGCACGGGCTGCGGCATCGGGATGCCTGCGCCGGGCGTGACGGGGGAGGTCGGCAGGGACTGCACCGCCGGCGGGGCGGCGGCCGGTGCGCCACCGGCGAAGCGCGCCTGCTCCGGCAGCTTGCGCACCCGGCCGCCGAAGAGATCGCTGCGCAGCGCATAGACCACGGCGAACACGAACACCCAGAGCAGCGCGAGGAACGCCACCCGGAGCACGAGGAGCGTGAGCGCGCTCACCGGCCGCTCCGCGGCTGCGCGACGAG
>DASYJR010000007.1:0-2630 GCA_035996305.1 Amnibacterium sp. | reverse complement strand
CCTGCTCGGTATCCCGACCCGTGGCACGCCTCTGGCGCACCGGCTGGGTGCACGGATCGAGGCGTTCACCGGGGTCGCCGTCCCCGTGGGGGCGCTCGACGTGACCCTCTACCGGGACGACCTCCGGCTGCGCGGCGCGCGCGCCCTGGAGCGCACCGACCTGCCCGTCAGCGGGATCGACGGACTCAACGTCGTCCTGGTGGACGACGTCCTCTACTCCGGCCGGACGGTCCGCGCGGCTCTCGACGCGCTGTCGGACCTCGGCCGCCCCCGCGCGGTGCAGCTCGCGGTCCTCGTCGACCGCGGCCACCGCGAGCTGCCGATCCGCGCCGACTACGTCGGCAAGAACCTGCCCACCTCGATGAGCGAGCGCGTGCACGTGCTGCTCGACGAGCCCGACGGTCAAGACCAGGTGATCATCGAGGCACCTGGACGGTCGACGGTGGGCACCACCGGGGAAGGGGTGCTCTGAGAATGCTGTCGCACCTGCTGTCCAGCGCCGACCTCAGCCGCGACGACGCGCTGCTCGTGCTCGACACCGCGGGCTCGATGGCCGCGACGCAGGCGCGGGAGATCAAGAAGCTGCCGACCCTGCGCGGCCGCACGGTGGTGAACCTGTTCTTCGAGGACTCCACCCGCACGCGCATCTCGTTCGAGGCGGCCGCGAAGCGCCTCTCCGCCGACGTGATCACCTTCAGCGCGAAGGGCTCGTCCGTGTCGAAGGGCGAGAGCCTGCAGGACACCGCGCAGACCCTGCAGGCGATGGGCGCGGACGGCATCGTGATCCGGCACCCCGCCTCCGGCGCCGCCGAGGTGCTCGCCTCGAGCGGCTGGACCCGGGCCGGCGTGGTGAACGCCGGCGACGGCACCCACGAGCATCCGACGCAGGCGCTGCTCGACGCGTTCACGATCCGCAAGCGGCTGCACGGCGCCGCCGCGCGCGGCCGCGCCCTCGACGGGGTGTCGGTCGTCGTCGTCGGGGATGTGCTGCACTCCCGCGTCGCCCGCTCGAACGTGTGGCTGCTCACCGCCCTCGGGGCCTCGGTGCGCCTCGTCGCCCCGCCCACCCTGCTGCCCGGCGCGATCGGCGGCTGGCCGGTCGAGGCGGGCATCGACCTGGACGCCGCACTCGCCACCGGTCCCGACGTCGTGATGATGCTGCGGGTGCAGCGGGAGCGGATGACGGAGGCGTTCTTCCCGAGCAGCCGCGAGTACGCGGCGCTCTACGGCCTGTCGGCCGCCCGGGCCGCGCGGCTCCCCGAGCGCAGCCTCGTCATGCATCCGGGACCGATGAACCGCGGACTCGAGATCGCGGGCGAGGTCGCCGACTCGGCGCGCTCGACCGTGCTCGAGCAGGTCGAGAACGGGATCGCGGTGCGCATGGCCGTGCTCTACGACGTGCTCGCAGGACGAAGGGGAGCCGCATGACCAGGATCGTGATCCGCGGCGCCCTTCGCGCCGGCGACGGCGTCCGCACCGACCTCGCCGTCGAGGACGGCCGGATCGTCGCGGACGGCGCCGTCGCGGCCGCCGCGGGCGACCGCGTCGTCGACGCCGACGGCCTGATCGCCCTGCGCGGCTTCGTCGACCTGCACACCCACCTCCGCGAGCCCGGCGGCGAGGGGGCGGAGACCGTGCTCACCGGGTCGCGAGCCGCGGCCGCGGGCGGCTACACGACCGTGCACGCCATGCCGAACACCGATCCCGTCGCCGACACCGCGGGCGTCGTCGAGCAGGTCGCGGCGCTCGGCCGCGAGGCCGGCTACGTGGACGTGCGGCCCATCGGCGCGGTGTCGAAGGGGCGCGAGGGCAAGGAGCTCGCCGAGCTGGTCACCATGGCCAGGTCCCGCGCCCGGGTCACGATGTTCTCCGACGACGGATCCTGCGTGGCGGATCCGCTGCTCATGCGCCGCGCCCTCGAGTACGTGCGGATCGTGGGCGGCGTGATCGCCCAGCACGCGGAGGAGCCCCGCCTGACCCGCGGCGCGCAGCTGCACGAGGGCGCCGTCTCGGCGGAGCTCGGCCTCGCCGGTTGGCCCGCGGTCGCGGAGGAGGCCATCATCGCCCGCGACGTGCTGCTCGCGGACGCCGCCGGCGCCCGCCTCCACGTCTGCCACGTCTCCACCGCGGGCAGCGTCGAGCTGATCCGCTGGGCCAAGGCACGGGGCGTGCGGGTGACGGCGGAGGTCACCCCGCATCACCTGTTCCTCACCGACGAGGCGGCGCGGGGCTACGACCCGCGCTTCAAGGTGAACCCGCCGTTGCGCACCGCGGACGACGTGACCGCGCTTCGCGCTGCCCTCGCCGACGGTACGCTCGACGTCGTCGCGACCGACCATGCCCCGCACCCGGCGGAGGCGAAGCGCAGCGAGTGGCAGGCGGCCGCCAACGGCATGGTCGGCCTGGAGACCGCCGCGTCCGTGGTGCAGGCGGCGATGGTCGAGACCGGCCTGCTCGGCTGGGCGGAGGTGGAACGGGTCATGGCGAGCGTGCCCGCGACCATCGGCGGCCTGCCGGACCGGGGCCCTCTCACCGTCGGCGCCCGCGCCGACCTCGTGCTGCTCGACCCGGCGGTCCGCCGCACGATCGGCACTGAGGACCTCGCGGGCCGCAGCACGAACTCGCCGTTC
>DASYJR010000006.1:0-15887 GCA_035996305.1 Amnibacterium sp. | reverse complement strand
GCCACTCCGTCACCTCGGCGGTCGCGAGGTAGGACACGAAGGTGGCGAACGACTCGTTCAGCCAGACGTCGTCCCACCACCGCATGGTCACCAGGTCGCCGAACCACATGTGGGCGAGCTCGTGCAGCACCACCATGGCCCGCGACTCCCGCATCGCGTCGGGAACGTGGGAGCGGAAGACGAAGTCCTCCGTGAACGTGACCGCACCGGCGTTCTCCATCGCGCCGAGGTTGTACTCGGGGACGAACAGCTGGTCGTACTTCTCGAACGGGAACGGCACCCCGAACGCCGCCTCGTAGAAGGCGACGCCGGCGGTCGCCTTCGCGAACATCTCGTCGGCCTCGAGGTGCTGCTCGAGCGACTTCCTGGCGAACGCGCCGAGCGGGATGCGGCGGCCGTCGGCCGAGGTGAGCTCCCCGCGGCGCACGGCGTAGGGGCCGGCGACGAGCGCGACCAGGTAGCTGGGGAGCCGCGGCGTGGGCGGGAACGACCAGCGGGCGGCGCCGGCGGCCAGCGGCGCCGGCTCGGGCGTCGGCTGGTTCGAGACGACCTGCCAGTGCGCCGGCGCCGCCACCGTGAGGCGGAACGTGCTCTTCAGGTCGGGCTGCTCGAACACCGCGAACATCCGCCGCGCGTCCGGCACCGCGAACTGCGAGTACAGGTACACCTCGTCGTCGACGGGGTCGAGGAAGCGGTGCAGGCCCTCCCCGGTGTTGGTGTAGCGGGCGTCGGCGACCACGACGAGCTCGTTGTCGGCCTTCAGCCGCGGCAGCGTGATGCGGCTGCCGTCGCTCACCTCGGCCGGGTCGAGGTCGTCCCCGTTCAGGCGCACGGCGTGCACCCGGGCGGTGACGGCGTCGACGAACGTGGACGCGCCGTCGGTCGCCGAGAAGCGCAGCGTGGTGGTGGATCCGAACTCCTGGGACCCGCGGGTGAGGTCGAGCTCGATGTCGATCGAGTCGACGGTGACCAGGGCCGCGCGCTCGGCCGCCTCCGCTCGGGTCAGGTTCAGACCGGGCACGGCTCCTCCTCATCCTCCTCCTCGGAGCGTCGCGCCCCGCGACAGCATCCTGGCCCCGGCCCGCCGTTCCCTGGGAAGTCAAGGCCGTTCGCTTCCGCCGCCGCCCGCCTAGCGTGCCCGGATGCGGGAGCAGGCGAGGAGCATCCGGGCGGGCGCCGTGCGAGCCACGCGCCCCGCGGCCGCCCCACCTCCGGGCGCCCCGCGTGCGCCGGCCCGAGGCGGCTACACCGAGCTGCTCGACGAGGTGCGCGCCGCCGGCCTGCTCGAGAAGCGACCCGGCTACTACGGGGTGCTCTTCGCGATCCTGCTCGCGCTGCTCGCCGCCGCGCTGACCGCGCTCGTCACGCTCGGCCCGTCGCCCCTCCAGCTGCTCGTCGCAGCGGCGCTGGGCGTGGTGCTCGCCCAGCTGGGGTTCCTCGCCCACGAGGCGGCCCACCGGCAGATCTTCGCCTCGGGCCGCCGCAACGACCTGGTCGCGCAGCTGCTCGGTCCGGCACTCGTCGGGCTGAGCTTCACCTGGTGGGTGCACGACCACAACGCCCACCACGGCAACCCCAACGTCGTCGGGCGCGACCCCTCCGCCGCGCCCGGCGCGTTCGTCTTCCGTCCCGAGGACGCGGCCGGCCGGCGCGGGCTGGCCGGCGACTTCGCCAGGGTGCAGGGCTTCGCGCTGTTCCCGCTGCTGCTGCTGGAGGGGGTGAACCTGCATGTGCGGTCGCTCGTGGCGCTGCTCCGCCGCCGCCGGTCCGGGCTCGAGAACCTGGAGCTCGCCCTGCTCGCCGCCCGGCTCGTGCTCCTGCCGGTGCTCGTGCTGGCCGTGCTGCCGCCCGGGCTCGCCGTGGGGTTCCTCGGCGCGCAGCTGGCGGCCTTCGGGCTGTACCTCGGCGGATCCTTCGTGCCGAACCACGTCGGGATGCCGATCATCCCGGCGGAGCAGCGCCTCGACTACCTGTCGAAGCAGGTGCTCACCTCACGGAACCTCCGCGGCGGACGGCTGATGTGCCTCGCCACCGGTGGCCTCAGCCTCCAGATCGAGCACCACCTGTTCCCCGGGATGCCGCGACCGAACCTGCTGCGCGTCCGCCCCATCGTGCAGGCGCACTGCGTACGCAACGGCCTGCCGTACACGGAGCTGCCGCTGCTCTCGGCCTACGGTGCGGTCGTCGCGCACCTGAACCGGGTCGGCCTGGCTGCCGGCTCCGCGGTCCGCTGCCCGATCGCGGAGCGGTGCGGCCGGCGCTGAGGGGGGATGCGGCCCGCGCGCTGCCCGGCGCCGGCAGCAGGATGGTCGGGTGACGTGGGGCGACCTGGGCAGCCTGAACCACGAGGTCGGCACCGACCCGTCGACGCCCGACCGGGTCTCCGTGCTCGAGGTCTGGGAGTCCGCCGAGGCGCACCGCGCCTCCCTCGGCCACGGCTCCGTGCGGGACGGGCTGCACGAGGCGCTCCCGCTGCTCGACGGCGACATGGTGAGCATGAGGTTCGACATCGTGGGCTCGCCGCTCACGCCCTGACGACGTCGCCCCGCCGCGTCGACCTGCCCTCACCGCCGCATCCAGGGCCGCTCGTCCGACCCGCGGCGCGGCGCCGGTTCCTCCTGACCACGGCGGTCGGATCCTGAACACGGCGGAACGGATCAGTGCTGCGCCGGGCGGGAACCGGGCGCGGCCGGCGGCTCGCCCGCGAGGGCCAGCGCCTCGGCGCGCTCCGGGCCGTGCACGTAGTCGCCGCGCGCCGCGAGCGTGACGACGGACGTGCCGGTCAGGCGCCGCCCGCGGAGGGCGACGCAGTCGTGCTCCGCGGCGAGCACGACGAGCACGCCGGCCGCCCCGAGGCCGCGCGCGACGGCGTCCGCGATCTCGTCGGTGAGCCGCTCCTGCACCTGGGGGCGGGCGGCCAGGGTCTCCACGACGCGGGCGAGCGCCCCGAAGCCCGCGACGGACCCGCTCGGACGGTAGACGATCGTCGCGGTGCCCGCGAAGGGCAGCAGGTGGTGCTCGCAGGTGGCGACGAACGGCACGGCCCGGAACGCCACCGGGCCCGCCACGGCCACGTCCGCGACGGCGGCGGCGGCGAGGGCGGGCACCGGGTCGACGCCGACGCCGGCGAAGCGTTCGGCGCCGAGCTCGGCGACGCGGGCCGCCGTGTCGGCGAGGGCCGGGCGGCCGGGGTCCTCCCCCATCGCGGCGAGGAACTCCGCGACGGCCGCCGCGGCTCGCGCCCGGTCGACGGTCACGCCGGCCCCCCGAGGCCGGCGAGGAGCTCGCGGACGGATCCGCGGCCGGGCAGCACCGCGTCCGGCTCCACCTCGAGCCACGGTGCGAGCACGAAATCGCGCTCGTGGGCCCGGGGGTGCGGCACGGTGAGGCCGGGCTCGTCGATCCGCAGATCGCCGTAGGCGATGAGGTCGAGGTCGAGGGTCCGGTCGCCCCAGTGCTCGAGCCGCTGCCGCCCGAAGACCCGCTCGATGCCGAGGAGGGCGGCGAGCAGTGCGCGGGGTTCGAGCGTCGCCTCGCCGACGGCCACCCGGTTCACGTAGCGGGGCTTGTCGGGATCGGGGCCGGCGACGGTGAGCGCCACGCTCTCGAGCGGCGCGGACGCGGCCGTGAGGGTGAGGCCGGGCAGGCGGCCGAGCGCCGAGACGGCGGCGTCGAGGATCGCGGCGGGATCGCCGAGGTTGCCGCCGAGCGCGATCACCACGCGGTGGCGGGGCAGCAGCCGCTCTGCCGTCCGGTCGACCCGGACGGCGACGTCGCCGAAGGGCACGCCGATCGGTGCCTGCGGCTTGTGCACCGTCACGATCGCCCGCTCCACCCGGTCGTCGGCGAGCGCGAGGCGGGCGACGCGGTCGGCGACGGTCTCGATGAGGTCGACCGGGTCACGCTCGACCGCCGCGACGATCCCCCGCGCCAGCTCCCCGTAGTGCACCGTGCCGCGCACGTCGTCGGTGGCGGCGGCGACGCCGAGCGGCACGACGAGCTCGATGTCGACCACGAAGTCCTGGCCCTGCTCGCGCTCCTCGGGGTGGACGCCGTGGAACGCCCGCACCGTGAGGCCCGTGAGGAGGATCCGGTCGCCGGTGCTCATGCGGCCGCCATCCTCGCGACGACGTCGAGCGCGGCGCGAGTGCCCGCGACGTCGTGCACGCGCAGGCCCCACACGCCCTGCTCGGCGAGCAGGGCGGAGAGCACGGCGGTCGGGAGGTCGCGGGCCTCGGCGGGCGCGCCCTCCGGGGCGAGCGCGGCGAGGAACCGCTTGCGCGAGACGCCGACGAGCAGCCGGATGCCGTCGATCCGCAGCGCGTCGAGGTGCGCGAGCAGCGCCCAGTTCTCCGCGGCGCCCTTCGCGAACCCGATACCGGGGTCGAGCACGAGGCGGTCGTCGGGGATGCCCGCGGCGCGGGCCGCGGCGACGCGGGCCCCGAGCTCGGCGCGCACCTCCCCGATGACGTCCGTGTAGCGCGGCGGGGACGCCGCGGCGCCCCTCGAGTGCATGAGCACCACGTCCGCCACGGATCCCGCGACGGTCGTGAGCATCCGCGGGTCCGCGGTCCCGCCGCTCACGTCGTTCACCACCACGGCGCCCGCGGCGAGCGCCTCGGCGGCCACCCGGGCGGAGCGCGTGTCGATGCTGACGCGGACGCCGTCGGCGGCGAGCGCCGCGACCACGGGGATCGTGCGGCGCAGCTCCTCGGCCTCGGTCACCGGCTCGGCCCCCGGCCGGGTCGACTCCCCGCCGATATCGACGAGATCGGCGCCGTCCGCGGCCAGGGCCCGGCCGTGCGCGATCGCGGCCCCCGCGTCGAGGTACCGGCCGCCGTCGCTGAACGAGTCCGGCGTCGTGTTGACGACGCCGAAGAGGACGGGACGGGTGGGGGTCATGGGTCCCGACAGGGTACCGAGCCGCCGCCGATCGTCGGGCTGCGACCTCGTGCAGGACGGCCCCCGGCGACGACCGCCCGACGGCGCCGGCGATCGGCAGCGCCGCCTCGGGCGCCTCGCGCCGACAGGGTCAGCCCTGGGCGACCTGCTCCGCGGACTCGGCGTCGCCGACGACGCCGAGCTCGCTGCGCACCACCGCCGTGAGCAGCCGCATCCGGTCGATCTCGGAGTGGTAGCCGACGAGCGAGTATGCGTTGACGCCGTCGATGACGGCGAGCAGCAGATGGGCGACCGTCTCCGGGTCGGCGGGCAGGAAGTCGCCCGAGCGCACGCCCCGGCGGATGACGGCGGAGACGAACGCGTGCCAGCTGCCCTCCTCGGCGCGCACCGCGGCACCGAGGGCGGGGTTGCGGCGGCCGAGGCTCCACGACTCGAGCCAGACGCAGTCGACGTCCATCCGCACGGGCAGCGCGAGGGTCTCGAGCAGGGCCGACAGCTGCACGGTGGGCGCCGGATGCGCGAGCACGACACGCTTCACCTCGGCGAGCTCGGCGCCGACGATCTTCTGGAACACCTCCGCGATGAGCGCGGCCGTGTCGGGGCGGTGATGCAGCACGACCTTCGGCGTGGTGTCCGCGCGTGCCGCCACCGTGACCGGCGACACCGCGTGCAGCCCCTCGTCGAACGCGACGGCGACGGCCGCCTCAACGAGGTCGTCGATGCTGACCTGAGCGGGCTTCCGCCTCATGAAGTCCTCCGCGGATCGGGAGCGCGGGGTCGTCCCGCGCAACTGCGAGTCCGCTGGACGACCGGCGCGTCGAACGTCGGTGCTCGCACATGCTCCACGCCGGAGACCCCATCGGTGGGACGCGGCCCCCGCGAGTCGCAGGTGCGCGGTACCGATCCTGGCGCGGAACGGCGCGCTCCGCCCGCCCCCGTTCGTGCGCCGCGGGTTCCCGGGGGTCAGCGGGGCGCGAGCCGCACCAGGCCCGCCGTGAACCGCGTCGCGCCGCCCTGCGCCGGGTGCCGGACCGGGATCGCCTCGACGCCGGCCGCGGCGAGCGCCGCCTCCGCCTTCCGGCCGACGGCGACGACCCGGCGGACGCCGAAGGCGGCGAGCAGCTCGAGGGCGACCGGCGCCCCCTCGCGCACCTCCGCCCGCCGGGGCGTGCGGTTGGTCGCGGGATCGCTCGCCAGGAACGGATGGTGCGGCACGATCGGCCACGAGACCGGCAGCGGCCTGCCCCAGCGCGCGAGCGCCGCCCAGACGACGGCGGAGGACGCCTCCCACGCCGGAGCGGGGCCGGCGGGCACGGCGAAGTGGTCCCCGGCCGGGTCGCCGGTGAGCAGTCCCGGCCGCGCGGTGAGCTCACGGAGGCTCATGAACGGCACGCCGGTGACGGTGGCGCCGCGGTGACCGGGCGCCTCCGCGACGAGCGCCGTGTCGGCGTCGGCGACGAGCTCGAGGTACCGCCGCAGGTTGGCCAGCCGCAGGGCGCCGGCCGGCGTCCGGTCGTCCCAGAGCGGCTCGGCGTCGGGCGCGACGGGCACGGCGGCGAGCAGCTCGAAGAAGCGGCCGAGGTCCGGCACCGATCAGCGGGCGCGGCGGATCCGCGCCCGCGCGGCGCGCGGCGCGGCCGACGTCAGCCAGGCGGTCCCGCCCCGATGGGATCGGTGGCCGAGGCCCCGGAGGTCCGCCGCGAGCCGGGCGCCGAGCACCTCGTCACCCGCGGCCGTCGGATGCTGGGTTGCGGGGTCGATGATGTCGCCGACGTTCGCGCCCGTGAACCAGCCCTCCGACAGCGGCGAGATGTAGCGCACGCCGAGGCGCGACGCCTCGGCCGCGATGATGCGGTCCACCTGGCGCTGCACCCCGGTGACGGGCCACGGGTCCGGGCCCGGCCCGAGTAGCACCACCGTCGCCTCGGGACGAGCCTGCCGCATCGCCGACACCGTCCGCGCGACCGCCGCCGGAAGCGCCCCGAGGTCGGCCGCGTCGTCGTTGCTGCCGCCCTGCACGATGACGAGGCCCGCGTGCCGGTCGGGAGGCAGGCGCGCGGCGCGGTCGGGATAGGTGCTCGTCCCGGGCGGCGCGGTCAGATAGCCCGATCCCGACTCCCCGTCGACGGCCACGGTCGTGCCGAGGTCGTCGGCGGCGTCCTGGAGGAACGCGTGAGCCGGATCGGCGTAGAGGCCGGCCGCCCAGGAGTCACCGATCGCATACAACGCGCCGGGGGCGGTGGGCGGTCGGACGTCGGTGACGGTGGCACCCGTGAGCGTCACGAGCACGGCGCCGGCGACGACGAACCGGGAGACCAGCGGCACCTTCTCAGGATGCACCGAGATCGGTGCCCGAATCCAGCTTCATCACGGATCCATAACGATCGGGCCGCGCGAGGATGTCCGCATGCCCGACTCCGTGCTGCCCACGCCCCGCACCCCCGACCCGCACGACGCCCCCGTGCTGCGCTGGGGAGTGCTCGGCCCGGGCGCGATCGCCGGCGACTTCGCCGACGCCCTCCGGCAGCACACGGGCCAGCGGGTCATCGCGGTCGGTTCCCGGAACGCCGGCCGTGCCCGCACGTTCGCCGCCCCCTTCGAGGTGCCGCGCGTGCATGTCGGGTACGAGGCCCTCGTCGGGGACCCCGAGGTCGACGTCGTGTACATCGCGACGCCGCACGGCGAGCACGCGCGGAACGCCCTGCTCGCGATCGCTGCCGGCAAGCACGTGCTCGTCGAGAAGCCCGTCGCGGTCACCGCCGCGCAGGCCCGCTCGATCTTCGAGGCGGCCGCGGCCGCCGGCGTCTTCGCGATGGAGGCGATGTGGACGCGGTTCCTGCCGCAGACCGACGTCGTCGCGCAGGTGCTCGAGCGCGGCGGTCTCGGAGCCCTGTCGCTCGCCATCGCGGACTTCGGGGGCGGTGGCTCCGCGGATCCGACGAGCCGGCTGCTCGATCCCGCGCAGGGCGGTGGCGCCCTGCTCGACCTCGGGGTGTACGTCGCCTGGTGGTCGCACCTCGTGCTCGGCGCACCGGATCGCGTCACGGCCCGCGGGCGGCTCGGCGCGACCGGCGTCGACGAGCAGGCGGCCCTGGTGCTCGAGACGGGCGCGGCCCAGGGCGTCGTCACCGCGGGCTTCCACGGCCGCACGGCCTGGCGCGCGAGCGCCGTCGGCGAGGTGGCGCGCATCGAGGTGGCCGCGCCCTTCTGGGCCGCGAGCGGGCTCACCCTCGTCGGTGCGGACGGGGCGGTGCGGGACACCTGGGAGGACCGGTTCGGCCGCCCCTACCGGCAGGGCCTCTGCTACGAGGCCGCCGCGGTCGCGCGGGCGATCGCCGAGGGCCGGACCGAGCATCCCGACCATCCGCCGGCCCGGGCCGTCGCCGTGCTCGAGACGCTCGATGCCGCCCGCCACCAGCTCGGCTACACCGACCCGCCCGCCTGGTCCGCGTGACCGACGACACCCTCGCGGAGGCCCGCGACCTGGTGCGGCGCACCGCGGCGGAGCTCGCCGCGGCGGGCGCCAGGGACGAGGCCCTCGCCGAGTACGTACCCGCGCGCCGCGTGCTGCTCGTCGACCGGCCGGCGCGGATGCTGCCCGTCGGCCGGGTCTGGCGGCTCGGGGTGCTGCTGCTCGCGCCCGACGGGTCGCTGCTCGCGACCGGCGGCATCACGCGCGCCGTCGAGCCCGGCCATCCCGGCCACGTCGCCGCGTCCGTGGAGGACCGGCGCGAGCACCGGGCTGCCGCCTTCCGCGGCCCCTTCGCACGGGGCGAGACGGTGAACTACGACGCCGTCCCGATCCGCCTCGACGCGGCCGCGCTGCGCGAGGCGCCCGGTCCGCTGCTGCTCCGCGACGGGCAGGTGCTCGTGCGCTGGAGCGCGTCGCTCGGCGACGACGCAGCGGCGCCGTTCGCCCCGTACCTCACGGAGCGGGCCGATCTGCTGCTGCATCCGCCCGAGGGCGCCTGACCCGGGCCACGTGGGGGGCGCCGGGCGAGGACGGCCGCGACGACGACGCCGGCCGGCGCGGTCAGTGCTGGGCCGCCCACTCGAGCACCTCGGGCAGCGCGGCGAGCACGCTGACGTGGCCGTCGCCGGGCCGCAGCAGCACCTCGGCGTCGGGCAGCGCCTCGGCGAGGAGCCGCGCGTGCGTGGGTGGCACGATCCGGTCCGCGTCGCCCTGCGCGAGCAGCACCGGGACGGTCACGGCGGCGAGATCGGCCCCCCACGGCTGAGCGAACGCGACGTCGTCGTCGACCAGGCCGAACGGGCCCTCGCGGCCGGCGGCCTGGGCGTCGTCGCCGAGCGCCGACCACGGGCCCTCGAGGGCCGCCCGGTCGGCCTCGACGAGGCTGTCGTCGTCGAAGTCGTCGGGCAGGGCGGCGCGGGCCTCGAGGCCGAGTCGCGCGGCGGTGAGCGCGGCGGGGGACGCCATCCCGGCGAGCCAGTCGCCGGACCCGGTGTCGGGCGCGATGCCCGCGAGGGTCGCGACCGCGGTCACGCGGCCCGGGAGCAGGGCGCCGCCGACGATCGCGTGCGGGCCGCCGCCCGAGTAGCCGACGGCCGCGAACCGGCCCAGGCCGAGGGCATCCGCGACGACCGCGGCGTCCGCCGCCCCGTCCGCGACCGTCCGGCCGGGGCGGCGCGTCGAGCCGCCGTACCCGGGACGGGCCCAGGTCACCAGCCGGACGCGGGCCGTCTCCGCGGCCGCGAGCACGGGCGCGATGAGGGCGCCGGTGTGCGGGGACCCCGCGTGCCAGAGCACGACCGGGCCGTTCCCACCCGCATCGGTCACGGCAAGGGTCCGTCCGTCCGGGGTGCGGAGTTCGCGCCGCTCGATCATCCGCCCACGCTAGAGGGCGCACCCCGTCGCACCGATCCGGAGCTCCCGCGCGACCCGCAGTCGTCCAGTCCGCGGGCAATGCATGTCACTACCTACGCGGCGGTGCGCGCCCGCTTCCGCAGGCGCCGCAGCTGCGCGTCGAGCGCCGGCCGCGCCCTGCGCCGGCCACCGCGCAGACGGATCGCCTCGGCGAGCGCCTCGAGGCTGCGCTCCAGCCGAGCGGCGTCGGGCGACCAGCCGCGGCGCTCGCACTCCTCGAGCCACTCGACCGCCCCGCGATGGCCCCGCTCGCCGTTGCAGCGGCCGCACGCGGCGACCTCGTTCTCGAGCCAGGACGGGCCGCCCTTCACCCGCGGCACGACGTGCTCGGTGGTCGCGCGCACGCGGTCGCTGAACGGCTGCCCGCACCAGATGCAGGTGTCGCCGTCGCGGCGGCGCGCCGCCCGCAAGCGCTCCGCCCGGCCCTGCTGCACCACGCATCCATGGTGCGCCCGATCGCCGGTGCGCCGGATCGCCGCCGATCGTGGGCGAGGGGTCAGCGCGGGTGGCTGTGCCGGACGTGGCTGATCGGCGTGGGCGCCCCGGGCTGCGCGGGTGCGACCGCCACGGCCCCGAGCAGGACCAGCACGGCCGCGCCCACGGCCGCGAACCGGATGCGCGTGAGCCGGGCGACATCGACGGAGGTCTGGATCGTCATGATCACTCCCCATGCGGACGACGCCGATCGGCGCGCCCGACCTCCGCAGGGTAGAACGCGGCGCTCCCCCGCTCCATACGCGGTTCTACCCATCCGGCGCGGCTCCGTCCCGGAACGGGTGGCCGCCCAGCAGACTTCGCCCCATGAGCGGCCGGAGAGCTGCGGCGTCGAGGCCGCCTCGCACGGTGCTGGCGGAGTCCCGCTGGCCCGCGGTCGGCGCTCTCGTCGTCGCCCTCGCCGCGTACGCGGCGCTGCCGAGCTCCGTGCCGCTGGCGCTCCGCGCGGTGGTCGTCGGCATCGGCGTCGTGCTGCTCGTGCCCGTGCTGCTGCTGAACCCCCGCCGCCTCGACCGGCAGACGCGCTGGTCGCGCCTGCTGTCGGTCGCGCAGGCGCTGCTGCTGCTCGTCGCGAACATGGTCGCGCTCGGCATCCTCGTGCACGCCCTGATCACCGCCGAGCGCAAGGACGGCCCCGCCGTGCTGCTCGCGGCGCTGCAGGTGTGGGCGACGGACGTCATCGCGTTCGCGCTCGTCTACTGGGAGCTCGACCGCGGCGGCCCCGTGGCGCGGCGCCGCCAGGCGCGCGAGCACCTGCCGAAGGCCGACTTCCGCTTCCCGCAGGACGAGGACGCCGACGCGATCGACGAGGTCGCCGCGGGGTCGTCCGCGCGCTCGGACTGGGCGGCGGGCTACGTCGACTACCTCTACTTCTCGCTGACGAACTCGATGGCGTTCTCGCCGACCGACGTGATGCCGCTCTCGTACCGGGCGAAGGCGTTGATGGGCGTCGAGTCCTTCACCGCGTTCGTGATCCTCGCCCTCGTCATCGCACGGGCCGTCTCGCTGCTCGGCTGACTCCAAGCAGGCACGGGCGCCGCCCGCTAGCGTCACGGAAGGCGGATGCGAGGAGGACTCAGGATGCGGATCGCGAACCGGGGTGGACGGGCGGTGCTGCTCGGGCAGCGGTCGCTGCTCGACGTGGCGACGGCGAGCGACGGGCGCTTCGGCCCCGACCCGATGGCGGTCTATCGTGCCTGGCCCGCCTTCACGGGCTGGGCGGCCGCGATCGACGTGGACGCGGATCCGGCTGCGCAGCCGTTCGACGGCTCCGGGCTCGAGGCCCCCGTGCCGGCCCCGGAGCAGGTGTTCGCCATCGGGCTGAACTACGCGGACCACGCCGCGGAGACCGGCATGGCGCTGCCGGAGCATCCGCTCGTGTTCACGAAGTTCCCGTCGAGCCTCGCCGGACCGGACACGACGGTGCGCCTGTCCGGCGACCGGGTCGACTGGGAGGCCGAGCTCGTCGTCGTGATCGGCGAGGGCGGCCGGGATCTCGCGGCCTCGTGGGACGCCGTCGCCGGCCTGACCGTCGGCCAGGACCTCTCCGACCGCACCGTGCAGAACCGTGGCGACCGGCCCCAGTTCGGCCTCGGCAAGTCCTTCGCGGGCTACGGACCGACCGGACCGGCGGTCGTGACGATCGACGAGCTTGGCGCCGGCCACGATCTCGACGCGCTGCGGATCGGCTGCCGCGTCGGCGAGGACGGGGGCGCGGAGCGCGTGCTGCAGGACGGCACGACGGCGGATCTCGTCTTCCCGGTGCCGGAGCTCGTGCGCCGGCTCTCCGCCGTGGTGGAGCTGCGTCCCGGAGACCTGATCTTCACGGGGACGCCGTCGGGGGTCGGCCTCGGCCGCACGCCGCAGGAGTTCCTGAGGCCGGGCCAGGTGCTCACGACGGAGATCGAGGGCCTCGGCACGATCCGCCAGACGTTCACGGCCTGAGCCGTCGCCCCCGCCGGTCGGCGAACGGCCGCAGGCCCCCGACCGACGGCGAGGCGAGACGCTGCAGGGAGGGGCCCTCAGCCGAGCACCGGCGGCGCCGCCATCCCGAGCGCGCGCTGGTCCGGCAGGAAGCCGAGGGGCTCCGGCACCCAGCGGGCCCGGAAGCGGCGGTCCTCGCGCCGCACCTCGAGCTCGATCCGGTGCGGCGTCTCCAGGAAGGTGAGATCGAGCGCGAGCACGTTCCCGGACCACCCGCCGCTCACCGCGATCGGCGCGACGCCGTCCGACGCCTCCACCGTCGTCCAGCCGGGACGGGCCGCCGGGAGCCGCGCCTGCTGCGCGCCGTCGTCCACGGTCACCGTCCAGGCGCCGTCGGCCCGCTCGAGCACGACGCCGACGAACGGGGCGTCGCTGGCGGCGTCCGGGCCGTAGGCCCCCTCCCACGCCTGCGGATCCGCGTCCGGCTGCTCGGCCCCCGGCCGCACCGGCACCTCGAGGTGCAGCAGCCGATCCGCGAGGGCCGCATCCGCGGATCCGTCGACCGGTCCGTCGGAGAAGGCCGGCAGCAGGTGCTCCCACACCGCCTCGAGCACGGGACCGGCCGGCTCCGCGGCCTCGGTGATGGCGAGCACCGCATCCTGCTCGGGCAGCACGAGGCAGAACTGGCCGAAGGCGCCGTCCATCCGCCAGCCGTGCCGCGAGATCCAGATCTGGTAGCCGTAGCCGAGCGCCCAGTCGGGCTCGGTCTCCCCCGGCGCCGTCTCGATCCGCTTCCGGGGCACCTCCTCGGCCCAGCCCTCGGGCAGCACCCGCTTCCCCTCCCACAGCCCGCCGTCGAGGTAGAGCTGCCCGAGCCGCGCCACGTCGCGGGTGGTGGCGTGCAGGCCGCTGAAGCCCATGTCGCGCCCCTCCGGGAACTGCTGCCAGCCGATCTCCCCGATGCCGATCGGGTCGAGCAGGCGGGGGCGCAGGTAGTCCACCAGCCGCTGCCCCGACTCCTTCTGCACGATCGTCGCGACCGAGTAGGTGGCGGGCTGGTTGTAGGTGAAGACGCTGCCCGGGTCGGACTCGGGCTCGTGGAGCAGGAAGCCGCGCACCGGCTCGTGCGGGTCCGTGCCGGCGGCGATGTTGATCATGTCGACGAGGTGGCCGCTCGCCATCGGGAGCACGTCCCGCACCCGGATCCGGCGGCTGCGCGGGCCGGTGATCTCCGCCTCGAACTCCGGGAAGTGGTCGACGATCGCATCGTCGAGCCCGACCAGCCCCTCCGCGACGGCGAACCCGAGCGCCGTGCTCGTGAACGTCTTGCTCAGCGAGTAGAGCAGATGCAGCCGGTCGGGGGTGAAGGGCGCCCACCAGCCCTCGGCGACGACCCGCCCGTGGCGGAGGAGCACGAAGCCGTGCGGCACGGTGCCGGGCAGGGACTCGAGGGCGTCGAGGAAGCGGCCGATGCCGGCGGCGTCGACGCCCTCGGCGGACGGGCTGCTGGCGGGGAGCGGAGTCGTCACCCTGCGAACGCTACCGACCGTTCTTCGAGCGCCCGTCGAGAGCGGGCCGCGCGGGTATGGTCCCTGGCGTGATCCTGCTGTTCGGCGTGCGGACCTCCGTCGTCGTGCGCGCGACCGTCGTGTTCGTCTGCCACTTCTGCGGGTTCTCGGCGGCGCAGCGGGTGATCGAGCGGCGCAACCGACTCACGCTCTTCTGGATCCCGCTGTTCACGGTGTCCCGATCGATCGTCAACGTGTGCGACGCGTGCGGCCGGGAGGTGCCCCTCTCCCGCGAGCAGGCCGAGCGCGCCGAGTCGTGGGCGGCGTGGCAGTCCACCCACTGATCGCCCTCCCCGAGCATCGCCACGTTCTGCGGTCATCGGGCGTCCGTTCCGCCGACCGTGGCGCCCGTCGGATCCAGCACCGGGGGCGGAGGCCTAGGGTGAAGCGGTGGTCGCCGCAGGGTCCGTCGCCGTCGTCACGGGGGGCGGCACCGGCATCGGCGCCGCCTGCGGGGTCGCGCTCGCCGAAGCGGGCTGGACCGTGGTGCTCGCCGGCCGTCGCGCCGAGCCGCTCGAGACGGTGCGCGGCGCGCATCCGGATCTCGCGCTCGACACCGCAGTCGCCGACGTGACCGACGAGGCGTCGGTCACCGCCCTGTTCGCGGGCGTCGTGGCGCGGCACGGCCGCCTCGACCTGCTCTTCAACAACGCGGGCCGCGGCGGCAGCGCCGTCGAGCCGGACGCGATCGGACTCGACGAATGGCGGGCGGTGGTGGACACGAACCTCACGGGCACGTTCCTCTGCACGAGGGAGGCCTTCCGCATCATGCGGGAGCAGCGGCCGCAGGGCGGCCGCATCCTGAACAACGGCTCGATCTCGGCGCAGGCGCCCCGGCCGCTCTCGCTCGCCTACACGGCGACGAAGCACGCGATCACCGGCCTCACCAAGTCGATCGCACTCGACGGCCGGCCCCACGGCATCGCCTGCGGGCAGATCGACATCGGCAACGCCTCCACGTCGATGACCGCCGCGATGAGCGACGGCGTGCGGCAGGCCGACGGATCCATCCGGCCAGAGCCGACGATGCCCGTCACCGACGTCGCCGCGGCGGTCGTGCTGATCGCCGGCATGCCGCTCACCTCGAACGTCGCCGCGATGACCGTCATGGCGACCGGGATGCCGCTGGTGGGCCGCGGATGAGCGACTACGCGACCGTCTGGGACCGCGACCGCGGCATCGTCCGCCTCCCCGATCCCGCCATCGAGATCGTCGACGAGCGGTTCCGCGCGATGCTGCCCTTCCAGGCCGTCGTCGAGCGGCTCTGGACCGGCGGCCGGTGGCTCGAGGGCCCCGTCTGGTTCGGCGACGGCCGCTTCCTCGTCTTCTCGGACATCCCCAACGACCGGATGCTGCGATGGACGGAGGAGTCCGGCGTCACCACCGCCTTCCGGCAGCCGTCCGACAACGCGAACGGGGGCACCCGCGACCGGCAGGGCCGGCTGATCACCTGCGAGCACCGCACCCGCCGTGTGACGCGCACGGAGCACGACGGCCGCCGCACCGTGCTCGCGGACCGCTTCGAGGGCAAGCCGCTGAACGCCCCGAACGACGTCGTCGTCGCCGCGGACGGCGCGATCTGGTTCACCGACCCGGGCTGGGGCATCGAGGGCGACTTCGAGGGCGACAAGGCCGAGAAGGAGATCCCCTGCCAGGTCTATCGGATCGACCCGGCGACCCTCGCGCTCGAGGCGGTGATCACGGACATGGCCCGGCCGAACGGCATCGCCTTCTCCCCCGACGAGTCGCTGCTCTACGTCGTCGACAAGGACATCCGCGTCTACGGCATGGTCGACGGCCGTCCGGTCGACGGGCGGCTCTTCGTCGACATGGGCATCGGCACGTCCGACGGCATCCGGATCGACACCGCGGGCAACCTCTGGACTGCCGCGGCCGGCGGCCCCGGCTACGACGGCGTGCACTGCTACGACGCCGACGGCGTGCTGCTCGGCCGCATCCACCTGCCGGAGGGCTGCGCGAACCTCGTGTTCGGCGGCCCGAAGAAGACCCGGCTGCTGATGACCGCGACCTCGTCGCTCTACGCCGTGCACCTCGACGTGCGCGGCGCTCAGACGCCCTGAGGCGAGGCGCCTCAGCGGAAGCCGGGCGGGTTC
>DASYJR010000005.1:0-8042 GCA_035996305.1 Amnibacterium sp. | reverse complement strand
GGCGATCTCAGTGCGCCGGGCGGCGACCTCGGCGGCGTCTGCGACCGGACCGATCAGCACACCGCGTCCGCCGGAGCCGTCGACCGGCTTGGTCACGAGCTCCCCGACGCGTTCGAGGACCGCCTGGCGCTCGTGCAGGTCGCGGGTCCGGTAGGTCGGCACGCTCTCGAGCAGCGGCCGTTCGTCCAGGTAGTAGCCGATCAGCTCCGGCACCGCCCGGTACATCCCCTTGTCGTCCGCGATGCCGTTGCCCGGCGGGTTCAGCAGCACCACGCCGCCCGCCTCCGCGACCGCGAGGATCTCGGCGCCGATCGGCCGGCCGGAGGAGTCGAGGAGGTCGGCGAGCTCGGGGTCGAGCCGCAGGTAGAGGGCGCCGATCGGGTCGCGGGACCGGCGTCGCGTGACGAGGCCGCCGACGACGTCGAGGTCGTCGGCCTGCGCGAGCAGCAGCCCGGCGCCGTCGGCGAGGTGCCGGTGCTCGAACCAGGCCGAGCTGGCCGGGCCGCTCGACAGCAGCGCCCCTCGCGTGCCCGGGCGGGCACGGGCCAGCACGGTGCGCCGCAGCTGCTCGTAGACGACGGCCGGCTCGAGCAGGTGCGCGGGCCGGGGCAGGTCCGGCAGCACGGCGTCGAGCAGCTGCCGCACGGCGACCGCGTAGGCGACGCCGGACGGGTTGCGGAGGTTGTCCTCGAGCACGCGCCAGCCGCCGTACTCGTTGCGCACGAGGTCGAAGCCGGCGATCGGCACCCGGAGGGCGCTGCGCGGCAGCCGTGCGGCCTCGGGCCGCCAGCCGGGGGCGAGGCGCACGTCCTCGTCGCGCAGCACTCCGTCGGCGAGGATGCGGGCCGGCCCGTACACGTCGTGGAGGAAGGCCTCCAGCGCTCGAGTGCGCTGGATCAGGCCGGCCTCGAGCTCCGCCCACTCGTGCCGGTGCACGAGACGCGGCACGAGGTCGACGGCGAACGGCAGCTTCGCACCGTCGACACCGAACTCGAGGCGCTGCTCGCGCGTCCACGCGTCGCGGCGGGCCTCCCGCTCGGCCACGCCGGCCGGCCCCAGGCCGGTGAAGAAGCCGATGATCCGCTCGTAGTCGGGCCGCGGCGACGCATCCGCGGCGACGCCCTCGTCGCCCGCACGATAGCGGTAGCGGTGCAGGGCGGGGCGGTTCGCGGCTCGGCCGCCGGCCGGTCCCTCGGTCTCCTGCACGACGAGGCGCATCACGTCGGTGAGATCGCCCTGGCGGGCGAACGCCGCGCGCTGCCGGTCCGCGGAGTTGCCGCGGGCGAGCACCGACTCCGCGAGGTCCTCGACCTCCTCGAGGTCGCCCGCCTCCTCGAGCGCGGGGCGGACCCGGGCGATCAGCGCGTGCACCGCGTCGGCGGCGGTGACGGGCTGGGGGTGGTCCGAATCGTCGAGCAGCCGGCCGGCGAGGCCGCCGCGGGCCGCCTGCCAGATCGCGGCCCGGTGCAGGGGCAGCGGGCGCAGCCGGCGCGGCTCGCCCGCCTCGATCTCGAGCTCCGCCGTGCGGACGAGCGCGCGGAACAGCCCCGCCAGCAGCACGGCGTCGTCGACGACCGGGCAGGCGTCGCAGACCCGCAGCTCGAGGGTGGGCGCGTGGCTCGACGGGCGCACGTCGAAGTAGGCCATCTTCGCGTCGGCGATGACGCCGGAGCGGATCAGGTCGGTGAGCAGCTCGTCGTACTCGGCGCCGCTGTCGATCGGGCCCGTCGCGCCCGCGCTCGGCCAGCGCTGCCAGATGATCGTGCGGATCGACGCGTATCCCGTGTCCTGCCCGTTCCAGTAGGGGGAGCTCGCCGAGAGGGCGAGCAGCACGGGCAGGTACCGCGCGATGCGCTGCGCCGCCTCGACCGCGAGGTCGCGGTCGGCGACGCCGACGTGGATCTGGGTGCCGCAGATGAGCTGCTCGTCGACGAGCAGCCGGTACTGCTCCTGCATCCGCCCGTACCGGCCGGTGGCGGTCAGCTCGAAGTCGCGGAACTCGCTGCGGGGGGCGGTGCCGACGGCCGCGAGGCCGAGCCCCTCACGGCCGGCGACCTCGATGAGCCCGCGGCGGAGGCGGAGCAGCTCGGTGCGGAGGCCGTCGAGGGTGGTGACGACGCGCGTGTTCGTCTCGACCGTGGTGCGCTGGATCTCGGCCGAGTAGCCGTCGGCCGGCAGCTTCGCGAGCAGCTGCGGAGCACGGGCCGCGAGCTGCCACCGCACCGTGTCGATGAGGTGCAGCTCCTCCTCGGCGCCGAGCGTCGCGCGGGCCCCCATTGCGCCACCCTAGCGAGGGAGGCGCACCGGGCTCATGCCTCTTGGCGCTCGATCAGGCAGCCGAAACGTGCCCGGAACACGGCTCAGCCGGCGAGCGACCCGAGCGCGAGGCCGGCCGCGGCGAGCAGCACGCAGGCGATCGGCACGCCCACGCCGTTCGCGACGGCGGCGACCCGCCGGCGGGCGGCGACGAGCGCCACGGTCTCGACGCTCGCGGCGCTGAACGTCGTGTAGCCCCCCAGGAACCCGGTCCCGGCGACGAGCCGGAGCGCCGTCGGAACGGCGCCCGCATCGGCCAGACCGACGAGCAGGCCCAGCAGCAGGGAGCCGGACAGGTTGATGAGGGCGGTGCCGGCGGGGAACGCCGTGCCGATCCGGGAGCGGATCGCGAGGTCGAGCAGGTAGCGGGCGACGGCGCCGAGGCCGCCCGACACCGCGACGAGCGCGAGGACGCCGGGGGTCATCCGCGGCGCCCGAGGCGCGAACCGAGGGCGGCGCCGAGCACGCCCGCGAGCACGGAGCCGACGGCGTAGGCGAGCGCCTCGACCGGCCGGCGGGCCTCGAGCAGCACGACCGTGTCGACGGCGAGGGCGCTGAAGGTGGTGAAACCGCCGAGCACGCCGGTGCCGAGCAGCAGCCGCAGCGTGCGTCGCCGGCCGGTGTCGCCGCCGCGACGGGCGAGCGCGGCGAGCAGCGCGCCGAGCGCGACGGCGCCGAGCACGTTGATGCCGAGGGTCGCGACCGGCACCGCGTCGACGGGCGGGGCGAGGTCCGCCACGACCGCGCGCAGCGTCGTGCCGGCAGCGCCGCCGACGAACACCGCGAGCACGGAGACCGGCGACAGGGCGGCGGATCGCGCGTCGGGCACGACCCGATCCTGCCGGTCCTCGCCCTCCGGGCGGCTAGGCGACGCCGGCAGTGCCGAGCAGGTGGCCGATCAGGAACGTGAGGAGCAGAGCGAGGCCGCCGCCGACGACGGTGCGCAGCGTCGGCAGGAGGGGGCGCGCGCCGCCGAGGCGGGCGCCGATCGCCCCCGTGAGCGCGAGCGCGAGGATCACGACGACGACCGTGGCGGGGATGCGGACGGCGGCGGCGAGCAGGGTGATGGCGAGCAGCGGCAGGATGCCACCGGACAGGAAGGAGACCGCGGACGCGAACGCGGCGCTCCACGGGTTCGCCTCCTCGTGCGGGCGGCGGCCGCGTGCGGCGCGCTGGCTGTCGCGCTGGCTGCTCACCGACACGTACTCGCCGAGTGCCATGGAGACCGCGCCGCCGATCAGCGCGGCGAGTCCCGCGATGAGGATCGGCCCGCTGCTCGCGGTCGCGCCGGCCACGCCGACGACGATCGCGGCGACCGAGACGATCCCGTCGTTCGCGCCGAGCACGCCGGCGCGCAGCCAGTTCGCCCGCCGGGTGGCGGCGCCGTCGTCGTCCGGGTCGGCGTCGAGGGCCGCCGCGTCGTCCGTCGCCTGGGTCATGGGTCCATGGTGCGCGTCCGGCCGGACGCCCGCCAGCAAGGGAAGGCGATCCTTCCCCGTGGCGGCCGGCGCGGTCACCGCAGGCCGATGCGGTAGCCCTGGCCCCGCACCGTCTCGATGAGGTCGCGCTCCGTCTTGCGCCGGATGGCGTGCACGTAGGTGTCGACGGTGCCCGGCCCGGCGTCGGGATCGAACACGCGCCGCAGGATCGTCGCCCGCGAGAAGGCGCGCTCCGGCTGCGCGGCGAGCAGCTCGAGCAGGGCCGTCTCCCGGGGCGTCAGCGCGACCCGGCCCTCGTAGGGCGACTCGATCGCGTTCCTGGCCGGCAGCAGATCCCACTCGCCGATCCGCGTCGCGGGCGCGCCGTGCGTGCGCAGCAGGGCCCGCAGCCGCGCATGGAGCTCGTCGAAGTCGAACGGCTTCACGAGGTAGTCGTCCGCGCCGGCGTCGAGGCCCGATACCCGGTCGGGCACGGTGCCGAGGGCGGTCAGCATGAGCACCGGCATCGCGGATCCGGCGCGCCGCAGCTCGGCGACGAGCGCGACGCCGTCGAGGCCGGGCAGCCGCCGGTCGACCACGGCGAGGTCGAAGTCGCCGGTCAGGGCGGCGGCGAGGCCGCGGGTGCCGTCACCGACGAGGTGCACGTCATAGGTGTCGCCGAGGGCTTCGAGCAGCAGCGGACCGAGCCGCGGGTCGTCCTCGACCGCGAGGAGGGTCGGCCGGTCCTCGGAGGTTCCCACGGGGGCATGGTGGCGGATATCGCGCTGAGACGCCACTGCGATGTGCCCCGCCGGGCCGCCGGGGTCCGCCTGCCGATGCTGGGCGGATCAGGCGACGCCGGCCACGATCACGGCGTGCACGAGCACCACTCAGCGGCGGCGGACGCCGATCACGAGGAGCACGCCGGCCACGGCGATCTGCAGGAGCGCCGCGCGTCGCCACCGCCGTGACAGCAGCGCCACCGGCACCATCGAGGTGAGGTGGGCGAGGTCGACGACGGCGCCGAGCGCGCCCCAGCCCGTCACGGCGGTCGCCCACGCCTGCAGCACCTGCCGTGCGCCGAGCACCCGGAAGACCACGAGGTCGCCGGCACGCGGCGCATGCCCGAGCTCGGTGCTCGCGACGGCCGCGGGGGCGGTCAGATCGAGCACGCCTGCGGTCAGGCGCACGAGGTCGGCGGCTCGCCAGTCGGTCATCCGCGGCTCCTCGTCTCCCGATCGACCCTCGTACTGCAGCACGGCATCCTGGCCGCGGGCCGCAGGCGTCGTGAGGACTGGCTCCAGGACGGCGGGATAGCGTGCGACCCGGCGTTCTGAGGAGGTCGCATGGCACCGCACCATCCGTATCCGTCGGTCGAGCCGCCCCAGGTCGTGCTCGTGCGGCACGGGGAGACCGAGTGGAGCCGCACCGGGCGGCACACCGGCTTCACCGACGTGGACCTGACGGAGGAGGGGGAGCGGCGCGCCAGGGCGGTGGGGCCCGTGCTCGCCGAACGCGACTTCGGGCTCGTGCTGTCGAGCCCGCGGCGACGCGCCGTGCGCACCGCCGAGCTGGCCGGCTACGGGGACCGCGTCGAGACGACCGAGGACCTCGCCGAGTTCGACTACGGCGCCTACGAGGGCCTGACGACGCCGCAGATCCACGAGCAGCGCCCCGACTGGGACCTCTGGCGCGACGGCACCCCGCCCGGTGCGACGCCCGGGGAGACCGCGGGCCAGGTGCGGGTGCGCGTCGAGCGGGTGCTCGCGCGGGCCCAGCCGGTGCTCGACACCGGCAAGGACGTGCTCCTCGTCGCGCACGGGCACGTGCTCCGGGCGCTGGGCGCCGCCTGGGTCGGGCTGCCACCGGACGGCGGTGCGAACCTCGCGCTCTCGACCGCCGGCATCGCCGAGCTCGGGTTCGAGCACGGCAAGCGCGTCATCGACCTGTGGAACGCGGTGCCCTGAGTGGACGGCGCACGCGCGGCAGGGCCCGCTCCTTCGGCGCCGCGGGCGCCGCGTACGCGACGGGCCGCCCGAGCATCCGCCGGAGGCGGTCGCCTGGCTCGTCGGGGGCGCGCGGCGTGGTCGACGTGGGCGCCGGCAGCGGGGAGCCCACCGCGGGCCTCGCCGCCGCCGTCGACCTGCCCTCCGTCACGCGCGCCTTCCGGGCGGAGCGCCGGCCGGACGACGGCTGATCAGGGCCAGAGCCGCTCGGAGCGCCAGCCGTCGTGCTCCCGCCGGTATCGCAGCCGCTGCTCGCCCGCGTCGTGGCGCGACTGCCAGAACTCGATCTCGGCGGGCGCCACGAGGTAGGCGGCCCAGTCCGGGTCGACGAGGTCCGGGTCCTCGCGCAGCCGCGCTTCGGCCGCCCGGACGCGGTCGACCGCGTCGACCGGGAGCGGCGTGCTCTGCCGCCCGGCGAGCGTGAGGGCCCGGGACCTGTCGCCCCTGGCCCGGAACGCGTCGGCGGCGCGGTCGGCGGGCCCGCGGACGACGCTGCCCGTCACGCGCACCTGCCGTGACTGCTCCCGGGCGTACCAGACGAGCGAGGCGACCGGATTCTCGGCGAGGTCGCGGCCTGCGGGGCCCGCGGCGCTGGTCGCGAACCAGAAGCCGTCCTCCGTGACGTCGGCGAGCAGCACGGTGCGCGCGCTCGGGGTGCCGTCCGTGGTGGCGGTCGCGAGGGTGACCGTGCGGGCGGCGAGCACGTGTGCCTCGACGGCCGCACGGAGCCAGTCCGTCAGCAGGGGCCGGGGCTCGGCGGGCGAGCGGTCGGCGGCCCAGGCGGGCTCGGCCGTCGGCCGGGTCGAGGAGGCGCCGAGCAGCTCGGCGAGGGAGAAGCGCACGACCGCACGGTAGGGCGCCCCGCTGGGATCCCGCGCAGCGGGCGCGGGACCTCCGGCCGGATCAGGTCGGCCGGTCGGCGGCGTAGACCGCCATGGCGTCGCGGAAGTACTCGGCGACGCCCGGGGCGACGCGGTCGTAGGTCGCCCGGAACCGCTCGTCCTCGACGTACATCCGGCCGAGGGCCGCGAACGCCTCGGCGTTCGGCGTCCACATCCGGCTGATCGACGCATGCAGCGCGTCGATCTCCGCCTGGACCGCCGGCGCGTCGACCGGGGTGCCGGCCGTGCGCAGCTCGGCCATCCGCACGATCTGCGCGGTCGTCTCGCGCTGCATCCGCGCCATGTCGGCCGGGGTCAGCGTGGCTGCGAAGCGCTCGGCGGCGGCGGCCTCCTCCGGCCAGCGCTCCCGCGCCTCGGCCTCGTAGCTGCTCGGGTCGAACCCCTCGAAGAGGTTCTCGGGCCGCTCGACCGTCATCGGTCTGCTCCTTCCAGGTCGGGACAGCTCCCGGATTGTGCGTTCGACGGTGGCCGCCATGCGGCCGAGCCGCCTGTGCTCGGCGAGCAGGCGGGCGTGGTGCTCGCGCAGCGCCTCGAGCTCGTCCCGCTGCTCGTCGAGCAGCGCGGCGATCTCGGTCAGGCCGAGGCCCTACGCCTTCAGGACGAGGATCCGCTGCAGGCGCAGCAGCTCCGCGTCGCCGTAGAAGCGATAGCCGTTGCTGCCCACCGAGGTCGGCAGCAGCAGTCCGATCGCCTCGTAGTGCCGCAGCGTGCGGGCCGTGACGCCCGACATGCGGGCGACGTCCCCGATCGCGACCTCGGCCACCGTCGTGCTCCCTCCGTGCCGGACGCTCCGGCACCTCACGACGCTAGGGGCTGCCGCTACGGCAGGGTCAAGGGCCGACGTCGATGAGGATCTTGCCCGTCGTGCCGTCCTCGACGGCGCGGTGCGCATCGGCGGTGCGGTCGAGGGGGAACCGGACGACTGGCAGGCCGGCCGCCTCGCCGATCCGGAGGGCGCCCGACCCGACCGCCGCCGCGACACCGGCGACCGCCGCGTCCTTCGCGTCGTCCGGGGCCGTGTAGGTGAGCAGGAAGCGCCAGACGAGGTTCTTCGTCATCGACGGCCGCACGTCGATCGACATGGGCTCGGACCGGTCGGAGGCGTAGACCACGGCGGCGCCGCCCGGCCGGAGCACCTGCGCGTCGAGGGCGGCGTTCGCGTGCGGGTTCACCTCGACGACGAGGTCCACGCCGCCGGGCACCAGCGTCCGGACGCGGGCCGCGGCGTCCTCCCTGCGGTAGTCGATCACCTCGTGCGCGCCGGCGGCCCGCGCGAGCGCCGCCTTCTCCGGCGAGGAGACGGTGGTCAGCACGGTCGCGCCGGCCCAGGCGGCCAGCTCGATCGCCGCGTGGCCTACGGCGCCCGCGCCGCCCGCGACGAGCACCCTGCGGCCCGCGAG
>DASYJR010000004.1:0-14735 GCA_035996305.1 Amnibacterium sp. | reverse complement strand
GGCGTGCCGTGGCTCATCGAGGCCGTCGGCCGTCCGCAGACCATGCGGGAGGCGTTCGCGTGCCTCGCGCCCGGGGGCACGCTCGTCGCCGTCGGCCTGTCGGCGACGGACGCCGTCGTCGAGGTGCCGATCACCGAGCTGGTGCAGCGGCAGAAGCGGATCGTCGGCGCGCTCTACGGCCTCGCGAATCCGCGGCTCGACCTCGCCCGCATCTTCGGCCTCCACCTCGCGGGACGACTCCCGCTCGACGCGCTGCTCGGCGCGACGCGTCCGCTCGCCGAGGTGAACGAGGCGTACGCCGACCTTCGCGCCGGGGCGCCGGGCCGCGGCGTCCTGATCCCCTGACCACCACCAGCCAGCAGGCACGGCCGACGAGGGCCGGGAAGGAACGGGCATTCCGATGACGGGTCTCCGCAGCGACGAGTGGTACGGCGGTGACGACCGCGACGGCTACATCCACCGGGCCTGGATGCGGCGCGGCTACCCCGACGACGCCTTCGACGGGCACCGCCCGCAGATCGCGATCGCGAACACCGCATCCGATCTCACCCCCTGCAACATGCACCTCGACGAGGTCGCCCGGAGCGTGAAGGAAGGCGTCTACGAGGCCGGCGGCATCCCCTTGAACCTGCCGGTCGTCTCCCTCGGCGAGACCCTCGTGCGGCCGACCGCGATGCTGTGGCGCAACATGGCCGCGATGGCGATGGAGGAGATGTTCCGCGCCAACCCCATCGACGGCCTCGTGCTGCTCGGCGGCTGCGACAAGACGATCCCCGCGCTGCTCATGGCCGCGGCGTCCGTCGGCATCCCGGCCGTCGTCGTGCCGGGCGGCCCGATGATGAACGGCATGTTCCGCGGCAAGCGGATGGGCTGCGGCACCGGCGTCTGGCAGCTGTCGGAGGAGGTGCGCGCGGGCACCCTGTCGAAGGAGGCGTTCCTCGCGAGCGACCGGTCGATGATCCGCAGCAAGGGTCACTGCAACACGATGGGCACCGCGTCGACGATGGCGATCATGGCGGAGGCGCTCGGGATGACGATCCCCGGCCTCGCCGGCACGCCCGCCCCCGACGCGCGGCTCCTCGAGGCGTCGCAGGCGACGGGCCGGCTCGCCGTGCAGCTCGTGCACGAGGGCCGCACCATCGCCGACGTGATCACGCGCGAGTCCTTCACCAACGCGATCGTCGCGCTCGCGGCGTGCGGCGGATCCACGAACGCCGTCGTGCACCTGCTCGCGATCGCGGGCCGACTCGGCATCGACCTCACCCTCGACGACTTCGACCGGATCGGCGCGCAGGTGCCCCTGCTCGTCAACCTGCAGCCGGCGGGCGAGTACCTGATGGAGGACCTCTTCAACGCGGGCGGCCTGCTCGCGGTGCTCGCCGAGGTGCGCGACCTGCTCGATCCGACCCCGATCACCGTGACCGGCCGGCCCCTCACCGACTACCTCGACGACCGGCCCATCTGGAACCCGGAGGTCATCGCGCCGCGAGCGGAGCCGCTCATCCAGGGCGCCGGCATCGCCGTGCTGCGCGGCAACCTCGCGCCGCGCGGCGCGATCATCAAGCCGGCCGCGGCGTCGCCGCACCTCCTGCAGCACCGTGGCGAGGCGATCGTGTTCGACTCGATCGAGGACTTCCACGCCCGCGTCGACGATCCCGACCTGCCCGTCACGCGCGACTCGGTGCTGATCCTGCGGGGCTGCGGGCCTCGGGGCTACCCGGGCATGCCCGAGGTCGCGAACCTGCCGCTGCCGCAGAAGATCCTGAAGGAGGGGGTCCGCGACATGGTGCGGATCTGCGACGGGCGCATGTCCGGCACCGCCTACGGCACCGTCGTGCTGCACGTGTCGCCGGAGGCGGCCGCGGGCGGCGCCCTCGCGCTCGTGCGCGACGGCGACCCGATCGTGCTCGACGTGCCGAACCGCACCATCACCCTCGACGTGCCCGACGAGGAGCTCGCGAGACGCACCCCGTCGCCGGCGCTCGTCGAGGGATACGCATCCGCCGACCGCGGCTGGCAGAAGCTCTACATCGAGCACGTGCAGCAGGCCGACACCGGCGCGGACCTCGACTTCCTCGTCGGTGCGTCCGGCTCCGCCGTGGCGCGGGAGTCCCACTGATGGCCGGGCTGGTGCGGCTCGCGACCGCCGACGGACCCGTCTGGGCCGCGCTGCACGAGGACGGCGGGGTGCCGCTCGGCATCTCCCTCGCCGAGCTGCTCGCCCTGCCGCTCGACGAGGCGAGGGCGCGGATCGACGCCGCGTCCGGGGCGCCGGTGCACGGCCGGCTGCTCGCCCCGGTCGACGATCAGGAGGTGTGGGCCGCCGGCGTCACGTACGAGCGCAGCCGCGACGAGCGGATGGCGGAGTCGACCGAGGCGTCGATCTACGACCGCGTCTACGTGGCCGAGCGGCCCGAGGTGTTCTTCAAGGCGCCCGCCTCGCGGGTCGTCGCTCCCGGCGAGCCGGTCGGCATCCGTGCCGACTCCGACTGGGACGTCCCGGAGCCCGAGCTCGGGCTCGTCTTCAACTCGGCCGGCGAGCTGTTCGGCTTCGTGCCGGGCAACGACATGAGCAGCCGGTCGATCGAGGGCGAGAACCCGCTGTACCTGCCGCAGGCCAAGGTGTACGAGGCGGCGTGCGCGCTCGGCCCGGCGATCGTGCCGGTCTGGGACGCGACCGCGCCCTTCGGCATCGGCCTCACGATCACCCGGGACGACGAGGTGGTCTTCACGGGCACGACGTCGACGTCGACGATCACGCGCGACTTCGCGGCCCTCGGGGCGTGGCTGTTCGCCGCGATGCCGTTCCCCGCGGGTGCGGTCCTGCTGACCGGCACCGGCATCGTCCCGGAGGAGGGATTCACCTTGGCCGCGGAGGATGTCGTGACCGTGTCGATCGAGCAGGTCGGCACCCTGGTGAACCCCGTGCAGGTCGTGGGACGCGACCTGCGGGCCGGAGGAGGAACGCGATGACCGACGTGGTGGAGCGGGTGGCGGACACGACGCCCGCGGAGCTCGACCGGCTGCTCGACGCCGCGGTCGCGGCGGCACCGATGCTCGCGGCCGAGCGGCCCGCCGACCGCGCGGTCCGGCTGCGCGCCGTCGCCGAGGCACTCGACGCGGCGGCCGACGAGCTGATCCCGCTCGCCGCCGAGGAGAGCCACCTCGGCCTGCCGCGGCTCACGGGCGAGCTGAAGCGCACGACGTTCCAGCTGCGCCTCTTCGCCGGCGTGCTCGACGAGGGCGCCTACCTGCAGGTCACGATCGACCATGCGGATCCGGACTGGGGCATGGGCCCGCGGCCCGACCTGCGCCGCATGCTGCGCCCGCTCGGGCCGGTCGCGATCTGGGCGGCCAGCAACTTCCCCTTCGCGTTCAGCGTGGCCGGCGGCGACACCGCCTCGGCGCTCGCGGCCGGGGCGCCCGTGCTGCTGAAGGCGCACCCGGGGCATCCGCGGCTCTCCGTCGCCACCGCCGCGATCGTGTCGCGGGCCATCGCGGCATCGGGGGCGCCCGACGGCACGTTCGCCCTGGTGACCGGGGTGGAGATCGGGCGGGCGCTCATCACGGATCCGCGGATCGCGGCGGGCGCCTTCACCGGGTCGCTCGCGGGCGGCCGGGCGCTGTTCGACCTCGCCTCCTCGCGGCCCGTGCCGATCCCCTTCTTCGGCGAGCTGGGCAGCGTGAACCCGGCGGTCGTGACCCCGTCGGCGGCCGAGCAGCGGGCCGAGGAGGTCGCGAGCGGCTTCGCGGACTCGATGAGCCTCGGCGTGGGCCAGTTCTGCACGAAGCCGGGCCTGCTGTTCGCGCCGGCCGGATCCGGGCTGCCGCGGCTCGTCGCCGACCGCCTCGCGCAGGTGGCGGGTGCGCCGATGCTCAACGAGCACATCGCCCGCGGCTTCGCGGGGGCGCTCGACGAGCTCGCCGGCCACGACGGCGTCGAGGTCGTCACCCGCGGCGACGCCGGCGAGGCACCCACCCCGACGCTGCTCGTGACGAGCGCGGCGACGTTCCTCGCGGATCCGGAGACGCTCACGCACGAGGCGTTCGGACCCGCCGCCCTGGTGGTCGAGTACACGGACCGGGCGGAGCTCGAGCGCGCCCTCGCGGCGATCGACGGGCAGCTCACCGCGACGGTGCAGGCCGTCGACGACGACCCGGACGCGGCGGCGCTGCTGCCGATCCTCGCGGACCGGGCGGGCCGCGTGCTCATGAACGGCTGGCCGACCGGCGTCTCCGTGACCTGGGCGATGCAGCACGGCGGCCCGTACCCGGCGACGACGTCCGTGCAGACGACGTCGGTCGGAACGAGTGCGATCGACCGCTTCCTCCGCCCCGTCACGTACCAGAGCACCCCGGACGCGCTGCTGCCGGAGCCGCTCCGCGACGGGAACCCGTGGCACCTCCCCCGCCGCGTGGACGGCGTGCTCGAGCGCTGACCGCCCCGCCCGCTCATCGCGCAGTTCCGGACTTCTCGGGCGACGCGCCGCCGCCGCGCCCCCGCGTGCGGCGGGTCGCGCGACGTGTCCGGAACGGCGCGACTGCGCCGGCGGATCAGCGGCCGCCGGCCACGCGGAGGATCGCGCCCGTCGTGTAGGAGGCGTCGGACGAGAGCAACCAGGACACCGCCGCGGCGATCTCCTCCGGCTCCCCTGCGCGCTGCATCGGCACGGTCGGCACGAGGCGGTCCGGACGGCCGGGATCGCGGTGGAAGCCGGTGCGCACGAGGCCCGGCGCGACCGCGTTCACCCGGATGCCGTCGGCGGCGAGCTCCTTGGACAGCCCGACCGTGAGCGTGTCGACTCCCGCCTTCGCCGCCGCGTAGTGCACGAACTCCCCCGGCGAGCCGAGCGTCGCGGCGCCGGACGAGACGGTGACGATCGCCCCGCCTCCGGCCTCGCGCAGGCGCGGGATCGCCGCACGGATCGGCAACAGCGTGCCGAGGAGGTCGAGCTCCAGATCGGCGCGGAGCGCCGCGACCGGCAGGTCCTCGAGTCGGCCGACGGCGGTCGCGGCGCCGGCCGAGGTGACCAGCCCGGTCACCGGCCCGAGCCCGCCGGCCGCCGCGAGCAACGCCTCGACCTCCGCCTCGTCGGTGACGTCCGCCGCGACCGCGATCGCACGCCGCCCCGCAGCGCGCACCTCCGCTGCGACCCGCTCCGCGGCGTCCCGGTCGCGCCGGTAGCCGACGACCACGTCGGCGCCGTCCGCGGCGAGGCGCCGGCAGACGGCGGCGCCGATGCCCCGGCCGCCGCCCGTGACGACGACCACGCTCATCCGGCGAAGGGGTGCGGCACCGCCCCGCGCACGAGGGTCGGGACGGTGAAGACGGCGCCCGCCTCGGGACCGTCCGCGTCGCCCCGGTCGCGCCGCGACGTGGTGATGTAGAGGGTCGACCGGTCGGGGCCGCCGAACGTGCAGGCGGTCACGTCCGTCGCGTTCACCTCGATCACATCGGCGAGCGCGCCGGCGGCGGTGTAGTGGTGCACCGCCGAGCCGCCCCACAGCGCGACCCAGACCCCGCCCTCCTCGTCGATCGCCATCCCGTCCGGGTGACCGGCGCCGTCGGGGATCCGGACGAACGGCCGGCGGCCGGAGAAGGCGCCCGTCCCCGGGTCGAAGTCGTAGGCGTCGATCCGGTCCGTGGTGGTGTCGATGTGCAGGGCGGTGCGCCCGTCGGCGGTCCACTGCAGGCCGTTCGGGATCGTGAGGTCGCCGATCACCGGATGCACCGAGCGGTCGGGATCGAGACGGTACAGCGTGCCGGCGCCCGGCGTCTCGTCGTACGCCATGGAGCCGCAGTAGAACCGGCCCTGCGGGTCGCAGCCGCCGTCGTTCATCCGCAGCGCCGGATCCGAGAACGCCGGCACGACCGCGCCGTCGGGCGCGAAGTCCGCGCTGAGCAGCTGGAACCCGCGCGCGACCGCCAGCACGTAGCCGCCGCCGACCCGCGGCCGGATGGCGGCGGCGACGCCGCCGAGCTCGTGCCGCGTCGTGTCGCCCGCCGGCGTCACCTCGACGAGCGCGCCGCGCTCCATGTCGACGATCACGAGCGCATTCCTGGTGGCGTCCCAGAGCGGCCCCTCCCCGTGGTCCGCGCAGACCTCGGTGATGCACGTCGCGGCGACCATCGGACTCCCTTCCTCGTCAGCGGCCGCTCGGGCGGCCCCCGTTAGCGTGTCGAGCATGACCGACATCCCCACCCTGCCACTCGCCGACGACCGCATCCCCGTGGTCGGTCTCGGCACCTACGGCCTCTTCCAGGAGAAGGGCGTCGAGCAGGTCGCGACGGCGATCCGCGCCGGCTACCGACTGCTCGACACCGCGCAGGGCTACGGCAACGAGGAGCAGGTCGCGGCCGGGATGCGCGAGTCCGGCGTCCCGCGCGAGGAGCTCCTCGTCACGACGAAGCTCCCGAACGACGACCACGGTCACGACGAGACGCTCGCCTCCTTCGACCGCTCGCAGGCCGCGCTCGGTGTCGACGTCGTCGACCTGTACCTCATCCACTGGCCGATGCCCGAGGTCGACCGCTTCGTCGAGTCGTGGACGGCGATGATCCGCCTGCGGGACGAAGGGCGGATCCGCGCCATCGGCGTCTCGAACTTCTCCGCCGACCAGATCGACCGCCTCGAACGCGAGACCGCGGAGCTGCCCGCGCTGAACCAGGTGGAGCTGCACGTCGGCCTCGACCAGGCGGACCTGCGTCGCTACCACGACGCCAAGGGGATCGTGACGGAGAGCTACAGCCCGCTGAAGCACGGTTCCGCCCTCGCGAAGGACACGGTCGTCACCGGCATCGCGGCGGCGCACGGCGTGGCGTGGAACCAGGTGGTGCTGCGCTGGAACCTGCAGCTCGGCACGGTGGTCATCCCCCGGTCGACGGATGCCGCGCGGCAGGCCTCGAACCTCGCCGTCACGGGGTTCGCGCTCACGGACGAGGAGATGGCCGCGATCAGCGCGCTACGCCCCTGAGCCGGATCCGGGCAGGAACGCGGGTGAGCCGGCTTGAGGCCTCCTTCATCGCGGACCTAGGCTGAGGGCGCTCGACAGTTTTCCGTCACGGGAGCGAAACGTTGAGGAGCGGACGATGACGTCGACGACCGGCACCCATGGCGTGTGGACCGATCCGGACCGGCCCCCGGCCGAGCGGGTCGCCGCGCTGATCGATGCGATGACGCTCCGCGAGAAGGCCGCGCAGCTCTACGGCATGTGGCTCGGCGCGGACCCCGAGGGCCCGGGGGTCGCGCCCCACCAGTCGGAGCTCGACAAGGGCTTCGACCTCGATGCGCTCCTCACGCAGGGCCTCGGCCAGCTGACCCGGGCGTTCGGCACGAACCCGGTCGATCCGGCCGCCGGCGCCGCCGCGCTCGCCCGGATGCAGCGGCGCATCGTCGAGTCGAACCGCTTCGGCATCCCAGCACTCGTGCACGAGGAGTGCCTGGCCGGGTTCACCACCTGGAAGGCCACCGCCTACCCCGTGCCGCTGTCGTGGGGCGCCACCTTCGACCCCGTGCTCGTGGAGGAGATGGCGTCGCGGGTCGGCGCGTCCATGCGGTCCGTCGGCGTGCACCAGGGGCTCGCGCCCGTGCTCGACGTCGTGCGCGACCTGCGCTGGGGCCGCGTCGAGGAGACCATCGGCGAGGACCCCTACCTCGTCGGCACCGTGGCGACGGCCTACGTGCGCGGCCTCGAGTCGGCGGGCGTCGTGGCGACGCTGAAGCACTTCGCCGGCTACTCCGCCTCCCGCTCGGGCCGCAACCTGGCGCCGGTCAGCATGGGCCCGCGCGAGTTCGCCGACGTGATCCTGCCACCGTTCGAGATGGCGGTGCGTGAGGGCGGCGTGCGCAGCGTCATGCACTCGTACGCGGAGGTCGACGGCGTGCCCGCCGCCGCGAACGCCGAGCTGCTGACCGGCCTCCTCCGCGACACGTGGGGCTTCACGGGCACCGTCGTCGCGGACTACTTCGGCATCGGGTTCCTGAAGCTGCTGCACGGGGTCGCCGGCACCTGGGGCGACGCCGCCCGCCTCGCGCTCACCGCCGGTGTGGACGTGGAGCTGCCCGGCCCGAAGGCGTTCCTCGACCCGCTGATCGAGGAGGTCGAGTCGGGCCGCATGCCGGAGACCGTGGTCGACCGCGCCCTCACCCGCGTGCTGCTGCAGAAGCTCGAGCTCGGTCTGCTCGACCCCGGCTGGGACGCCCGGCCCGCAGCCCTCACCGAGGCCCAGCTCGAGCCCGGTGCCGAGACGGCCGGCGCGGTCGACCTCGACCCGGCCGAGGACCGTGCGATCGCCCGCCGGATCGCGGAGGAGGCCGTCGTGCTCCTCAAGAACGACGGCGTGCTGCCCCTGTCCGCGCCCCGCACGATCGCCGTGATCGGCCCGGCCGCCGACGACCCGTTCACGATGCTCGGCTGCTACTCGTTCCCGAGTCACGTCGGCGCCCATCATCCGGAGCTGCCCCTCGGCGTCGACATCCCGACCGTGCTCGCCGCGGTCCGCACCGAGTTCGCGGATGCGCGGATCGACGCCGCGCAGGGCTGCACCGTCGACGGCCTCGAGACGGCCGGCATCGCCGCCGCGGTCGAGGCCGCGCGCGCCGCCGACGTGGCGGTCGTCGTGCTGGGCGACCGCGCCGGCCTGTTCGGTCGAGGCACCTCCGGCGAGGGGTGCGACGCCGCGGACCTCTCGCTCCCGGGTGTGCAGGGCGAGCTGCTCGAGGCGGTGCTCGGCAGCGGCACCCCCGTCGTGCTCGTCGTCGACTCGGGGCGCCCCTACGCGCTCGGCACGGCGCCGGCGCGAGCCGCCGCGATCCTGCAGACCTTCTTCCCGGGCGAGGAGGGCGGCGGCGCCGTCGCCCGCGTGCTGTCCGGTGCCGTGAACCCGTCCGGACGGCTGCCGGTGAGCGTCCCGGCGAAGCCCGGCGGGCAGCCGTGGACCTACCTCAGCCAGATCCTCGCGACGCGGAGCGAGGTGTCGAACCTCGACCCGACGCCCGCATACCCCTTCGGTGCAGGGCTCGCCTACACGACCTTCGCGTGGTCGGACCTCACGGTCGACGGCACCGCCTCGAGCGGCCCCGCCGCGGCCCCGACCGACGGCGCGGTGCGCGTCGGCCTCACGGTGCGGAACACGGGCGACCGCTCCGGGACGGAGATCGTCCAGCTCTACCTGCACGACCCCGTCGCCCAGGTGACGCGGCCCGTGGTCAGGCTGATCGGGTTCGCCCGGGTCCCGCTCGACGCGGGCGCCTCGGCCGAGGTCGAGTTCACCGTGCCGGCGGACGTCACCTCCTTCCCCGGGCGCGACCTCGGCCGCGTCGTCGAGCCGGGAGCGATCGAGCTGCGTCTCGGCGCATCGAGCGCGGACATCCGCCTCACGGCCGAGGTCGAGCTCACCGGAGCGACCCGGCGGGTGGACCACACCCGGGCGCTGCACTGCGGCGTCACGATCCGCGGCTGAGGGTCAGGCGCGCAGCGTCCTTGCGAAGAGCGCGAGCGCGGCGGTGTCGTCGTCGGGGCCGCCGCCCTCGTGCCCGTTGAACCGCCACACCGCCAGCTCCTTCTCCGCGGGGTAGGCGTTGTAGGCGGCGAAGACGCCGGACGGGGGCACGATCGGATCCATCAGCGCGGCCGTGAAGAGCGCGGGCGCCGTTCCGCGGCGCGCGAAGTGCACCCCGTCGATGTAGCCGAGCGTGCGGAACACCGCGGCCTCCTGGTCGCGGTGCACCGCGAGGTAGGCGGGGATCTCCGCGAACGGATGCGCATCGGTGATCGTCGTCGAGCGGGGGAAGTCGCAGAGGAACGGCACCCGCGCCACGACGCCCCGCACCCGCGGGGACAGCGCGCCGGCGGCCAGCGCGGTGCCGCCGCCCTGGCTGATCCCCGTGACGCCGATCCGCGCCTCGTCCACCTCGTCGAGGGCGGCGGCCGCGTCGACGGCCAGCACGGCGTCGGTGAACAGCCGCGTGTAGTAGTAGGTCGCGGGGTCGAGCACGCCGCGCGTCATCACGCCCGGCACCTGCGGGCCGGCGGGCGCGTCGTCGGGGGTGTCGCCGCGGCTCCAGCCGGCGCCCTGGCCGCGGCTGTCCATGTGCAGGTGGGCGTACCCGGCGGCCGCCCAGAGCAGGTTCGCGTGCGGCGCCCCCCGGCCGCCGCCGTAGCCGACGTACTCGACGACGGCCGGGAGCGGCCGGGTGGCGCCGGCAGGGATCCGCAGCCACGCACGGATGGGCTGGCCGTTCCAGCCGCTGAAGACGACGTCGAAGACCCGGATCGTGGTCAGCCCGGTCTCGACCTCGGTGAGCCGGGGCGCTCGGGCCACCGCTCGTGACCGGGCGAGCTGCCCGGCCCAGAAGACGTCGAAGTCACCGGGTTCGGTCGTGCTGCCGGCGTAGCCGGCCAGCTCGGCCTCGGGCAGATCGGTGAACACCGCCTCAGCCTGCCATCACACCCGTTCGAGACTTCTGAGTTCGAAACTTTCGAAGACCGAGCCGACCGCAGTACGCTGCAGCCACCACCCGAGCCGGGGCGGCGATGAGGCCGAAGGAGGACCGGTGAGCGCGACGGAGAGCGCTGGGCGGGGACGCACCACCCTCGCGATGCTCGCGGAGGAGGCGGGCGTCTCGCTGTCGACCATCTCCAAGGTGCTGAACGGCCGCTCCGACGTGGCCGGTGACACCCGCAGGCGCGTCGAGGAGCTGCTCGACAAGTACGAGTACCGGCGCCGAGGCGCGGCCGTCCGGCCGTCGAACTTCATCGAGGTCGTCTTCCACGAGCTGTGGAGCGTCGAGATCATCGCCGGCGTCGAGGAGGCCGCCCGCGCGAACGGGATGAGCGTGATCATCTCGGTCAGCGGCGACCGCCATTCGCCCGCGCCGGAGTGGGTGCAGGGCGTGCTCGCCCGACGGCCCGCCGGCGTCGTGCTGGTGGCGTCCGGGCTCTCCCCCCACCTCGCCGAGCAGCTGCGCTCCCGGATGATCCCGTTCGCGGTCATCGATCCGTCCGGCGACCCCTCCCCCGACGTGCCGTCGGTCGGCTCGGCGAACTGGTCCGGCGGTCTCACCGCGACCCGGCACCTGCTCGAGCTCGGGCACCGGAGGATCGCGATGGTCACGGGTCCCGAGGACGTGATGTGCGCCCTCGCCCGCCTCGACGGCTTCCGCTCCGCCATGGGCACGCGCGGCGTGCCCGTGCGCGAGGACTGGGTGCGCTTCGGCGACTTCGACACCGCGGGCGGACGCGCCGCCGCCGAGGGCCTCTTCACGGACGAGGACCGTCCCACCGCCGTGTTCGCGGGCAACGACCTCATGGCGCTCGGCGTGATCGAGGTCGCCACCCTGCACGGCCTGCGCGTGCCGCAGGACCTGTCCGTGGTCGGCTACGACGACCGCGACTTCGCCGTGCTCTCCCGCCCGCGCCTCACGACGGTGCACCAGCCGCTGAGGAAGATGGCGGCGGCCGCGGCGCGCATGGTGCTGCGGCTCGGGGCCGGCGAACCGACCGACCAGCGGATCGACCTCGCCACGCACCTCGTCGTGCGGGAGAGCACGGCGCCCGTCGCGCAGTAGGACCCGTCAGGCGGGCAGCGGGTCCGCGAACAGCCGGGTGAACGGCAGCTCGGCGGCGCCGATGAGCAGCAGGTCGCTGCCGAGCTCCGCCCTGCGGATGTCGACGGGCTCGTCGGGCAGCGGCAGCGCCCGCGTCGCGACCACGTCCGCGAGCCGACCGGGGGTCGCCGCGGTGAGCGCCGACAGGAAGCCGCCGAGCACGATCCGGCTCGGGTTCAGCAGGTTGATCACCGAGGCGAGCGCGACGGCGAGGGCGTCGATCTGCCGGCGCACCTCGTCCCGCACCGGCCGGCTGCGGTCGGCGATCAGCGCCGACTCGAGCTCGTCCGGATCCGCCCGCTCCAGGCCGAGGACCTCGAGGAGTGCGCTGCGCCGCACCTCCGACTCGAGCGTGCCGCGCACCCCGATCGTGTCGGCGCGACCGCCGCGTCGGATGCCCACGTGACCGAGCTCCCCCGCATGCCCGGTCGCGCCGCCCACGAGCGCGCCGCCGGAGACGATGCCGCCGCCGACGCCGCTCGCGCCCCCGTGCACGTAGACCAGGTCCTCGACGCCGCGCCCGGCACCGAACACCCACTCCGCCTGGGCCCCGAGACCCGCGTCGTTCGCCGCGCCGGCCTGCACGCCGAGCGCCTCGCCGACCATCGCCGCGATCGGCACGTCCCGCCACCCCAGGTGCGGGGCGAGCCGCACCAGGCCGTCCACCCGCCGCACCACCCCCGGCACCGCCACGCCCGCGCCGACGAGGCGGGCCCCACCGGACCGGGCGAGGAGGCGGCGCGCCGCGGCGACGGCGACCGTGACCGCTTCCTCCGGCGTCGGCGGCGCGTCGAGGGGGACCCGCTCCTTGGCCAGCACGCGGCCGCCGAGCCGCACCGTCGCGACGGTGACGGCGTCGAGCTCGGGGTTCACCGCGACGGCGATCGGCGCGTCCGAGGGGCGCACGAGCGGGCTCGGGCGCCCCACCTGCCCGGCGCCGGCGGCCTCGTCCTCGACGACGAGGCCGCGATCCGCGAGCTCGGCGACGAGCGCACCGATCGTGGACCGGTTGAGCCCGCTGACCCTCGTGAGCTCGCTGCGCGTCGCGGGCGCCACGTGCACGCGGCGCAGCACGAGCGCGAGGTTGTGCCGGCGGACGAGGTCGTTGCGACCACCCTGGTCGCCGAACACATCCGATCCCAGGCTCACCCGTGTCAGTGTAGGCAGGACGGCGCCCGTTGCGGTCCGCGGCGCCCGCCGGTTATGTTGTACGCCACAACAATCTGCGACAGGAACGGAACGATGGCAGCGCAGCCCACCCGCGACGACAAGTTCTCCTTCGGCCTCTGGACGGTCGGTTACAACGGCACCGATCCCTTCGGCGGCCCCACCCGCGCCCCCCTCGACGTCGTGCACGTCGTCGAGAAGCTCAGCGAGCTCGGCGCCTACGGCCTCACCTTCCACGACGACGACCTCTTCGCGTTCGGGTCGACCGACGCGGAGCGGCAGAGCCAGATCGACCGCCTGAAGCAGGCGCTCGCCGACACGGGCCTGATCGTGCCCATGGTCACCACCAACCTCTTCAGCCCGCCCGTCTTCAAGGACGGCGGCTTCACCTCGAACGACCGCGCCGTGCGCCGCTTCGCGCTCCGCAAGGTGCTGCGCAACATCGACCTGGCCGCCGAGCTCGGCGCGAAGACGTTCGTGATGTGGGGCGGCCGCGAGGGCGCCGAGTACAACGCCTCGAAGGACATCCGCCAGGCGCTCGAGCGCTACCGCGAGGCCGTGAACCTGCTCGCCGACTACACGACGAGCAAGGGCTACGACATGCGCTTCGCCATCGAGCCGAAGCCGAACGAGCCCCGCGGCGACATCCTGCTGCCGACCCTCGGGCACGCGATCGCCTTCATCGACACGCTCGAGCGGCCGGAGCTCTTCGGTGTGAACCCCGAGGTCGGCCACGAGCAGATGGCGGGCCTGAACTACTCCGCCGGCATCGCCCAGGCGCTCTACTCGGGCAAGCTCTTCCACATCGACCTGAACGGCCAGCGCGGCATCAAGTACGACCAGGACCTGGTGTTCGGTCACGGCGAGCTGTACGACGCGTTCGCGCTCGTCGACCTGCTCGAGAACGGCGGCCCGCAGGGCGGCCCGACCTACGACGGCCCGCGCCACTTCGACTACAAGCCGAGCCGCACCGAGGACGAGTCGGGGGTCTGGGAGTCGGTCTCCGCGAACATGCGCAACTACCTGCTCCTGAAGGAGCGGGCCGCCGCCTTCCGCGCCGACCCCGAGGTGCAGCAGGCGCTGCAGCGCGCCAAGGTCGGGGAACTGTCCCAGCCGACGCTGAACGAGGGCGAGACGGTCGACGACCTGCTCGCAGACCGCAGGGCGTTCGAGGACTTCGACGCGAAGCCCTACTTCGACGGGAAGGGCTTCGGCTTCGTGCAGCTGCAGCAGCTCGCGACCGAGCACCTGCTCGGCGCGCGCTGACCCGGCCCACCCGATGACGCTCGTCGCCGGGGTCGACTCGTCGACCCAGAGCTGCAAGGTGGTCGTCCGCGACCTCGCCACGGGCGCCGTCGTGCGCACCGGGCGGGCGTCGCACCCCGACGGCACGGAGGTGGATCCGGAGGCGTGGTGGCGGGCCCTGCTCGCCGCGATCGAGGACGCGGGAGGCCTCGACGACGTCGCCGCGCTCTCGATCGCCGGGCAGCAGCACGGCATGGTCGTGCTCGACGGCGACGGGTACGTCGTCCGGGACGCCCTGCTCTGGAACGACACCAGGTCCGCTCCCGCCGCGCTGGCACTGATCGAGGAGGCCGGCGCGCAGGCGCTCGCCGACCGCACGGGCACCGTGCCCGTCGCCTCGATCACGTCGACGAAGCTGCGCTGGCTGCGTGACGCGGAGCCGGACGCGGCAGCCCGCGTCGCAGCCGTCGCGCTGCCGCACGACTGGCTGACGTGGCGCCTGCTGGGCTACGGGCCGGACGACGTGTCGCACTCCGGCCCGGTGCTCGAGGCGCTGGCGACCGACCGGTCCGACGCCTCCGGCACCGGGTACTTCGACTCGGTGCGGAACCGGTACGACCGCAGGCTGCTCGAGCTCGCGCTCGGTCACGACGTGGTGCTGCCCCGCGTGCTCGGCCCGGCGGAGTCGGCCGGGAAGACCCTCGGCGGGCTGGC
>DASYJR010000003.1:0-3416 GCA_035996305.1 Amnibacterium sp. | reverse complement strand
CGCACCCGCACCAGGCGTTCCGGCACGTCGCGGGTGAGGGGGAGCACGCCGCCGGCCGCCAGGTAGAGCTCCGTCGCGGCGGCGACCTCCGTCATCCAGACCCGGTCGCGGTTCGCCTGCTCCGGGAGCCGCTCCACTCGGCGCACGATCCCGGCCGTGTAGACCGCGAGGCGGGGCAGCCGGGCCGCACCGTCGATGCTCACGAAGCCGGGATGGATGAGGGCGTCGAGCTGGCCGCGGGCGTCCGTGAGCGCGGGGAGCAGCGCGAGGCTCGTCGCCCCCCGGATCGCCGCATCCGCGTCGCGGGCGCCGGCCAGGGCAGCGGCGGCCGCCCCGACGACGGCGAAGAGGTCGTCGAGCACGGATGCGGCGAGCCGGTCGCGGAGCCGCTCGAACCCGGCGCGGGTCCACACGGTGCCGTCCTCGGTGCCGTCCGCCTGCGCGGCCTCGACGACGGCGACGAGGCAGTCGGCGAAGAGCGCATCCGTCGACCGGTAGGGGCTCGTGGCGAGCGCGAGCTTCTCCGCGCCCGACAGGTGCTCACGGACGTAGTGGGCGGGCGACGGGGTGGCGAGCAGCAGGAGGCGGCGGATCCCGAGCCGCATCGCCGCCGTCTGCTCCTCGCGCGTCGCGAGCAGCCGCACGTCGACGGCGGATCCGGTGTCGACGAGGGCGGGATACGCCCGCACGACGCCGCCCGACTGCCGGGTGTCGAGCACGCGGGGCAGCTCGTCGAGGTCGAACGTCGTGAGGCCGGACCGCTCGATCGCGAGCCGTGCGGGGGTCGGAGCCGCGACGGCCTTCGCGACGGACGCCCGCGCCTGCTCGGCGAACCGGCGCTGCAGGGCGACGAGATCGACGTCGCGGGCCATCGGGCGGCCCCGCGCATCGAGCACCTCGAACGCCATCCGCAGGTGCGGCGGCAGCCGCTCGACCTCGAAATCGGCAGGCGAGGGGTTCGCGCCGGCGACCCGCCGCACGATGAGCGCGAGCGCGTCCGCGAGGGGCCCGGGCACGCCGCCGGTCTCCGGCCCTGCGGGCAGCTCGGGGAGCAGCCGGCGCGCCCAGTCGCCGGTGGGCACGACGAAGCGCCGCTGCGGCTTCGGGAGCGTCTTCAGGAGCGCGGCGACGAGGTCCTGCCGGAACCCGGGCACCTGCCAGTCGAAGCCGGCCGGGGAGAGCCCGGCGAGCAGGGGCAGCGGGACCTGCACGGTCACCCCGTCGTCGGCGGCCCCGGGAGCGAACCGGTAGCGCAGCTTCAGCCGCTGCTCGCCCTGCCGCCAGAACGGCGGGAACTCCCGGGGATCGACGTCGGGCGCGTCCTCCTCCTCGACCAGGTCGGCGCGCACCATCTCGAGCAGGTCGGGCGCCTGCTGCTTCGCGTCCCGCCACCAGGCCTCGAACTCGCGCACGGTGTGCACCTCGGCCGGGATGCGGGCGTCGTAGAACTCGATGACCCGCTGCTCGTCGACGGGCGGCCTGCGGGTGCGCTCCGCCTCCTCGTCGATCTCGCGGCGGAGCCGACGATTCGCCGGATCGAAGTCGTACGCCGGGTCGCGCGCGGTCTCGCGGGGCCACTCGCCCTCGAGGAACGCGTGCTCGAGCAGCAGGTCGCGGGCGTGCACGGGATCGACGCGGGCGTACTGGATCCGCCGCTTCTCGACGATCGGCACCCCGAAGAGCGTCACCCGCTCGTCGGCGACGGCGGCCCCCTGCCGCTGCTCCCAGCGCGGCTCACCCACGGTGCGCTTCACGAGGTCGCCCGCGATCGGCTCCGCCCACGCCGGATCGATGGCCGCGTTCATCCGCGCGAACAGGCGCGAGGTCTCGACGAGCTCGGCCGACATGAGAGCGGGGGGCGGCCGCTTCGCGAGCGCGGATCCGGGGAACACCGAGAAGCGCAGCTGCCGCGCGCCGACGAACTCGACGGCTCCGCGTCGTGGCGTGGGGCGGCCGCCGCGGCCGGCGGGCGCGGCGGTGCGGTCGTCGCGGATCCCGATCTGCGACAGCAGGCCGGCGAGCACCGACTTGTGCACGAGGTCGGCGTTCACCGCCTCGCCCTCGCGCGGCGCGGACCGCCGGCGCGGCTCGCGTCGTGGTCCGCCCCCACGGCCGCCGAGGTCGTCGAGCTGCCCCGACAGCTGGCGGACGAGGTCCTGCCACTCGCGGATCCGCACGAAGTTCAGGAACTCCGCCTTGCAGCGCCGCCGGAAGGCGCTCGACGAGGACTCCGCCTGCACGCCTTCCAAGTGGTTCCAGAGGTTGAGCAGCCCGATGAGGTCGCTCGTCGGGTCGACGAAGCGGGCGTGCGAGGCGTCGGCCTGCTCGCGCCGCTCGACGGGCCGCTCCCGCGGATCCTGGATCGTCAGGCCCGCCACGATCACCGTCACCTCGCGCACGACGTCGTGCCGGCGCGCTTCGAGCAGCATTCGGCCGAACCGCGGATCGACGGACAGGCGGGCGAGGTCGTTCCCGATCCGCGTCAGCCCGGCCTGAGGGCCGCGTCCATCACGCACGGCGCCGAGTTCGGTGAGCAGCTCGAGCCCGGCCTTGATGCCGCGCGGGTCGGGCGGGGTGAGGAACGGGAACGCCGCGATGTCGCCGAGGCCGAGGGAGATCATCTGCAGGATCACCGCGGCGAGGTTGGTGCGGAGGATCTCCGGATCCGTGTACTCGGGCCGCCGTGCGAAGTCGTCCTCCGAGTACAGCCGCACCGCGATGCCCTCGCTCGTGCGGCCGGCACGGCCCGAGCGCTGGTTCGCGGAGGCCTGCGAGATCGCCTCGATCGGCAGCCGCTGCACCTTCGCCCGCACGCTGTAGCGGGAGATGCGGGCCGTGCCGCCGTCGATCACCGCGCGGATGCCGGGGACGGTGAGGCTCGTCTCGGCGACGTTCGTCGCGAGCACGATCCGGCGCGCGACGCCGGCGGTGGCCGACGGCTCGAAGACGCGGTGCTGCTCGGCGGCGGACAGCCGGCCGTAGAGGGGCAGGATCTCGACCGGACGCGGTCGCCCGGCGTACTTGCCGCGGAGCACGTCGGCGACGTCGCGGATCTCGCTCTCGCCGGAGAGGAAGACGAGCACGTCGCCGGACAGGTCGCGCTCGAGCTCGTCGAGCGCCTCGCTCACGCCCTGCGCGAGGTCGCGGTCCTCGGACGCGTGCCCGTCCCCGTCGACGTCCTCGTCGGCGTCCCCGGCGTCCTCCGCGACGAGGGGCCGGTAGCGGACCTCGACCGGATACGTGCGCCCTGACACCTCCACGACGGGTGCGGGCGTGCCGTCGGGGGCCGCGAAGTGGGCGGCGAACCGCTCCACCTCGATCGTCGCCGAGGTGATGATCACCTTCAGGTCGCTGCGGCGGGCGAGCAGCTGCTTCAGGTACCCGATCAGGAAGTCGATGTTGAGGGTCCGTTCATG
>DASYJR010000002.1:0-6457 GCA_035996305.1 Amnibacterium sp. | reverse complement strand
GCGCTACTTCTTCGCCGGCTCGCTCTCGGGCTCGGCTGCCGGGTTGGCGAAGATCGGCGCCTCGACGCCCTTCGCGCCGGGCAGCGGCGACTGCGGCGCCTCGGACTCGGCCGCGGGCTTGCGGCGGCCCCGCGCCGGGCGCTTCGCAGGCACCTTCTCCGGCTCCGCCTCGGGCGCCGGCGCGGCGGTGACCGCGACGGCGGGCGCCGGGGCGGCGACGGCGGAAGGCGCGGCGGCGGCCGCGGGCCGCGGCCGCGACGCCCACGTCTCGAACGCCACGCGCGGATGCTGCACGGCCTCGAGGTTCACCATGTCGCGGCCGAGCAGGAAGTTCAGCACCCAGTTCACGATGACGCGCAGCTTGCGCTCCCACGTGGGGATCGCGAGCCCGTGGTACCCGCGGTGCATCACCCACGCGGGGAAGCCCTTCACCGCGATCTTGCCGCTCTGGAACGCGCCGACGTACAGGCCGAGACCCGCGACCGCGCCGAGGCTCTCGTGGAAGTACTCGCGCACGCCCTCGCCGCGGAGCGTGGCGGCGATGTTCTTCGCGAGCAGCTTGCCCTGCCGCACGGCGTGCTGCGCGTTGGGCACGCAGAAGCCCCCGACGCCCTTGCCGGTGAGGTCGGGCACGGCGGCCACGTCGCCCGCGCCCCAGGCGTCGGGCACGACCTCGCCCTCGGCGGTGACGACGCGCAGGTCGGCGCGGACGCGCAGGCGGCCGCGCTCCTCGACGGGCAGGTCGGTGTTGCGGAGCATCGGGGAGGCCATGACGCCGGCGGTCCAGACGATCACGTCGGTCTCGAAGGTCTCGCCCGTGGACAGCTCGATACGACCGCCCTCGGCGCTCTTCAGCTGCGTGTCGAGGTGCACGATCGCGCCGCGCTCGGCGTAGTTCTTGAGCACCCAGTGGCTCGTCGGCAGCGACACCTCCGGCATGATCCGGCCCATCGCCTCGATCAGGTGGAAGTGGGTGTCGTCGAACGTGAGCTGCGGGTAGTACTTCAGCAGTGCGGATGCGAGCGAGCGCATCTCGCCGAAGACCTCGATGCCCGCGAAGCCGCCGCCGACCACCACGAAGGTGAGCAGCCGGTCGCGTTGGGGGCCGGCCGGCAGGTTCGCGGCCTTGTCGAAGTTCGTGATGATGCGGTCGCGGATGGCGACCGCCTCCTCGATCGTCTTCAGGCCGAACGCCTCGTCGGCGACGCCCGGGATCGGGAACGTGCGGCTCACGGATCCGGCGGTCACGACGATGTGGTCGTACGACATCGTCCACGGGTCGCCGACCTCGGGCGTGATCTGCGCGGTCTTCGCCGCGTGATCGATGGCGGTGACGCGGGCGGTGACGACCCGGCTGCGCTTCAGATGCTTGCGCTGCAGCACGACGGCGTGCCGCGCCTCGACGGATCCGCCCACCACCTCGGGCAGGAACGGCTGGTAGGTGAGGTACGGCAGGGGGTCGACGACGACGATCTCCGCCTCGTCCTTCTGCAGCCACTTCTCGAGCTTCCACGCGGTGTAGAAGCCGGCGTAGCCGCCTCCGACGATCAGGATGCGAGGCACAGGTCTCAGAACTCCTCCGGGTGGCGGGCCAGGTCGGGGATCGAGTTTACAGGAGGCCTTCAGCCGCCCGCCCACGGGCCGACCGCGCGGGCGACCGCCGGATCGGCTGCGGCGGCCTCCTGCAGGGCGAGGTCGCCGATGGGGTTCACGCCCCGTCCGGCCGCGAGCGCGTGGGCCGCGAGGGCGTGCAGGCACTTCACGCGCGTCGGCATGCCGCCCGCGCTCACCCCGGCGAGCTCCGGCACGAGGGCGACGGCCTCGCGGTCTGCCAGGTAGGCGCGGTGGGCCGCCTCGTGGGCGGCGGCGAGCTCCGGCTCGGTCTCGAGGCGGTGGTTCAACTCGCGCATGCGGCCGTCCGCCTCCAGCCGCGACATCGCAGCGACGAGCACCGGGTGCGTCAGGTAGTAGAACGTCGGGAACGGCGTGCCGTCGGCGAGCCGGGGCGAGGTCGAGACGACGGCGGGGGCGCCGTCGCGGGTGCGCGCCGGGATCCCGAGCACATCGCGGGCCGGCCGACCGAGCTGATCGGCGACGGCGGCGAGATCGGCCTCGGTGGGGGCGCTCATCCGCCCGCGGGAGCCGTGGTCGGATGCGGCGACTCGGTCGTGCCGGCGGTCACGACGGAGCCGAGCAGGCCGTCGAGCCAGTTCGTGCGCGTCTGCTGCACGGTCCTCGACGGCGCTGCCGCCGTGCCGGGTGGGGTCGCCGGGAGTCCGACGACCCGGTAGGTGGTCTCGCCGGGCAGCACGTAGAAGAGGCGGCTCCCGGCCTGCGATCGGATGTAGGCGGGGTCGTTCCATCGGGCCACGTCGGCGTCGAGCTGCTGGAGGTTCCGCTCCTGCGACGCCACCTTGGCCGCGGTGTCCGTCAGCTGCTGCTGCGTCCGCAGGTACGTGCCGGCCTGCGGCGCGAGGCTCACCACGGCGAAGACGAGCAGCACGATCGCGGCGACGGCGAGCCCCGGGATGCGCACCCCGGAGAGCGGACCGCCGACGAGCGTCAGCCGGCGACGGGTCGATGGCGCGCTCTTGCCCGCTGCGTCCGTCATGCGCCCCCGTTCCGCGTCTCCCGCGGCCGGGCGTTCAGCCCTGGAAGCGCGGGAAGGCGCTCCTGCCGGCGTAGACCGCGGCCTCGCCGAGCTCCTCCTCGATCCGGAGCAGCTGATTGTATTTGGCGACCCGCTCGGACCGGGCAGGCGCTCCGGTCTTGATCTGGCCCGCGTCCGTGGCGACGGCGAGATCGGCGATCGTGGTGTCCTCGGTCTCGCCGGAACGGTGACTCATCATGCTCTTGTAGCCGTAGGAGGTCGCGACCGTGATCGCGTCCAGCGTCTCCGACAGCGTGCCGATCTGGTTGACCTTCACGAGGATGGAGTTCGCGACCTTGCGGGCGAGGCCCTGCTGGAGGCGGGCCGGGTTGGTGACGAAGAGGTCGTCGCCGACGATCTGCACCGTCGCGCCGAGTTCCGCGGTGAGGGTCTCGTAGCCCTCCCAGTCCTCCTCCGCCAGCGGGTCCTCGATGGAGACGAGCGGGTAGTTCGCGACGAGGTCGGCGTAGTAGGCGCTCATCTCGGCGGCGCTCCTCGCCCGGCCCTCGAAGGTGTAGCCGCCCGTGTCGAAGAACTCGGTGCTCGCCACGTCGAGGGCGAGCGCGATGTCGGTGCCGGGCGTGTATCCGGCCTTCTGGATGGCCTCGATCAGCAGGTCGAGCGCGGCGCGGTTGCTGGACAGGTTCGGCGCGAAGCCGCCCTCGTCGCCGAGGCCGGTGGAGAGGCCCTTGCCGCTCATCAGACCCTTCAGCGCGTGGTACGTCTCCGCGCCCCAGCGGAGGGCCTCGCGGAACGACTCCGCACCGATCGGCAGGATCATGAACTCCTGGATGTCGACGTTCGAGTCGGCGTGGGCGCCGCCGTTGATGACGTTCATCATCGGGACGGGCAGCACGTGCGCGTTCGGGCCGCCGATGTAGCGGAAGAGCGGCAGCTCGGCCGAGAGCGCGGCGGCCTTCGCGACGGCGAGGCTGACCCCGAGGATCGCGTTCGCGCCGAGGTTCGACTTGTTGTCGCTGCCGTCGGTGGCGATGAGGGTCGCGTCGACGATCCGCTGGTCCGCGGCGTCGATGCCCTCGACGGCAGGGCCCAGCTCGTCGACGACGGCCGCGACGGCCTTCTCGACGCCCTTGCCGCCGTAGCGGCCCTTGTCGCCGTCGCGCAGCTCGTAGGCCTCGAACGCGCCGGTGGAGGCGCCGGACGGCACCGCCGCGCGCGCGACCACGCCGTCCTCGAGCAGCACCTCGACCTCGACGGTCGGGTTGCCGCGCGAGTCGAGGATCTCGCGGGCGTCGATGGTGTCGATGGCGGCCATGGGGCGGTCCTTCCGTCGTACGTCCTGCGGCCGGCGGGCGGCCGGTGGTCACTCTAGTGACCGCGCGGGAACGCCCGCTGGCCGGGCGCCCGGGCTCTCGAGCCGCCGCCGCGCTTCCGTCATCGCGCTTCCGTCATCGCGTCGTTCCGGAGAAACTGGGCGACACGCCGCGTTCCGCGCGCTCGAGGCGGCGTGCCGGTGGAGTGCTCCGGATCCGCTTCGACGGGAGGGCCCATGGCGACGCATCCGATCATGTTCGACGAGCACGATCCGCTGCTCGCGCGGGTGCGGGAGACGGCCCTGGCCCTGCCCGGGGCGGAGGAGCGTGTGGCCCATGGTCGGCCCTGGTTTCTTCGCCGGGCAGGCGTTCGCCGTCTTCGGGGGCGGCACGAAGGGGCCCGACCACGTTCGGCACGACCGCGCGCTGCTCGTGCACGTCGACGACGACGAGCGGCCCGCGCGCCTGCCGGATCCGCGGTTCTTCGTACCGGCCTACGTGGGGCCGAAGGGGTGGCTCGGCATCGACGTGGACTCGCCCGACACCGACTGGACCGAGGTCGCGGAGCTCCTCGACGCCTCGTTCCGCTGGGTCGCGCCGGCCCACCTCGTCCGCGAGCTCGACGCCGGCTGCTGAGCCGCGCTCCTGCCCGACCGACGGAGAAACCGGCATCCGTCGACCTGCTCATGCGGATGGGGAGCCCTCGCGTGCAGAGAAGCCGTCGATCGCGCAGCGGGCGGGCGGAGGGGGGCAGGGTCACGTGAGGGGGCGCTGCTCCCCCACGCCGTCGGCCGTCACCGTCGCGAAGGCGGTGAACCCCTCTGCGGCGAGCGCATCGAGCTGGCCCCTGCGGTTCTTGCGCGCCCGCTCCAGCCGCACCCGGCCGGCGAGCGACTGCGCCGCACGCTTGGCGTCGAGGAGCGCTGCGGCCGGCACGTCCGCGTCGTGCAGCAGCACCAGGGCGGCGCCCTCGGCGCCCGACTCGGGCAGGAGGTCGAGGATGCGCTCGAAGCCGATCGAGAACCCGACGGCGGGCACATCGCGGCCGAGGAAGCGGCCGATCATCCCGTCGTAGCGACCGCCGCCGGCGACGGAGCCGGCGGATCCGGGATGCGCGACCTCGAAGATCGTGCCCGTGTAGTACCCCATGCCGCGCACCAGCGTGGGGTCGAAGCGGAGATCGACGGCGGGCAGCGCGTCCCGCAGCGCGAGCAGGTCGCGGTAGGCGTCGGCGTCGAGCCAGGCGGGCGGATCGACGAGCAGGTCCCAGCCGGCGGAGGCGAGCCGCGCGAACGCGTCGTCGAGCCCGGCGGTGTCGATCCCGAGCTCCGCGAGCTCGCCCACGACGCCCGGCACCCCGATCTTGTCGAGCTTGTCGATCGTGATGAGCGCGCGGGGCGCCCCCTCGTCCGCGACGCCCCAGGTGGCGAGCAGGCGGTTCAGGATGCGCCGGTCGTTCACGCGCACCTGCACCCCGTCGAGGCCGAGGGCGGCGAGCGCATCCGTGGTCGCGGCGATCAGCTCGAGCTCGGCGAGGGCGCCGGGCTCGCCGAGCACGTCGATGTCGCACTGCACGAACTGGCGGTAGCGGCCGCGCTGGGGCCGCTCGGCGCGCCAGACCGGCCCGATCTGGATGGCGCGGAACACGGGGGGCAGCTGCGCCTGGTTCGTCGCGTAGAAGCGGGCGAGCGGCACGGTCAGGTCGTACCGGAGGCCGAGGTCGGCGAGGGCGAGCGGGTCGCCGCCCTCCGCCGCCGCCGCGACGTCCTCCGCGGTCAGGCCGCGCTTCAGCACGCTGTAGGCGAGCTTCTCGTTGTCGCCGCCGATGCCGGCGTGCAGCCGCCCGACCTCCTCGACCGCGGGCGCCTCGATCTCGTCGAAGCCGTGCGCCCGGTAGACCGCCCGGATGGTGGCGAGCGCGCGTTCCCGCCTGGCCTTCTCGGCGGGCAGGAAGTCGCGCATGCCGCGCGGCGGGTTCACGGGGGCGGCCATGCCTCCATCCTGGCGGACCGCCTCCGTTCAGGTTCCCGCCCGCCGCGTCGTGGAGCCTGGGGAGGCCTGATCCGGAGGACCCGATGCCCCTGCTCCACGCCGACCGCGACGGTGTCCCCCTCGTCGCCCCGCAGGCTGCCAGACCGGGATCGCACGCCGTCGAGTGGCTGTGCGAACTCGTCGGCACGGCGATCCTGGTGGGGCTCGGGCTGTCCGTCGTCGTGATGACGAGCGGATCCGGTTCCCCCGTCCGAGACTGGCCGCTCTCGAACCGGCTGCTGCTGAACGGGCTGTGGTTCGCGGGCGTGGGCAGCCTGATCGCGGTGAGCCCCATCGGCCGGCGCAGCGGGGCGCACCTCAACCCGATCGTCACGCTGGCGTTCTGGACCCAGGGCAAGGTGCACCGGCACGATCTCGCGGGGTACCTCGTCGCGCAGCTCGCCGGCGGCGTCGTCGGCGCGGCGCTGCTGCTCGCGGTCTGGCAGGGGCAGGCGCGGAGCGTCGACGTGGGGGCGACCGTGCCGGGCGGCGGGTTCGGACC
>DASYJR010000001.1:0-9914 GCA_035996305.1 Amnibacterium sp. | reverse complement strand
CCGCTCGAGTTCAGCCCGACGATGCCGTGCAGTCGCCCCTCGTCCAGCTGCAGGTGGACGTCCACCAGAGCGGGACGCTCGGCATAGGCGTATGTGAACCCCACCCCTCGCAACGAAGCTAGAACCACCCGACGACTCTTCCCAGCACCACGGCGACCATGAGGACGAGCGCGACGACGACGACGACGGTGTCGCCGGCACTCCACGGCCGCAGGAGGACCACGCTCGTGTGCCGGTTGGGACTGTTGAAGGCGCGGGCGTCAAGAGCGATGGCCCGCTCCTCCGTCGCCGACATCGCGGTGATGAACACGGGCGCGAGCACCGGGAAGAATGCGCGGGCACGGACGAGGACGTTGCCCTCGGTCTCGATCCCGCGCGCCTTTTGCGCTGCGAGCACCACTCTCGCCGTCTCACCGAGATCGGTGATGGACTGGAATGAGGCGAGGACGACGTACGTGGCCCGAGGGCTCATGCCGACCCGCTCGAGGGCGAGCGTGAGACGACGCATCGAGACGATCGCGAAGAAGAGCGTGACGCCACCACAGATCGCCATCACCGCGGTCGTGAACACCAGCCCGTCCTGGATGCCCTCCCGCGTGACGGCGATCGGCCCGAGAGGCACGAGGACGTCCTGCCCCTTCACGAGCAGCGCGCGAAGGGCGAACAGGAGGAACCCGACAGCCACCCACAGCTTCAGGATGGTCGCGAGGTAGCTTCGTCCGCGCCCGGCGAGGAACGCGATCACCACGAACAGGACGCTGACCGCCGATTGAAGGGCCCACCCGGGACTTGCCACCGCGACCACGATCAGCGAGGTGATCGCCGTCACCATGGCGATCGGCTGCAGGTCGAGTAGCGGATTCCCGAGGGAGAGGGGCCGCCGATAGGCGTCGGCCGTCGCGCTCAGCGTCCCCGGGGTCATGCCCGCGAGGCGTCCGCCGGCACCTGCTTCGCCGTCCCCGACTTGCGCTGGCCGAGATAGACCCAGCCGAGCGGCAGCTTGACGAGCAGCCGTCGCGGGATGCCCTTGATGATCGCGTAGACGATGAGCACGGTCGGCACCTTGTCCAGGACGTCCATCGGCAGCTGCGCCGCGAAGTTGGCTGCGGTGAGGTCCATTCCCAGCGCCCTGAGCGCTCCGACGACGAGTGCGCCGCCCCCGACCGCGAGTCCGCCGAACACCCAGATCGTGATGAGGGCACCACAGAAGCCGCCGATGAACGCGAACGCCAGCGAGGACAGCAAGGTCTTCCACCAGACACGGAAGACACCGAGGCGCCCGAAGTACCCGGCGAGCAGGCCGAACGCGACGTTCAGGACGGCGAACGCGAAGGTCGGCGGCGATGTGATCGAGTTGATCGCGTTGGAGAGCAGTCCCACGAGCGCCCCTGGCAGGCTGCCGCAGGTCGCGCCGACCAGGATCGTGCCGATGCTGTCGAGGTAGACGGGCAGCTTGAGCAGGAGCGCGATCTGGCCGCCGACGAAGTTGATCGCGACCCCGATCGGGATCATGAATATGGTCAGGCGACCGTAGCCCTGCATGAATCGGGTGAAACCGCTGGATGCCATTGTCGGCGTCCTCTCTCTGTGCCGCGCGCGACACTGTCGGGATGGTCACGTCGTCATCGACGTGACCGGGGAATGGGAACGAAGGAACTCCTCGACGTCTTCGCGACTAGCGACGCCGGCACGTGCGCCGACCGTTCCCACCGCACGCGCGGCGGCGGCGTTGGCGAACGTGGCGGCTGAGAGGAGGTCGGAACCCGCCGAGAGCGCCCACAGGAACGAGCTCGTGAAGGTGTCACCGGCGCCGGTCACGTCGACGACCTCGACGGGGATGCCCGGCACCAGCGCCCTCCCCGCCGGGGTGTGCAGCTCGCAGCCTTCGCCCGCCCGGGTGACGATCACCGCAAGGGCGCCGCCCTCGAGCAGCCGGTCGATCGACCCACCCGAGCCGGCGAAGCGCTCGGCTCCCAATGAGTTCATGAAGACGAGGTCACAGTGCTCGACGAGTCCCGAGCCCTGGTTCTCCTCGTTGTACACGTCGAGGTCCAGGACGATCTTCACGCCGCGGTCCCGCAGCGCGTCCAGCACCTGCGGCGCACCCAGGCCGTCCATCCGGAACGGCTTCGCATCGGTGAGCGTCGTGACGACGAACTCCGCCTCCGCCATGTGCTCGAACGCCTCGGGCGTGATCTCCGTGTGGGTGATTCCGAGCGTGGGGATGAGCACGATGTGCTCTCCCCGCGACAGCAGGACGATGCAGTGCGAGTCGGGCACCGTCTCGTCGAAGATCGTGAATCGGGTGTCCACGCCCTGCTCGCGCAACTGAGCGAGCAGGCGCTGGGTGAGGGCTCCGGAATTGAGTTGGCCGATGAACGAGGTCGGCGCGCCGTAGTGGGCGAAGATCGACGCCGCGTTGGCGACGCTTCCCCCGAACTCCGGCTCGAGCGCCTGCACGATCACCTTGTCACCCGCCTCGGGGAAGTGGGCCGCCACGTAGTACTCGTCCAGCGCCACGTCACCGAAGAACACCGAATGCCGCGTCATCGGCGGACCTCGCCGGTCGACCCACGCACGATGAGTCGCACCGGGATCACGACGCGGCCCGCCGGGGGCACGTCGCCCGATTCCAACGCGTCGAGCAGCGCCTCGGTAGCGCGAGTGCCGAGCTCGAGTGCGTCCTGCCGCACGGTGGTCAACGGAGGGGGGCTGTAGCGGGCGATCGTCATGTCGTCGAAACCCACGACCGAGACGTCGCGCGGGACGTCGCGGCCCAGGCTGCGCAACCGGTCGATGGCCCCCAACGCCATGAGGTCGTTGTGGGCGAAGACGGCCGTGATCTCGTCCGCCGCGAACGCGTCTGCGAACGAGGCCACCGCGGCGGATCCACCGTCGGCCGAGTAGTCACCCCACGCTGTGAGCACGCGGCCGCCGGCCCTGCCCCAGAGTTTCGCGAACCCGGCGCTGCGCCTCACACTCGAGACGGGCGTCGCCACCCCCTGGATCTCGAGAACGGTCCGGTGCCCGAGCGCCAGAAGGTGCTCGGCCACGAGGCGCCCACCCTCTTCGTTGTCCGAGACGACCGTGGGGAGCTCGACGCCCTCGACCTCCTCGTCGACGAGGATCACGGGAACCGCACCCGTCAGCGCGGTCCGCGCCTCCGCACGGATGGGCGCACCTGAGGCGTAGACGATCCCGTCCACAGCCCGGGAGGCGATCATCTCCAAGTAACGACTCTCACGGCCCGCATCGAAGCCCGTGGTCGCGAGGATCATGTTGTATCCGCGCTCCATGGCCGCGGACTCGATGCCCTTCGCCAACTCGGCGAAGTAGCCGATCGCGATGTCGGGCACGACCAGCGCGATCACCTGCGTCTTGCCGAGGGCGAGACTCCTGGCGGCCCGGGTAGGCACGTAGTCCAACTCGGCCATCGCGGCGCGGACCCGTTCCCGCACGGGCTCGCTGACACTCCGCTTGCCGCTCAGGGCGTGCGAAACGGTCGTCGGGCTCACGCCCGCCCGGCGGGCGACATCGGAGATCGAGACCACGCGGCCACCTCCGGACGTCCGGGCGCGGTGCCGGCGTCGGCACCGCTTCTGCCAGCGGGGGATCACCGGCGAAATGCAAACCGCTTTGCCAAACCGCTTTGTCGCTGACCGTACGCGGTGCGGCGCGGTCTGGCAAGAGCGCGGCTCGGCGAGCCGTCCGCGGAGCACACCGCGCATCGGATCCGCCCGAGCTGCAGGTGTTCCCCTGCGTCCTGGTCGACGGACACGCCGCTGAGGCGGGGTCACGCCCCCCGGCTCGAGATCCTGGGCCACTCCTCGGCGCGTCAGGGATAGAGCGCTGCGGCCGCCACGGTCAGCGCTGCTGCGCCGAACGCAGCGAGATCCGCCCCGACGAGATGCACCGCGCGACGGGCCACGAGCGGGGTGCCGCCGCGCGCGGCGGTGGCGGTGCCGATCTCCGCGGCGCGTCGCACCGTCACGGCGAGCAACGTCACGCAGAGATCCACCCCGTCCCGCGCGGCGCGCCGCAGTGCCTGGATCCGCGGCGCGGACGGCGGCCGGCGTGCCCGCTGCACGGCCGTGATCACCCGGATCTCCTCCACGAGCAACGGCAGCGTCCGCAGGCTGATCCCCACCGCGGCGGCCCAGGTCTCGACAGGCAGACCCACGCGGACGAGAGGTCGGCCGAGCGAGGCGAGCGCGGGCGGGATCTCGTCGAGCGGCGTGGTCCAGCCGAGCAGGAGGCCGAGGCCGAGCACGCCGAACGAGATGACCAGCGCTTGGACGTACAGGGCGAGCCCGGCGCCGAGCAGCGCCACCGCGGCGCCGACCGCGAGGAGCAGCCAGAACCAGATCGGCGGCCGGGGCACCACCGACATCGGGACCCGCGCCGTCGCGCCCGCGACCGCGACCACCCCGATCAGGGCCGCCACCGCACCCCAGCCCGGCAGTGCGAGGCAGGTGACCGTGATCGCCAGGAGCACGACGAGCTTGGTGCCGGCCCACATCCGGTGCAGCGGCGTCGCACGGGGCAGGGTGCGCAGCAGCACCGCGCTCCAGCTGGGCTGCGGGCGCGTCACACCAGGACCCCCTGCCGCAGGGAGATCACGCGCGGGCACAGGCGGTCGGCGCCGACGAGGTCGTGGGTGATCAGCACGATCGCCATCCCCCGCACCTCCCGCAGCCGCACGAGGGTGCCGACCAACGCATCCCGGCTGTCCGGATCCAAGCCCGCGAACGGCTCGTCGAGGACCAGCACTCGGGGATCCCTGGCCAGGATGCCGGCCAGCGCCACCCGCTTCAGCTGCCCGCCGCTCAGGGCGTCGACCGGACGCTCGGCCACGTCGCCGTCGAGGTCGACCAGAGCCAGTGCTCGGCGCGCGAACAGGATCTGCTCGTCCCTCGATGCGAACTCGCGCGCGGCGGCCGACGCGATCTCGGCGTCGACCGTAGGACGCTGCACCTGAAGACGCGAGTGCTGGAACGCGATGCTCACGGCTCCCGGCAGTCGGTGCACGGGGCGGTCACCGAGGGTGCAGCTCCCGGACGTCGGGACGAGGAGTCCGGCGAGCAGCCAGGCGAGGGTGGTCTTGCCGCTGCCGTTGCCGCCCTCGATGCGCACCCCCTCGCCGGCGGCGACGTGCATCGACACGTCGCGCAGAGCGACGTGCGCCCAGGGGGTCCCGGGCGCATAGACATAGCCGAGGCCGCGCGCGTCGAGGACCGGCCCCGGCGACGGGCTGGCGACGACCTCGGGCCGGGCGGCGGCCGGGGCCGCTCGCGCTGCGGGGGCGGGCGCGCCGTCGCGGACGATCCGGCCGCCCGCCAGCACGATGTGGCGATCCGCAGCCTGCGCCTCCACCTCGAAGTGGGTGACGTGCACGACGGTGATGCCGTGCCGCCGCGGGAGCTCCGCCAGCAGGGCGACGATGCCCTCCCGTCCGGCGCTGTCGACCATCGCCGTCGACTCGTCGGACAGCAGCAGCGCCGGTCGCCGGATGATCGCCGCGGCGATGGCCAGGCGTTGCAGCTGCCCGCCCGAGAGGGCCGACGTGGGCCGCTCGACCAGCCCCGCCAGCCCCACCTCGGCCAGGGCCCCGTCGACGTCGACGGGGTACCCCTCCGGGAGACCCCATGCGAGGTCGTCGGCGACGGTCATCCCGAGCACCTGGGTCTCCGGACGCTGCAGCACGAGCGAAGTGCCGCCGACCCGGCCCAGCCCCACCGGTCCGGGCCGATCGATCCTGCCCGCCGTCACGGGCGCGCCTGCCAGCACGTGCAGCAGGGTCGTCTTGCCCGACCCGTTCGTCCCGGTCACCACCACGAAGGAACCGGGGGTGATGGCCAGGCTCTCGACCACCAGCGCCGGAGCCTCCGCGCCCGGATGGCGCACCTCGATCCCGGCCATGGAGACGGGCAGCGGGACGGGCGGGGGGGCGTCCGGCTCCTGCGCCAGGTCCCCGATCCCCTCCCCGTGAACCGGAGCGAGCCGCGCGATCGCCGCCCCGAGGAGGCGCCAGGTCACGAGCATGCCGCCCACTGCGGCGACGGTCGCGGCGACCGGGATCCACAGCCACCAGGCATCGGTGACCAGCCCGACCAGGTCCCTGAGGTATGCGGCCGTGGGGCCCAGCACCGGCACGGGATGGAGAGCGATCGCCGCCCCGGCCGCCACGTGCCGCACGCTGCCGATCGCGAGTGCGCGCAGCGGCGCGAACAGGAGCAGCATCGCATCCGCGGCGAGGCCCGCGAGCGGCCCCAGGAGGAGGGCGGAGCCCAGCACGGCCCATCCGCCTCGGCCGTGCGCCTTCACCCATCCGGCCGCGCCGCCGACGACCGCGCACCCTCCGACGGTGATGAAGGCGCCGAGGCCGGCCAGGAGCAGCGCCACCGTGCCGCCCGCGATCGCCCCGGTGAGCACGGCTCGAGGGCGCCGCTGCGCTGCGAGCACCGCGAACGGGATGGTGGCCAGGATCTCCAGGGCTCCAGCGTGGGGAAGCACCTTGCCCACCGCGATGATCGCCGCAGCGAGGCCGCCGAGCACACCGGCGGCACCGAATTCGGCGGCGGTCAACGCGGCCCGGCCGGCGACGGCCCGTGCGGAGCCGTTCCCCGATGCAGACATGTCCGGCAGAAGCCTTCCGCACCCGCCTTGAGGCGGCACTCAGGGGGGTGGCATCGACGGCCGACACCGTGCTTGTGAGGACGCCGGCCTTCGCCGGCCCCGGCGGCGTGTCGTCGAACGGCACCCCTCGGACCCCGGTCGGCCGGCCCCTGGCTGCCGCTCGAAGTCGGGGCTTCTGTTCGGACGATCGTCAGCACCGACCGGATCCCTCAGCGAAGGCGAGCCGCCCGGATCACGCCGAGTCCACGACGGCGCAGATCTCCCGGGGCTGAGGAGCTCGGGCGCGCATTTGGGCGACCCGCCCAACCCCGGGGACCGCAGCGATCGGCACGCCGGGCCGCGGTCCGGTCCCAGCGATCCGCTCGTGCCGCCGTCGCTCAGGCGGGGCGTGTGCTCCGCCACTCGTTGAAGGCGGTTCGACCGGTGCGATGCTCGAGCACGCCGATCAGGGGTGTTGCGAACGCTTCGCTGCAGGGCACGGAGATTCGCAGCCCCTCCACCTCGACGTCGACCCCGAGCACGCGGTAGAGATCGACCGCGGCGGACATCACCCGGTACTGCTCGCTCGGCGGATACTCCACGCCGACACAACGGTTGGGCGCCGTGCTCGCGCGGCTGCCCATGATCTCGCTGACTAGCACGACTGCTCCTCGCCGACCGTGGTGCTCCTGCGATCCGGGCCCGCGCCCGAATTGCGGGCACGAGTATGCGCTCCGTTCGGTCGGATTCCTGGGAGCTCGGGCGCGGACCGGGCGCCCGTTCCCGATCAGGCGCAGCGCTGCACGTTCAGCGAGGGAGCCTGAACGGCGTATCTGCACGGTTCTCGGGCTTTCGCGCACGCCGGACCGGGGTCGACCCGAGGTGCCCCCGCTCACGCGGCGGGGACCAGGACGCTGCGGATCCTCGGCGAACACCCAAAGAAACCACACCGGAGGATCCGCCGAGTCCCAGGGACAGCGCCCGCGTCGGTCCGCCCGCTTGCGGGAGTCGAGGGAGGCGAGCCGCGGAAAGACCTCTGCGCGAACGAATCGACCTCGCGATCCGCTCGCGCTCCCTCACCCTCGATCCGTCAGCAGCTGCTCGAGCAGCCGGGCCCCGCCCGTCGCCGCGCTGGGATCTGCTCCGACCAGGCGGAGGCAAGCCCGCGCGATGGCGTCCGCCGTGCCGGATCCGATCTCCGCGTCGCGGCGCAGGGGGATCACCATCTCGACGAGCTGCATGCAGCATGCGCCGAGGAATGCGGCGTCGCCGTCGGGATCGACCGCCCGGGCCAGCTCCGCGTACCCCTGCTGCAGCTGAGCGCGGTGCCGCCGGAAGCTGTCGAAGCGGGGCTCGTCCACCTCGTGCGCGAAGTACAGCGATCCGATGTTGTGGGGTGCCGCGGCGAGCGTGTCGACATCGACGGCCGCGAGCGCGTAGAGCGCGGCAGCGGGGTCGCCGGCGTCCCGGAGTCGGTCGACGACGTCGAGGCTCGGCCGGACGGAGATCTCGAGCAGGTCGAGCAGGATCTCGTCCTTCCCCGCGAAGTGGTAGTAGAGCGATGCCTGCCGGATTCCGACGCGCTCCGCGATCGCTCTCGTGGAGGTGCCGGCGTAGCCACGCTCGGCGAACAGCGCCGCGGCCGCGTCCAGGATCTCCTCCCTGGCGGTGCCGACCGAGGCGGAGGGAGTGCTGCGGGGGCGGCCGATCCGCGTGGATTCAGCTGTGCTCATCCCGCCGATCCTGCCATCGCGTCCAGGTAGGACCGCCAGCCGCCGTACCGCGTGATGTCCTCGGCGTCCCGGAGGGCGGCGGGCTCGCACAGGAACCCGCCGATCCGCCTGCCGTCCGAGAGCTCGACGGACCCGATCGCCATCGGCGACGGCAGGGCGGCCACGAGGTCACCGAGGCCGGCGGTGGGGAGCGCCCAGACCTCCCCGGCAACGGCGCTCCCGCCGTCACCGACGCGCACGAGACCCGGCTTCGGCGGCATGGTCTCGAGGGCGAACAGGCGGTACGCGGGAGCCGTCGTCACCGCCGCGGTACGCGTGCCGCCGGCAGCGACCAGCTGGTGGTTCAGCGGCTGCCCCGTCAGGTGCGCCCCGACGACGAGGAGGTCGACCGGAGGGTTCTGGATGCGGCGGGCGAGCTCGACGAGCGCACGGTCCGCGAACGGTGCGCCCGTGAGCATCACGCCGAACGGCAGCCCCTCCACGCTGCCGGCCGGCACGGCGAGGGCGGATCGGTCGAGGAGGTTGGCGTGGTTCGTGTATCGACCGAGCCGGCTGTTCACCCCGACCGGATCCGTCGCCACCTCCGACAGGGTCGGGTGCCCGGTGGTGGTCGGCGTCAGCAGGGCGTCGGTGCCCTCGAGTGCGTCGAGTCCGACGAGACGGAGCCGGTCGAGCCGTTCCCGGTCACGGAAGTAGTCCACCGCCGTGGCCGAGCGTCCACCCGCGAGGATCGCGGCCACGGTCGGATCGAGGTCCGAGCCGACGAGCTCCGGGTGCGCCGCGACATGGTCGCCGACCGACGCCGTCCGCTCGGCGACGAAGGCGCCGCCGTAGAGGAGCTCCGCCGCCTCGATCAGCGGGGCGATGTCGACCTCGACGATCTCGACGCCGGTCGATGCGAGGCGGTCGACCGCCGCCGCGAAGGCCCCGGCCCAGCCGGGGGCGAGGCCGTGCAGGTGCCGAGGCGTCGGGATCGCCACGCGCGGCAGCGCGGGCAGCGCGGCGCCCGGTTGCGGGCGGCGGGCGAGCGGATCGATGCCGTCGGGACCCTGCAGCAGCTCCGCGGTGCGTGCGGCGAGCCCCAGATCCCGGGCGAAGACGGTGACGCAGTCGAGTGTGCGGCACGCCGGGACGACGCCGGTGGTCGGGATGAGGCCGAAGGTCGGCTTCACCCCGACGATGCCGTTGAGCGCCGCGGGCACTCGCCCGGAGCCGGCGGTGTCGGTCCCGAGCGCCACATCCGCGATCCCGAGAGCGACGGCGACCGCGGATCCGGACGAGGAGCCGCCGGAGATCCGCTCGGGGTCCCAGGCGTTCCGGACGGCGCCGAAGGGGCTGCGTGTGCCCACCAAGCCGGTGGCGAACTGGTCGAGGTTCGTCTTGCCGAGCACCACGGCCCCCGCGGCGCGGAGCCGCGCGACCGCGGTGGCGTCCCTCGCCGGCTGGTACGCGAAGGACCGCGCGCCGGCGGTGGTGGGCAGGCCCGCCACGTCGATGTTGTCCTTCACCGCGGCGAGCAGCCCGGCGAGCGGCAGCCGCTCCCCGTCGGCGACCCGGGCGTCGATC